>CAXCDZ010000103.1:0-1521 GCA_963981525.1 uncultured bacterium | reverse complement strand
AGGATGCCTACTTCTCAATCGGATCAGCTCAAGTCATGTGGGGGAGTTTTGTCGCTACCATCATTGACTTCATTGTCATCGCCGCTGTAGTTTATTTTGGCGTCAAAGGTCTCGGTCTGGACAAGCTGGACAAAAAGAAGAAATAATAATTTTGCCAAATCCAACTACCCGGAAATTCCGGATAGTTCAACTTGAGGGAATTTTCAGGGAAAGTGCAAAATATGCACATTCCAATTACCCAACTGTTGCATTTTTTGCAACAGTTCAACCTCGATATTTACATAACACATAATTATTGTGAAAACTTTGATAATAACTTGCGAATGTGTATTGAGTTGTCAAGAAATACTTGACAACTGAAACGAATAATTAGGTTAGAATAACCTTATGAACCGATCCCTTCGCACCCTTATTTTTATCAATAGCATCTTCATTGTAGGCGCCAATCTCCTGGGCCCTCTCTATGCCGTCTTTGTCGAGAGTATTGGTGGAGGAGTAATCGAAGTCAGTTTTACGTGGAGTACTTTTCTCGTCGCTACCACCCTCACAACATATATTCTCTCTCGGTACGGTGATCAAATTAGAGAAACTGAATATCTCTTGATAGCTGGCTTCTTCCTTCGCGCCCTCGCTTGGTTTTCACTGATTTTTGTCTCTAGTCTTCCCCAACTTATTCTCGTACAGATTGTCATTGGCATCGGCGAGGGGCTTGGTACCCCAGCCTTTGACGTTATCTTTGCCGAACATCTAGATCGCGGTAAGCATGTCAGAGAATATTCTACCTGGAAGATCTACAGCAACCTTCTTGGAGCTCTTGCTGTGGGAGTAGGGGGGATTATCGTTGCTAACTATAGTTTTTCGACTCTGTTCGTTTTAATGGGAATATCTGCAACTATTGCTGGTTTCATTGCGCTTACCCAACCACGTAAGCTTTTATAGCAATTTCACTTTAATTTACAAAACTGCGTTTCATACAGTTTCTTCGCTGTACTGAGTGTTGACATCAGTATTATCACAAACCCAATCAGCGCAAACTCAACTCCATGCCATGGCAATCTTGATAGCACCACGCCAGATACTCCTAGTCCCAAGAAGCTAGTGAGTATTACCGAGCCACATGACGCACAGCCCACTCCCAGCAGACTACTCACAACTCCCATGATTCCCATCCCCGCTTCTTTCCCTACTCCGATTTTTTGCCTCATATAGTAGATCACGAGTGCAACTTGGATTCCCGCTAGCAAGGAGCTAGCAATGATCATCGCGATCGCCTCAGGCTGGAAGTTTGTCGCTATCGAACCAGTTAGTCCCGCAAGCAATCTATATTTTTCACCCCAGTCTAGTCGACTTGTTGTGATCGTGTTACCCACTAGTTGCAGGTTCGGCAACCATGCAGCCAGCATGATCATTAGTAGGGCGAGTAGGGTACTGATCACAGCGTACCAAGGGTTTTTGAGAACTTGCCAGACACTCCACAGATACTCTCGAGACTTCATTTTCATGATCTTAATGATACACTAA
>CAXCDZ010000102.1:0-1528 GCA_963981525.1 uncultured bacterium | reverse complement strand
ATTATTAACAACTACGAGTGATAGACTGCGTGTCTAAAAAAGGGGTACCCCTCACCAACTTAAAGATGGAACATATCAGAGAGGAGATTTCATTTTTCCAACAGCTGATGACTTCCTACAAGAAATGGTAGCACGCGACAATGACCCTATTCAACAATCTTTAGAAATAGAACTTCTCGCAGCGATGGCTTACCCCTACATACATTCGCCACATCCTGGCACTAGCAAAGAAAATCATGTGGCATCCTCAAGAATTGCAAGAAATATTGCAAGAAACATTATCTATAAGAAAAAATCAACATGAACGAACTAACCCCAGAACATCTTGCACAACTAGGTATCACTCTCCATAGTGATGGCACATTCTCCCGCGGAGAGATACATGGTTCCCTAGAAGATATTACTCTAGCTATGAGTATATTTAGTGGCCAAGAAAACAAAATAGCTATAATCGACGCAGCCGCAAAATTTTTCCTGAATGTGTCTCAAGACACAGGTAACGACGGACCCATCATCGCTACTAAAATGCTCGCTACAGCCATTGAGCATATCGAAATCAATTAATTTCCCAGTGATATGACTACCTATAAAAAATGTGATAGTAGAAATACCCTCGCGATACAATGATTTAAATCATTGTATCACTCAACATCTCCCACATCTTTCTCACCCCTATTGACTTTCCCATTTTTGTATATTATAGTAATATACAGATGTCGCAACTGACGATGCCAAAACCACTAGCATTCAATTGGGATCTGCACAACATTAACAAAAGCTGGAACAAACACGGAGTCCACTATAAAGAATGTGAACAAGCTTTCGCCAATGAACCTCAATTGATCTTCGAGGACATCAAACATTCACAAGACGAGAACCGATACACACTCTTTGGCAAAACTAGCTCAAACAGATTACTATATATTACCTACACTATTAGAGATAACCAAGTCAGAATCATCTCTGCTAGAGATCAAAATAAAAAAGAAAGGAAATCATATGACCAACAAAAAACATAAACTCATTCCCAAATTCAAAACCATTCAGGACGAACAAGATTTTTGGGACACTCACAGCGTTCTGGATTACCCAGATCAATTCCAGAAAATCAAAATGGACTTCTCCGCTCTCAAGCCCAGCACCAAGACCATCTCCCTCCGGCTCCCAGAGTCCATGCTTGATGCAATCAAAATCACCGCCAATAAAATGGATGTCCCCTACCAGTCATACATCAAGACTATCCTCGCCGATCGTATGAAGCAAGAATTTGCTCGTTAACCTACATCTCCTTCGGCGCCTCTATCCCCAGTATCCCGAGCCCACTCTCGATCACACTAGCCACCGCTCGTGTCAGCTCCACTCGCTCACCCTCCTCATCACTCCCCACTATCTGATGTTTGTTATAAAAGGTGTTAAACCTAGTCGCAAGCTCATACACATATCCCGCCACCATATGGGGCGCATATCGCTCTCCAGCCTCGTGCACTAACTCGGGATATCGATCAAGCCACCTGGCAATACTCAGCTC
>CAXCDZ010000101.1:0-1564 GCA_963981525.1 uncultured bacterium | reverse complement strand
TTGAGCTCGTCAAAACCTGATTTGGTGAACTGGATTTTTTGATTAATTGTCATATTCGAGAATAATAGGGAATAATCTGGTGGGTGTCAATATGCCTATAGTACGTATGGTGGTATAGTAGAAGGGTTAATAGAAACAGGAAAGGTGAATATGATTGGATACACTGGAAACATCGAAGAGCTAACACTCGCTAACAATAATTTTCGCCAAGTACTGTACACCGGCAAGCATATGCAGTTAGTGGTAATGACTCTGCAAGCAGGGGAGGAGATCGGGGTCGAGATCCACAAGACAGTTGACCAGTTTTTTCGCGTAGAAGAAGGGGTTGCCAAGTTTGTGGTAAACGGTGAGGAGACACAGGTGGGAGAGGACGAAGTATTTATCGTTCCAGCTGGGAGCGAGCATAATGTGATTAATGTAGGCGAGGCACCGCTCAGACTCTATACTATCTATACCCCACCCAACCATCCTGATGGGACAATACACGCCAATAAGGCCGAGGCAGATGCATATGAAGCGGAGCACCATCACGATGAGTAAGGAGCTAGTGATGAAAAAAATACTAGTTCTTGCGCTACTCGGACTACTAATGCTCGGTGGACGAGAGTATTACAACTCAATAAAATCAGGTGAGTCGGGAGAGATGGAGCAAATAGAGAATAAAGAAGAATCAGTGAAGGATGGGATGGAGGCGAGCTGGTGGGAGCTGAGTGGAGTTCTGACGGCAGATCTCGCTGATGTGTCGGGAGGAGCGAGCACAGGAACGGGATATCTCGTGCGAGACGCAGGACCACTCAAGCATAGAGTCGAGGCCAACTTGCCATTTCCTGATGGAGATAATTTTTACGAAGGATGGTTAGTGAAAAAATCCCCCACCCTAGAGTTCTTCTCTACTGGTGAGATGATGGAAATGGGCGAAGGACACTACTCTCTAGACTACAGCTCTGACCAAGAATACCTAGGATATGATGAGGTAGTGATCACATTAGAGACCAAGCGAGATGCTATTCCAGAAAAACATATTCTGGAAGGGGTGCTAGTAGCTAACTAAAAGTGATCCAGGGAATGTCGGGGAATGGTTCTTGCTCTACCTCTTTTTTGATTACTGGTGGAACTGGTTTGGTGGCAGGAGCCTTGACCTCGACTCCAATAAAATCGATGAGAGAGTAGCGGAGGCGGAGCTCTTCTTTGAACTTATCGGCCAAGCGGTGAGAGTATGTGCTGTTTTTGCCTTTTTCCATCCGTGAGCAGAGTCTGTTCTCCCATTCCTCTACTACTCTAATAACTTCTTTGCCTTTGTCGTTATATTCTTTTTGATTCACTGCTTTGTTGAGGACGTAGGCGGCGTGGACCCCGTCAAACTCGTCGAAGAGCTCCTGATGTTCCTGATACATTTTTTTGACGTAACTCTTGTACTTGACGGCCATGGTGACAATAGTAACCTAGATCGAGTATAATTGGCAAGCTGAGTTATGGTTGGCCCGACGCTGAGCGTCGTGTTAGCCAAGCTGAGCTTGGCCCCATCGTCCATCGGCTAGGACGCCAGGTTCTCATCCTGGAAAGC
>CAXCDZ010000100.1:0-1566 GCA_963981525.1 uncultured bacterium | reverse complement strand
GAGACTGGCTCAATGCCCTCACCACCATTTGCAAAAGCCGAGTACGCACTCGCTAGGTCCAAGAGTCGTACCTCGCCTCCACCCAGTGTGGCCGAGAGTCCCAATCTATTCATGTTCGCAGTCGTGGGTTCTAGAGATGGGAGTCCCATCTCATAAGCAAGGCTCATCATATCCTTCATGCCCACTAGTGATAACAACTTAACTGCTGGGACGTTCAGAGAGCTTGCCAGTGCATATCTAAGTTGAACTGGTCCACGGAACTTCCCGTCATAGTTTTTGGGTTCATAATACTCGCCCTCAGTCCCACCCGAGAACTTAGTAGGTACGTCCAGTATCGAGGTTGCCGGAGAGTATCCCTCGTTAAATGCCGCTGCATAAGTCACGGGCTTGATCGCACTCCCAGGTTGCCTAAGACTCATCACCACATTTACTTTTCCATCATAATCAGGATCTGCATAGTCCTTAGATCCCACCATCGACAGGATCTCACCACTTTGTGGATCCATCATGATTGCCGCGCCGTTCGTTACATGTACGGCCTCCAACTCAGCAATCTCATCGGTCACTGCGGCCTGTGCGATCTCTTGCATCGGGAGGTCCAGAGTTGTAGTCACTGAGAACCCACCTGCCTCTACCGCACTCTCTCCCAAGAGATCAACCAACTGATCTTTTACATAAAAAACAAAGTGAGGAGCCTTAAGAGATACCGACTGGGTCTGGAACTCCATATTCGGTAGTTCCTCCAGGGACTGATTTTCTTGATCCTCAGAGATATACCCGTCCTCACGCATTCTCCTTAACACGGCCTCTGACCTTGCCACATAAGCCTGCGGATCCTTCCCATATGGGGAGTATCTACTTGGAGCCTGAGGCATTCCAGCTAGTATCGCAGTCTGGGTGAGCGTGAGTTCCATCGGAGTCTTACCAAAGTATCTCGTACTAGCTGCCGCAATCCCCACTGCCGTCCCACCATATGGTGCTTCGTTCAGATACATCTGGAGAATCTCATCCTTGGAGAACTTGCGCTCAATCTGCAGGGAAAGAACCAGTTCCTTAAACTTACGAGGCAGTGATCGCTCACTAGTTAAGAGTACGTTCTTGACTAGCTGCTGGGTCAGAGTTGACCCGCCTTGTGCATACCCTCGAGTAAACAGTCGGGAGAATCCCCGGATCATTCCCCACATCGAGAATCCTTGGTGAGTATAGAAATCCTTGTCCTCCACCGCGATCGTTGCCTGTTGCAACTGGAGAGGGATCTCGCTCATGCTTACCGGCACTCTATTCACATCAGTAAATAGGTCATAGATCGCCTCGCCATTTCTATCCAATATCGTAGTCGAGTAACCATCACTTCTCATCACTCGATTTGGGTTGGGTAGATCCTTTGCATACCACGCAAACAGAATCATCATCAGAAATACCGAGGCAAGTGATGCTCCCAGCACCCCAATTCCCAGATACTTCAAGATACTCTGTTTATCCCATCGCATTCGCTTGATTTTGTTCTTACGCTTTTTCCACGTCTTTGCCCAATCTTGAGTCATACTCCCGAGTATACATGTTGAC
>CAXCDZ010000099.1:0-1579 GCA_963981525.1 uncultured bacterium | reverse complement strand
ACTTCCCAGGGGAAGTCTTGAGGGGAAAATCAACTAATTTTTCCCTTTAAGCCCAATTCTTAGAAAATGTCTCAGAAGAAAATCCCTCAAAAACCAAGTTTGGTTGTCTAATGATCTCATTTGTTATTTCATGATGCTTCTTAATTCCTCTTCTTGATCCTGGTTTGCGAGATGGAACTTCTCCTCTCACAATTCGAACAATATCAGAAGCAGATATAACTTCCCCAAAAATGGCCATTATCTATCCTAATTTGTCTGGGCATTATAATAAGTATCTCACAACTCAATTACTATTTCATTCTTATCCAACTCTTGTATACTAACGGTATATGACCGACCTACCTCCCATGGATCAAGTAGATACTCCTGTAGAGTCTGATCCATCCATCCCTCCTGTAATCACACCTCCACCTCCCCCAGAGATTCCTGCTCCCACTGCCAACGCAGGCAGCAAGCCTCTCCTCACTCCCATGCTCAAAAAGATTCTCATCATTGCCATTACCATAATAGTTTCTCTCTTAGTCATTGGCACGATCTATCGTTTCGTCACTAGTCGCAGCTCTTCCCCTAAGCCGTCCGCCACCCCAGTAGCACAGAGCTCTCCCGAACCCACCCAAATAAGTGAGATGCTTGATCTCCGGCTCAACAGACTCGCAATTCCCTATCCCGCTGACTGGCTAGTGCTCTTTTCTCCCATCCTGGACGCCAAAAATCCAGAGACCACTCCGCTATATTTCGTACGCAACCAGACTGAGTATCTAGAGCACGCACTCTGTGCAAGCACCGGCTCATGCACATCTACTCCACTCACTGTTCGCTTTTCCGCTGATACCCAGATCTGGACTGGCTACTCACTCGGAGACTACATTCGCACCACAGATCCTGACTATCCGCTGGACTCACTCTCAGAGATTAAGATGGGTCCATACGTGGGTCTCGCGGGATTCACAGACTACCAAGAGCTAACCTATCAGGCTCTCATTCCCACGAGTGACACCACCTTCCAGAAGCTATATGTCGTTGCCACCGAGGATTCGCGCCAGATGCTCACAAGCTTTGTTAGTTCCCTAGAGACTCTCTCCATAATCACCCCCAGCACAATCAGACAGCCTCGCGAGCTCTCCGCAAAAAACACCTTCACACTCAAGCTCACCGCGAGGATCTCCACCACTGACTATAACGTCCTCAGCCTGGTCATGGAGAATTTGTTCCCCCCGCTTGACGCAAGCTCCTCCGCCTCCTTCATTCTCTATACAGAGAGCTCAACTCCTCCTGCCAACTATCTCGACTACACGTATTACCTCCTCACAGATTCTGGAGATCTCAAGCCAGGTGACTACTCCACTTCACAGATCACCGCAATCGTGACTGAGACGCCTATTGCTGATTTTGCACCTTACCTAGAGGATCCCAAGTTTTGTCGGGAGAATACAGACTGTGTCTACCGCTCCGACTTCTGCTCATTTGACTCGTACAACAGATACCACCTCTTCCGTACTCCCTGGGGATGTGGGGCGATCGATTATGTGGGTATGGGGGATAGCGTGACCCTCTCAGACTCCCTTGACTGCGATGACGG
>CAXCDZ010000098.1:0-1667 GCA_963981525.1 uncultured bacterium | reverse complement strand
ACCATCAAAAATAAATTTCTCAGAAATTGCCCACTTGCTCACCCTCTTCCCCCCCAAAATTGAGCAACTCGAAGAACCTAAATAATTTTTGCGAAGGTGGGCAGTCGGAGTAGGGGCAGAACGCCCCTCTCCTCCAACGACCCAAGCAAATCATGTAGCTACAAAAAAGGTGGGGAGGTGGGCAACTTTCCCAACTTTTCTGGGGAAGGCATGGACAGCGCTTCGCAATCAGGTCGGGAACCTTCGGAAAAATTTCTATTTTGCCCACCTTGCTCACCCCCTCACCCCAGCTGCAGCAAGTCAAAGAAGCAGATGGAGTTTTCCGAGGGTGTCCACAAAAATCCGCCCACCATTGCCCACCACCGCTCTCTTCGATGTAAACAGGATAGAGCAGCACACTCAAATTATGAGACTTAAATATCGACAAAGCAGCACTACCTAGCCACCCCCTCCCCCAAGTGTATCGCAACCTAACCAACAGAAGGACTACTAGAAAAGCATGAAAATCAAACTCACACAGAGCATCATCGACAAAGGGCTAGAGTGCCCATCCGACAGACGATCGATAGAGTACGTCGATCAGGATCAACCTGGCCTCTACATACAAGCTAGACATAGCAGCAACAACCACAGCTACTACCTCAGATACACCAGTCACACAGGATGCACAGCTCATCAGCGCTTGGGAAGGGTGGCGGAGATTTCTCTTAAAAATGCACGCTCCAAAGCCAGAGATCTACGATCTCGCATCGCCGACGGCTACGACCCCAGAGCAGAGTCCAATCAACGTAAAGGTATCCCCACCTGTGGAGAATTCTTTACCCAGCACTACGAACCCTACGCACGTTCTAGGAAAAGGACAGCCTCCAAGGACTCCCAAATGTGGAACAACCGAATATCCTCTGTTTTCGGGAACACTCGAATGGACCTGTTGTCTCGAAAATCAGTTACTGACTTCCATGCCTCTCTGCTGGAAAAGGAGGGCTTGTCGGGGGCAACTGCGGGCCACCATCTAAAGCTCCTAAAACGAATGGCAAATCTAGCTGTAGATTGGAGCATTATCCAAGTCAACCCTATCGCGTCGGTCAAGCCATTCAACCTAGACAACAAGCGGGAATACTATCTATCGTCAGAAGAGATCGGTCGGTTGGTTACTGTTTGCAAGTCACACCAGAAAGGAATGGTGGGTCAATTGGTGTTGGCACTACTCGCCACAGGTTGTCGACTAAACGAACTGACTAGAGCACGCTGGGAGCACTACGACGCAGAGAAGCAACTACTGACTATTCCGATGGAGAACAGCAAATCCGCCAAGCGTAGAACAGTCTACCTCAATGACGAGGCCATCTCTATTCTGGAGGGACTGCAAACCAGAGGAAATAGTAAGTACCTATTCATCAACCAAAAGACAGGAGAGCCTCTAAAATGGGTCCACAAGGTCTGGAACCGCATTAGAGAGAAGGCCTCCCTCCCAGAGCACGTCACTATGCATTCGCTTAGACACTCTTTCGCCAGCATGTGCATAAACAGTGGTCGCACTCTCTATGAGGTGCAGCAGCTATTGGGACACAGTTCGCCAGACGTCACAACCCGCTACGCCCACTTGGCACCCTCTACTTTGTCTGCCGCAAGCAATTCCGCTGGGGAGGCAATCCGGAAAGCCGCCA
>CAXCDZ010000097.1:0-1681 GCA_963981525.1 uncultured bacterium | reverse complement strand
AACATCGGTCTCGACAACGAAGTCAGCTCTCGTGTTGCCGTCAACACTGATCTCGGGAGTTTTGTTGGCAACACCTTCTCCGCTATCATCATCGTCGCCGGGATTGCTACGTTTATCTACATGGTTTACGGCGGACTCCAATGGGTCATGTCAGGTGGCGAAAAAGACAAGCTTAACGAAGCCCGCGACAAGATCACTCAAGCCATCGTTGGTCTTGGAATTGTCGCCTCAGCCTGGGCTATCTTCAAACTAGTCGATTACTTTTTTGGCATTGGTATCGCCGGGTAGAATATCAAAAAGGATTTTCCTTTTACTAAATAGTTTATTACTGTATACTTAACATTACTTTATAGAACACAGGGAGGAAACCCATATGGATCTCATCAGCAAAGTCTACGCCGCACCAGGTGCACCAGCTCTCTCAATCGCCAAACCTGACAACGTTGCCATCACCAACATCGGTACTCTCATTAGTGGCGCAGTCAAAGGCTCTCTTCTCGTTGCCGCCCTTCTCGTCTTTGCCTACCTCATTATGGGTGGTATCCAATGGATCACCTCAGGTGGTGACAAAGGCAAAACCCAAGAAGCACGTGACAAGATCACCGCAGCTCTCGTCGGCCTCGCAGTCGTCGCCTCAGCTTGGGCAGTCATGCTTATCATCCAATACTTCTTCGGCATCTCAGTCCTTGACGAGAACCTCTCAGCTCCCACTGCTTACTGATCAGCGTATCGGTTAATCAAGGGCATTAGTATTCCAACAGATTTGTACACAGTAATTGAGTGGGTTAGTTTTGTGCAGTGTAGCCCGAACCTATTAAGAAAAATGTCATGAGCAAGTGCAACGGTCGAGTGATATTTTTCCTAAAGTGAGTTCTCGCCAGCAAAATTAGACCTACTCAGATTACTCGCAAATCAAAAATGCTTAAGTATAATCCTCTGCTATAATCAACCCATGAACCCAGAAGCAGCAAAACTCTCTGACATCTCTACTTATATTGGTAATATTTTCACCGCCGCCATCCCCCTAATCGGCCTCATCTCATTCGTCATGATTCTTGTTGGCGGCTTCACCATTCTCACTTCCGGTGGTAATCCAGAGGGGATGAAAAAAGGCACCCAGACTATCACTCTCTCAGTCGCTGGTCTCGCCCTCGCCGTTCTCTCCTGGCTCATCCTCGTCTTTATCAAAAACTTCACCGGAGTTGACGTTACCCAGTTCCAATTTGGTTTCTAACATGCCTAAGTTCGCAAAAATATTCCTATCCTTCTTCCTGATCACTGCCTATTTCCTACAAATCGCTACTCCCGCCCAGGCTGCCAAACCCTTCCCCCCTTTCTCAGAAGAAGGTAATCCAACCGAAGATTACTACTATGGTGTAATCTTCCCCCTCTTCACCTATATTCGACCTGCATATTTCCAAGTATTTGAAAACTTAGAACGTTCTCGAGACTACGAAGACCTCGACAAGTGTGCTGGTGCTGGACATGATCGCCGCGACAACTACTGTAATAGTCAAGGAGATGAGTGTGACGGTGGAGAGGTGGACGTTTGCTATCGCGGACTTCGCAGTCACATTGTTGCTCGCACAGAAGAGTCCCATCATGGTTCCTGCAACCTAGCCAAAGAAGATCCTGAGAGACCAGGTGCCCTTCGTGAAGGCACCTGTAGCTACACCAAAAA
>CAXCDZ010000096.1:0-1682 GCA_963981525.1 uncultured bacterium | reverse complement strand
GCCGGCGAGCCCTTCTCGACTTGCAGTCGGGAATTCCTGTTAAGGAGAGTCCTTGAGGCTACCAAGTAGGCTAGGATTAATACGTCAAGGAAGTAGATAACAGGAGAAAGATAATCAATGCGAATGCCGTGAACTAGTGTGGAATCAGGCCAGAAATGGAGCCCTAGCTGTGTGCTAGCGAGCAAGATGATGGTAAAAGCAAGGATACTAGGAAGTTTTTGGCCCGAGAATGAGGCGACGATTGTATCCCGTGCCCTCAGAATAGGTTGTGAGAGTATCATGGTCCTCGAAAATTAGGTGAATGGTGCGGCGTTCGGTAGCGGAGAGAGGGGGGAAGGCTCTGGGAGTGCCAGACTCAGTAACGTCAGCAGCGATCCTGTCTGCCATTTCTTTGAGCACATCTGCGCGTCGACCTCTATAGCCGCCGATGTCGAGATGAACATGGTGAATAGTATCGCTTCTTAGAAATAGCGAGAGAATGAGCTGGATTGAGTCGAGAGTACTAGCAAAACGACCAATAAAGATCCCGGCATCTTCTTCTGGCACATCAACTACGACTGAGACTGTGTCACCATCAATCTCTACCTGGATATGATCTTGAGAGATATCAAGATAGCTAAAGAGCTTGTTAATACTAGCTAACTTATCGTCTGTGAGGGTCATAGTTTTACTCCTACCTTAAGTAAGTATTTTTTGAGACCACCAGGGCCACTGATGACAAGCTGTTGGACGAGAGAGAAGAGGGTGGTGATGACCCAGTAGAGGGCGAGGCCAGCGGGGAACTGGAGGGCAAAGACTACGGTCATGATCGGCATAAAGAAAACCATTTGCTGTTGCATGGATTGCGCCATCTCGGCTACGTCTTCTTTGTCTTTTTTACTACCCTTACGTTTGGCTGGCTCGTTCTCAATACCAGGAAGCATAGTGAGTGAGGTAATAAACTGGAGGACACCGGCAAGAACGGGGAGAACATATGAAGTGTCTTTGACGCTGAGATCTAGCCAGAGAAAATGAACTTGCTCAAACATGGCGTTGTCACCAGAGAGAGTATTCATAAACACTCTGTAGAGGGCGATCAGGACGATGAACTGAGCAATAAAGGGCAAGCAGCCACCGGCGGGGTTGACGCCATGAGCTTTGTAGAACTCAAGCTGTTTTTTCTGCAGAACCTTGGGGTCTTTGCCATGCTTTTTTTTGAGGGCGTCAAGCTGGGGTTTGAGTGCGGCCATTTTCCTGGCGGACTTCATCTGAGGGAGAGTAAAGGGAATGAGAAACCCACGAACGATGAGAGTAAGGATGATGATAGCCAATCCCAGGTTGTTGCCGGTGACCTGGTAGAGCCACAGGAGCGAGTTGAGAATGGGTTCGTAGACGAGAGTGTTATACATATTGCTTATAAATCCAAAATTACAAATAACAAATCTCAAACAAATTCAAAATTCTAATTACTAAAATTCTAAACTCGTTAAAGGACAGACCTTGCCGCGCTTACGGAACAGGGTCAAAGCCTCCGGGAGACCATGGGTGACATTTTAGCAGTCTTACGGTAGATAACCAAGTACCTTTTAGTAATCCATGTTTGTTAATTGCCAGCTTGGAGTATCGAGAGCAGGTGGGGGAGTGACGGCAGTGGCCACGAGAGAGACCGAGATTACTAGCAACTGACTTGAGGAATGGAGAGA
>CAXCDZ010000095.1:0-1720 GCA_963981525.1 uncultured bacterium | reverse complement strand
GCTTTGTCTAGGTGCATCAAACGAGAGGCATTTTTAGCTAGTTCATCTTCCTTGAAGGTTTGTTGTAACACTCCTACAAAAATACCTTTACTAAATTTATCCGAAATTTTCTCAACACTGGGCTCATAGAGATACTTAAGTCTGGCTACAACATCCCCTGCCCAGGAATCCTGGGCGGACTCGAGCTGATTAACTGATAACACTCTGGAGTTGGGCTCCTGTCTAACGATACTCTCAAACTGGCCAA
The DNA here is from genome assembly GCA_963981525.1 of uncultured bacterium. Classification (GTDB taxonomy): domain Bacteria; phylum Patescibacteriota; class Microgenomatia; order UBA1400; family UBA12108; genus CAXCDZ01. The sequence continues at coordinate 1,473 of CAXCDZ010000095.1, read as the reverse complement.
AAAAGATCTCTACTTCGCGGTATTTCCATAAGGTCTCACCAATGGTGGTCATGAGTGAGTCATCATCTAGCTCAACGACTGCGAGCGCTTGATATTTTGTGCGAGGCGAGACAACTGCTATTAGTTCTTGACCTACTTTTCCCGATATATATACATCAGCTGCAGGGTGTTCTTTGATTTCTTTTAAGAATCTACCAAAGACCTTGTCCATGATCTCTCCGTACATGCCGTCGTCAGAGGATAATAATACTAGGGCAGACTTCTTGCTCTTGATTTCCTCTACACTAGAGAGGTCAGCTCCTACTTCGGCTGAAAGTTTGGCGAGATTATGATAGTACTCACGCGAAGCCAAGATAGCATCTCGTATCTTTCTCATCGTGTTGGCGGCCATGCGCTCATATACTTCTACCAAGTCTCGCATGGAGAGGTGAGACTCGATATTAGCTTGGATCTGTTTGATACTACTCATGATATTTTCTTCTGATTTTTGATAGCGGTAACTAGGCTGGAGAAATCTGTAGCCTTCTTAACAACTCCAGTAACTTGCTTAAGAAGCTGCTTGTCTCCCTGGATTTTGCTGGCTAGTTCTTCTGCTCCCATTCCATCCCATTTCCCACTCCACAAGTAGCCAACTAAATAGATCTGAACATCAGAGAGAATGCTGACCTTGCCAGTTTGTTTGAACATTTCTCGCACTCCGTGGGCGAGACGAATACTTTCTTTGACTTTGTCCGTAAGCTCCGCACCGAACCTGAGGAATCGCTTGAGCTCACCGTACTCAGTCATGATGGTGAGGATGGTTTGACTAACTTGTTTGGCAAGTTTGGTCTGGGTTTGTCTGCCCACACGAGTGACGGAAAGAAAAACATTGACTGCAGGGCGCACCCCGTCAAAGAATAGGTCTTGATCAAAAAAGAGGTGTCCATCTGTCATGGACATGATGTTTGTCTCGATATAACCAGAGATATCTCCATCAACTGTGGAGAGAACTGGGAGGCAGGTAATACTGACTGGCTTGTCTTTGACCATGAAGTTGCCTGCCCGCTCCAGGAGTCTGGCATGGAGATAAAAAATGTCGTTGGGGTATGAGTCCCTTCCAGGGAAAGCGTCACCCAAGAGTTTCATCTCACGATATCTAACTGCGTGGTGGGAGAGGTCGTCAAGAATAACTAAACTGTTCTGTCCTTGGTTTTTCCAATACTCAGCCACAGTCATCGCAGTGAAGGGCACCATGGTCAGGCGAGAAGCAGTACTACGGGCGGGCTCTGCAATGATAATACATTTATCACGCACTCCTACGCTTTCCAAGAGTTGCTCGATTCTCTTGATCTCGGATTTTTCCTTGCCAATTAACCCCAGCACACAGACTACACCTAGCTTGGCTTGAGCGATTACAGTTTGGAGAACAAAGTGAGTCTTACCTGTTTTTTGATCTCCTAAAACTAGCTCTCGCTGGCCCTGACCTAGTGGCAT
>CAXCDZ010000094.1:0-1833 GCA_963981525.1 uncultured bacterium | reverse complement strand
TAGCGTTCGACCGTTAGGAGAATACTCTACACTTGCTCTCTAACTACTCCCCAGTGCATCAAGCGTAACTCGTACTAATTATGCCTACATGAGTCTGTTGGGGTGATGATTCTTATGCTGTTACAATAAGTGAATGAGATTTCAGCAGTTATCAGAGTATTTTTCTAAAATTGAGGCGACGACGCTCAGGAATGAGAAGATGGAGATCCTCTCTGAGCTCTTGAGTGAAGTCGAGGGAGAGGAAGTGAGTCAGGTGATTTATTTGGCGCTGGGGAGATTACGACCTAAGTTTGACCGACTTGAGTTTTCGATGGCGGAGAGAATGATTGTACGCGCAGTTGCGCGAGTGGTAGACAAGAGTGTTGAGGAGGTGACGCAAGAGTATAAGAGGATGGGGGATCTGGGTGAGGTTTTTCGGCGTGTCAGTGTGTCAGCGCGTCAGAGTGTCAGTGGAGATTTGAGTGTGGGAGAGGTGTACGAGCGACTTGAAAAAATTGCCAAGATGGGGGGAACGGGGAGTCAGGAACATAAGGTAGAGGGGTTGCGGTCTCTCTTGGCGGATCTAGATCCAGAAAGTGCTGGGTATGTGCTACGGATAATCCTGACTAAGTTGCGACTCGGATTCTCGGATAAGACAGTGTTGGATGCGCTTAGCTATATGCAGTATGGGAGTAAGGAGGGGCGTACGATTCTGGACTCGGCTTATCAGGCATTTCCGGATGTGGGGAGGATTGCGGAAGTGGCGAAAAAATCTGGAGTAGAAAAATTACCCGACCTGGTCGGGATCCAGATGGGAACTCCAGTGATGTCGGCGCTCGCGCAGCGCGTAAAAACCGCGGATGAGATGGTGAAGAAGATGGGAAAGGTGGTATGTGAGAGTAAATTTGACGGTCAACGCGTTCAGATCCATTATTCGAGAAATAAAGTTCCGAACACTCGCCACGAGCAAGGTTCGGAACTGAGGGAACAGGGTGGATTGTTTGCAGAAGAAGAGGAGAAAAAAGACTGGGTGAGGACATTTACACGTAATCTGGATGAGAACTCAGCAATGTTCCCGGAACTCGCGAGAGTAGGAGATGAGCTTAGTGTGAATGAGGTGATCTTGGACGCGGAGGCAGTGGGTTATGACCCCAAAACTCACGAAATGCTCCCTTTCCAGATGACAATCAAGCGCAAACGTAAGCACTCGATAGGAGAGATAGCCAAGGAAGTGCCGCTTAAGTTCTATGTTTTTGACATTATGTATCTGGATGGGAAGAGCCTACTTACGACTCCACTTATTGAGAGGCGAGCGATCCTAGAGAAGATAATCGAAAGTGATCCTGAGAACGTGCTAGTGCTGGATGATTATCTTGTGAGTGAAAATCCTGATGAGATACGAGAATATCATGCACTCCAGTTAAGTAAGGGACTCGAGGGTGCGATGATCAAAAAAATAGATGGGGGATACCTTCCAGGTAGGCAGGATTATAACTGGGTTAAGTTTAAGGAAGCCGAGGGCTCGGAGGCCAAACTCTCTGACACTCTCGATGTAGTGATCATGGGGTATTACAAAGGAAAAGGGAAGAGGGCAAAGTTCCGACTTGGTGCGCTTCTGGTGGGAGTGCGAGATGGAGAGAAGATCTTGACGATCGCAAAGATTGGGACGGGGATCACGGATGCGAAGTTTTTGGAGTTTGGAAAGAGTCTAAAAAAGATTGAGAGTGAGGAGAAAAACAATGAATATGAGGTGACAAAAATTCATATCCCTGATGTATGGGTGGAGCCAGAAATAGTAATCGAGGTGGCGGCTGATGAGATTACTAAGAGTCCGGCGCATAGTTCGGGGATGGC
>CAXCDZ010000093.1:0-1876 GCA_963981525.1 uncultured bacterium | reverse complement strand
GTCATGCGTAGCATGATTTACGTAGCCCTTGCAAAATGAGGGGCAAGGCCCCTAAAAACATTTGAAAATATAAAATATGGAAATTAATATCCTAAAAACACCTCAATCATCCCGTCCACCACACTCATGATCCCAGTCTCTATCTCCCACTTCTTTTCTCCACTGCCAGTACGAACCATAATAAACTCACTAATTGAACCTACAAAATGTGCATGTTCTGGCAAGATATCAAACTTGCCCACCTCGTTAGTGCTAGAAAAGCTAGTGACTTGACCCTCCCACAACACTCCATCACTCTTGCGGATCACAACCTGAATGGTGAGATTGTTGCGTTTGCTCATTTCTTCTTCTTAACTGTACCGATCATCTTGAACTCGCTAGAGTCTCTATCATCATATTTGCCACTTAAGATATCTGTCATATCCTGGATTGTGTCAGATAGTGCAACGTACTCACCAGGAATACCGGTCTGATCCTCAACTGAAGAGAACGGCTGAGTCATGTACTCCCGAATCAGTTGAGCTCGGTGATAGATCTGTTTGTTCTCTTCTGACAGCTCTCCTTCACCTACGAGAGCGACCATGCGCTCTAGTTCTTTGGCAGCACTCAGAATTTGTTGGGCTTGAACTACTGCTTTGTAATGAGCCTCACCCACCACATTAGCACTAGTGGCTGATGAGTTAGATTCAAGAATATCAACTGCCGGAAAGTGGCCTGATTGATAGACCTCGCGGGATAAAGTTAAGACAGAGTCTAGGTAAGGTGTGATTGCTAGAACGGCTTGGTCGGTAAGATCGTCACTGGGGACGTAAATTGCTTCAATAGAGCTAATGTGTGCTTTATCTGTTGAAACTAACCTCTCATGCATCAGAGCCATGTCCTCATGTAAGTTGGGTTGGTAACCGTCCTCGCTCATCATATTCTCGCTCATCTGGGATAGTTCACTACCTGCTTGGGCATAGCGGAACATGTTATCAATAAAGAATAGAGTGTCGTGTCCTGAGTCTCGTGAGTGTTCGGTGATTGCTACTGCACTGAGGGCAGATAGCCACCTGACTGCTGGGTCTTCACCCATAGCTCCATAAACAAGAGTGGTTTTGTCTAATACTTTTTTCTCCTTTAAGACCTCATATAGTTCACGTCCTTCACGGGTACGCTCACCCACGCCGGCAAATACTGCTCGGCCTGATTTTTGTTTCATAAAGACGTTGTGCATGATCTCGGTGAGAAGGATGGATTTACCCACTCCAGCCCCACCAAACAGTCCCATCCTGCCCCCCTTGACTAAGGGAGCAAAGAAGTCGATCGCCTTGATGCCTGTTTCCCAGACCTCACCATCAATCACCAACTGAGCATCGTTATCAAGCTCACCCATCACAGGAACTGTAAACTCACTCTTGATTCCGCCTTTGCCGTCCAGTGGTTCACCAAAAAGATCAATCACTCTCCCCATTACAGATTCTCCTGCTGGGACAACTAGTTGCTCACCTTTACCAGTGACCTTGACCCCACGAGAGAGGTTTTCAATTCCCTTAAGGACAATACAACGCATCACACTGCCACCCTGCGAGCGGTAGACGTAGAGGATGATGTCCTTGGCCTCACAAATCTGGCCAATTTCTGGCACCTTGCCTGAGAACTTAACTTCGACTACTCGTCCGACTACTGCGACTACGATTCCGTTATACATAACTCCTCCTGATCTTGCTCATGGCCTTGTATCCAGCTAGTTGCAACTGTTGTTTTTTGCTGACTCGTCTTTTGTTGGCTTTGCCAAACTTGACTTGTTCTGCGCCTAGCTTCTTTTCAATCTCATTCAATGCTTTGTCTAGGTGCATCAAACGAGAGGCATTTTTAGCTAGTTCATCTTCCTTGA
>CAXCDZ010000092.1:0-1933 GCA_963981525.1 uncultured bacterium | reverse complement strand
TGGCGTCGTCACCGAATGCGAGTTGTTTTGCTGTCATATATAGATTCCTCCTATAGAGGAATACGTAATCCAGTTTTGCAGTGGATTCAGTATTCCAGTGTTAATTTTATTTTTTAATGATGGCGAGAATATCCTCGAACTTGAGGAATTGATATTCAGTTCCACTGATCTTGACGTCGTTACCGCCCCATTTTTTGTAGATAACCTTGTCGCCTGACTTGACTGGTGAAGTTATCTCTTTGCCGTCATCGTAGATGGCGTCTCCAACTGACAATACAGTGCCAGCCTGAGGCTTTTCTTCTGAATTGGCGGGAAGGTAGATGCCGCCAGCGGACTTAGTCTGCTTGGCTTCTGGTTCGACGAGAACGTAACCTGGCATAGGAGTGAGTTTTTTTGGATCAAGTTGCATAATTTATCCTCCGGAGAAATACGTGTTCCAGTTTTGCCGTGGATTCAGTATCTCAGTATGTTTTTACTAAATATTATCACTCGGAAGTGACGAGTGCTATTGTATGGTGCACGAGATTGGGTGTCAAGAGATCAAACGATAGGTTATGTGGTCATAACCTGATCAGCCGGAAGGCGGAAAAGAGGTTCTCCTAGGCGCTTTTGGTCTAGGTAATGGGCAATGAAACCAATTGAGCGAGAGAGCACAAAAATCGCGTTAAAGAACTCGGCATCAATTAGAGTGCTGATCTCGCTTGGGGTGAGTTTTTCTTCTTTGATTAAGAGATCGAGGAGGATGGCTGCTAAGCATCCGTCGACGTTGAGGATGAGATTGGGTTTTTTGCCGGTGGTAATACTCTCTACGGCGCGCGCAAAATCGAGGTGGGGTGAATCTGTCTTGCCCATGAGCTTGATAAGCTCCCCTACCCGCGGATCTGGGGAGTCGAGACGGTACTTGCGGTGGCCGATACCTGAGATGTATTCTTTGCGGGAGGCAAAATCCTCGACAACTTGAGCGGGGGGGAGATCGGCACTTACAGAGTCAAACCAGACGCGCGCAGCACCGTTGACTGCTCCGCCGAAACGAGGGCCAATAGTGAGGAGACCCGAAGCTAGGGAAGAGACGAGGTCACGACCAGCACGAGCGGTAATGATGGTGTTGACGGCACCTGAGACATAAGGACCATGATCAACGAGGAGGCGGAGGGCGTAGTCGATGACGGCTTCGGTTTTTTTGCTTTTGAGATTTTGACCCAACCAGAGAGAGCCTGCGAGATAGGCAAGGCTGTGATTCTTGGATTGATCCAGGAGAGGTTGACCGAGAATGGTAGGGCTGCCACCTTTGACCCCGCTGACGGTGGAGGTAAAGAGAGAGTGAGTGCGGTTAGAAAGATCAGTCATACTGTCAGTATAACAGCATAACTGATAGTGACTCAGTAGATTCAGTGTTGCAGTTTTGCAGTGAGATCAAGAAAGTGTGAGAAAGAATTAGATACTTGGAAACCAGCTTCTTTGAGCGCCTTGCGTTTGGCGAGTGCGGTCTCAGACTTCTTGTTGGCTTTGGCTTTTGCGTGGCCGAACTGTGGAGCTTCTTTGAAAAGACTAGAGACTGTGCCTGCGATGTGAGCGATGACATCCTTGGTAAATTTGCCCTCCTCCCGGAGTTTGAGGAGCTCATACTCATCCTCACCACCTAGTTCGCCGTAGTAGAGAACAGTCTTGGTCTCGGGATCACTCTCTGCCATAAGGAATGCATCACGTGGAGAGAGAGCTGGAAAACGGTCACCACCAAATGCGAGGGCAAATGAAAGGTGATGGCCAGAACCTATGGCGATATTGATGAGTTCGTTGGTCATGCCACCTGAGGCAGATAGGACGGCGATAGAGCCTGGTGTGGTTAGTTCTGATTCTTTGATTTGAGTGGGAGTGATGCCTCCGATGGGACCGAGCTTGAGACTCCCAGGCACAAGAAGACCAACTGAGGCAG
>CAXCDZ010000091.1:0-1935 GCA_963981525.1 uncultured bacterium | reverse complement strand
ATGAATGGAGTCGACGGTGAGGCCGGCGACTGTGCCTATTTGGGTGGAGGGACTGAGAGATGGAGTACCTAAGCTGCTTGCGAGCGGCGAGGTCTTCGCTTCACTTGAGGAGGTCGGAGTAGAGCTGGGCGTGGGCGTGGAGGTTGAGGCGGGCGAGGGTGAGAGAGTTGGGGTAGGAGTGGGAGTTGGACTAGGATTTGTAGTGTGGGTGATTTCTAACTCGTTTGACCAGTCAGCACCAGAATCTGAAGAAGAAGTGTAGCGTCCCAACTTAACCTTATAAACACCAGCTCCATTGTAGTAGCTATTTTCTAGATCAAACTTCCCTTTTAACTCACCGCTAGCTGTACCCTCAGGAGAAACTGCGAGCTCGAAAAATAGTGATTTGTCAGAAGTTGTATTAATCCAGTCCAAAGCCTTGTTTTGAGTATAGCCAAAATACTTAGTTGTGCCCTCTTGATATATGACAACCCGTAAATAGACTGGATTGCTAGCCGAAATACTTTGAGAGAGTGAGAAGGAGAGTGGAAACTCTTGATCCTCGTGTACTGATGCTGCAATGTCAGAGATGTCCAGATCAATAGCTGCATGCACAGGACTAGCGAGCAAAAAGATACCTAGCGCCAGCAAAAAACGCCTCATTAATAATCAGTGTAGCAAATTATCTAGTTAACGGTTACACGGTCAACTGCTGAGATCGCAGAAAGCGGGTAGCGATCAGAAAACATCACATCAGATCCACTCTCTGGAAAAGGATCATGAATACGATAGTCGTCTCCCACCTTTTCTTTGACGACGAGAAAATGGTCTGGCCCTCCATAAATGCCGACGATAACTGGGCGACCTTCGGCTAGTTCGGAGTCGATGTGGGAAGTGAGTGAGCCCAACCTAGTGCGGCTCATGGTCACACCAGCTGCCGACCAAGATCCCTGCAACATATATGCGCTAGTTCCCCAGAACGGATCAGAGCTTGCGGCGATATCGCCTGGTCTAACACTCTTGCCATAGTGACTGGCCACCATGGCCATGCTAGTGACTAGACAGCCATACTCGCGCATAGAGCTACTGGAGAGACCAATTGATTGATTGCCCCAGTCCTGATCTCGCTGATTATAGTAACATCCCCAGTCGTTACATTGAGTTTGTGATCCCAAGAGACCAGCTCCACCCTGACCAGCAACAAAGCGCTGAAAAGCGGCCAGTTGAGATTGGGCTGAAGAAAGTAGGCTAGCGTATTTTTTTTCATCGTTTTTAGTATCTGCGAGAAGCTTGTTTTTGGTGGCAACTTGCCCATTAAGAACTGCTTGTTGGCTGCTGAGCTCTATCTTGAGACTCTGGACTTCGGCTTGCTTGAGTTCTTTGAGAGATTTTTGCTGATCTAGGTCTAGCCGAGCTGATTCTAGGGAGATGAGAACTTCTTGATCGTGATCGCGAATCTTCTGGACATATTGAAAGTGACGGAAAAAATCAAAGAATCCCGATGTGTTAAACAGGGAGAGCGCGATGTTGGTTGATTTGCTTTCTTTGTATGAGGATTTGACCCTGCTGACAAATAGTTCTGTTAAATCATCGAGAGAGTAATCGATGTTCTCGATTTTGCCAGATAGATCAGAGATCTCTAGGTTGATGCGATCGAGATCTTGTTGGGTTTTGATAATTTCTGCGCGAGCAAGACTGATCTGAGTATTGAGATAACCGATAGCAGAAGCGAGGGTGGCTTGCTCCCCTTTGCTGCTGGCGATTTTGCTCTGACAGCTGGCGACATAATCCCGCACGACACCTTCTGGTGCATCATCGGGGAGGTCTTCTCCGCACTGCAGGGCATATGCTCCAGAAGTTGGGAACAAAAAAACAGCAATACCAAAAATGAGAAGTAAGAGTTTTTTCATCGACCGTAACGGCGAGTGGCGATCAGACTCGCAAAACTACCCAAGA
>CAXCDZ010000090.1:0-2122 GCA_963981525.1 uncultured bacterium | reverse complement strand
TAGCGAGTGCGTACTCGGCTTTTGCAAATGGTGGTGAGGGCATTGAGCCAGTCTCGATTCTTAAGATCGAGAGAGAAGGTAAGACACTGTACGAGGCAAAGTCTCTGAGTAAGCGAAGGGTCTTGAGTGAGGAAGTGGCGTTCTTGATTAATGATGTACTCTCGGATAATAATGCGCGACTTCTGACTTTTGGCGCTAATTCGTATCTGAATATGGGGCAGCGAGCCGTGGCAGTCAAGACTGGAACAACGAATGACAAGCGCGATAACTGGACTGTGGGATGGAGTAGTAAGGTAATGATCGGAGTCTGGGTGGGGAATAATGATAATTCGCCAATGACTGCGGTGGCATCAGGAGTGACAGGCGCCTCCCCTATTTGGCGCAAGATAATGGTAGCGGCCTGGGATAAGTACGGAGGAGATGAGTTTGAGCCACCAAGTGGAGTAGAGAAAATCATGGTTGATAAAATCTCGGGTTATCCGGAACATGATGGGTATCCAGCACGTGAGGAATATTTTGGGCGTGGGACGATCCCAAGTATTCTAGATCCGATCCATACCAAGGTGAAGGTCTGTAGAGGAGATGAGGGTAAGTTAGCGCCAGATGTGAATGTGGCGAGGGATGACTTTAATGAGAAAGAATACTATGTTCTTAAGTCACTGAGCACAGCATGGGAGGATGATATTGCTGGTTGGATTGAGGGACAGGGCGACGAGAGATACAAGGTACCCACTGAGTACTGCTCTTCTGATACTTCAGTTGTGATCGGGTTTGAGAAACCGGGGAATAATGAGCAGGTCAATACTGGGAACGGTGATGTCGAGGTAAGGCTCAGAGTGACGACTGGGAGTGAGATTGAGTGGCTCAAGCTCTTTGTGAATGGAGCAGAAAGAGAGAGTGTGAACAGTAGTGTGATGAGCACGACTATTGGGGGACTATCCGATGGTGTGTATGAGTTGCAAGGTAAGGTAAGGACAAAAGATGGGAATGAGTCTCAGACTGATCTTAGGATTGGCGTGAACGTGGACCCGAATGCCCCTACCCCGTCGCCAAGTATAGAACCATCTCCGTCAGCAAGTGCAAGCGCAACTATCTAAGCTGAGCGTGTCTCTACCCCTATCCCTTTGAGTGCTTTTACTAGTGAAATTCTAGTCTGATCTGCACTATCAAGTTTTTCCCAGGTTAGTCTGACTAGGATTGAGTTTTTCTCTTCGTAATGCTCGAGTACTTTTGTTGACTGAAGCGAGGGAGAAGTCTTGTAGAACACCTCCTGAATATCAGAAAATGGTAGGTTGGGCGGGAGCGTGAGTGAGAGATCGATTGAGGTAGAGTGGGTGAGAGTAGTGGTGATCCCGGCGTATGGATGATGGTGGGCAAAAAGAAGCTCTGTGTTGAGTGTAAAGTGATCTCGCGCGAGTGTGCCAATAGAGTTGCCAGCAGCGATGATAGAAACCTGATAATTGCTGGAAGGAGTGAGAGAGTAGCTGATGTTCAGGAGTTTCATGAGTGATGTGAGAATGTTTCTGACGTCCCCTGTAGAGCAAACTGTTAGCTCGCGAATCTCTGTGGCTTGGTCAGAGTCTTTAGTGAATGACTTGGCTATCTCGAAGATTAGGGGGCTATCGAGATTATGTTTGGTGTAGGTAGTGAGGACTGGGTTCAGGGTTTCGTGCAAGGTAAGGCGGAGAGCGTTTTGCTCACTACTGAGGGCGTTTGCGAGATTGACTCTGGATTTGTTATCATCTGATTTGACTAGTGGCGAGGTGATATGTTCGTGTGCGGTGAGAGCGGTCATGTGATCGCGAAGCAAGTCCTCAAAGAGATAGATATCTGGAGTTATGTCGGGAGGAACAGGAGTGGTTAGGGGAGAATTGGGGATGTTGCTGTAGTCACCAATACGTAGGATGTCTGCGATGAGATCGTCCTCGACTTCGATGTCAGTTCGCCAGTGAGGGATCTCGAGCTCTAGGTGAGTATCTGATTCGTCCACAACTACATAACCAAGATCTGAGAGAGTTTTTTTGGCGGTAGTGAGTGTGAGATCAAGACCTGAGAGGAGTTTGAGTCGAGAGAGGGGGAGTATTTGAGGGGGGGGGGTAACTGGAGCTGGGGAGTAGTCCTC
>CAXCDZ010000089.1:0-2147 GCA_963981525.1 uncultured bacterium | reverse complement strand
GCTTTGTCTAGGTGCATCAAACGAGAGGCATTTTTAGCTAGTTCATCTTCCTTGATAGTTTGCTGTAACACTCCCACAAAAATACCTTTACTAAATTTATCAGAGATATGCTCGACACTAGGTTCATAAAGGTATTTGAGTCTGGCTACAGCGTCTCCTGCCCATGCGTCCTGGGTAGATTCGAGTTGATTGACTGACAACACTCTGAAGTTAGGAACTTGCGTAGCGATACTCTCAAACTGTCCAAAAAAGATCTTGACCTCACGATATTTCCAGAGAGTTTCACCAATAGTTGTCATGAGTGAGTCATCATCTAACTCAACGACTGCTAGTGGGTGATACTTAGTGCGAGGAGAGACGATTGCTATTAAATCTTGTCCTACCTTGCCTGAAATATATACATCAGCTGAGGAGTGTTCTTTGATTTCTTTAAGAAATCTGCCAAACACCTTGTCCATGATTTCACCGTACATGCCGTCGTCAGAGGATAGTAATACTAAGGCGGACTTTTTGCTCTTAATTTCTTCAACACTAGAGAGGTCAGCTCCAACTTCGGCCGAGAGTTTGGCTAGGTTGTGATAGTACTCACGCGAAGCCAAGATGGCGTCACGGATCTTTCTCATGGTGTTAGCGGCCATTCGCTCATACACCTCAACTAAATCTCGCATGGAGAGATGGGAGTCAATGTTAGCTTGGATTTGTTTAATACTACTCATGATAATTTTGGTTGTTTTTTGATAGTGGTAACTAGAGTGGAGAAATCTTTGCTATTTTTTATGACATTACTAACTTGCTTAAGAAGCTCTTTATTGTCCTGGATTTTACTAGATAGTTCTTCTGCCTGTTGTCCATCCCATTTCCCACTCCACAGGTATCCAACTAGATAGATTTGAACATCGGAGAGAATACTGACTTTGCCGGTTTGTTTAAACATTTCTCGCACTCCATGGGCAAGCCTAATACTTTCTTTAACTTTATCTGTGAGTTCGGCTCCAAACCTGAGGAATCTTTTGAGCTCACTGTACTCTGTCATGGTAGTTAGAATTTTTTGACTAACTTGTTTGGCGAGTTTGGTCTGAGTTTGCCTACCTACACGAGTGACAGAAAGAAAGACGTTGACTGCAGGGCGCACTCCGTCAAAGAATAGATCTTGATCAAAGAAAAGGTGTCCATCGGTCATCGACATAATATTTGTTTCGATGTAGCCAGAGATGTCTCCATCTACTGTGGAAAGGACTGGTAAACAAGTAATGCTAACAGGCTTGTCTTTAACCATAAAATTGCCGGCTCTCTCTAAAAGCCTGGCATGAAGGTAGAAAATATCGTTAGGATATGAGTCTCGTCCTGGAAAGGCGTCCCCTAAAAGCTTCATCTCGCGGTATCTAACTGCGTGGTGGGAAAGATCATCTAGGATGACTAAACTATCTTGTCCTTGGTTTTTCCAGTACTCGGCCACGGTCATGGCAGTGAAAGGAACCATGGTGAGACGGGAGGCAGTACTACGAGCTGGTTCGGCAATGATAATACATTTATCACGCACTCCTACGCTTTTCAACAGTTGTTCAATTCGTTTGATCTCTGATTTCTCTTTGCCGATCAACCCCAATACACAAACAACTCCAAGCTTAGCTTGAGCGATCACCGTTTGGAGGACAAAATGAGTCTTACCTGTTTTTTGATCTCCTAAGACTAGCTCTCGCTGACCCTGACCTAGTGGCATGACTAAATCAACCACAGTAGTGCCAGTGGACAGAAACTGAGTAATCTCAGCTCGTTGGTCAATCCCCGGTGCGGTACTTTCTAGTGGCATGTTGGCAGTGTGTTTGCTGGGGTCTTTTTCTCCTCCGGAAATATGTCCAAGAGCGTCAAAAGTGTCACCCAGCATTCCTTCACCCACACTGATCTTGAGTACCTCACCAGTTCTAGCAACCTTTTCCCCGATTGGGATAGGGAGCTGGGAAAAGACCATGACTTCGGCAGAATTTTTGTCTAATCTACTAACCATGCCATGCTCGCCATTCTCAAAACTGACTCCTTCACCAAGGACTGCCCCCGAGAGGTCAGTGACTTGAGCAAGAGATCGACTGGTTTTAATAACTTCACCTACTTGTCCGATCTTTTCTTTGGCGTATTTGAATGAGTGGATC
>CAXCDZ010000088.1:0-2266 GCA_963981525.1 uncultured bacterium | reverse complement strand
GGGTTTGCGCCAGCCTATCATAGGCTTGGCTCCAATGGATGGGGTGACGGATGCGCCATTTCGCTATATGACGGCGAAGTATGGGAAGCCGGATGTGATCTACACGGAGTTTGTGAGTGTGGATGCTCTGCATCACACTAAGGGAACTGAGAGGTGGGAGAGGGTGATACGAGCATTCCAGTATGATGAGACGGAACGACCGATCGTGGCGCAGATTTTTGGGAGTAAGCCGGAGTTGTTTGCGGATGCAGCAAAGTTGATTGAGGAGATGGGGTTTGATGGAGTGGATATCAATATGGGATGCCCAGCCAAGAAGGTGAGTGAGAACGGGGCAGGGGCGGGACTGATCAGGAATCCAGAGTTAGCTAGAGAGATAATTAGAGTGGTGAAGGGGTCAACGAATCTGCCAGTCTCGGTTAAGACCAGGGTAGGGGTGGACACAGCGCGCGAGATGGAGGAGTGGATTGTGGCCTTGATGAAAGAGGAGCCAGCGGCAATTGCGCTACATGGGCGGACACTACGCCAGATGTATACGGGACGAGCTGATTGGGAGGCCATCCAGAGGGCAGGGGAGATAATCCATGAACTAGGTGGGATCATCTTGGGGAATGGGGATGTGGGTAGTTTGGGTGAGGCTGGGGAAAGGGTGAGTGAGTACGGAGTGGATGGGGTATTAATCGGTCGAGCGAGCTTTGGTAATCCTGGCGTGTTTGCTGGGACGGAGCCTGATAAGAAGCAGAGAGTGGCGTGGATGTTGGAGCATGCGAGGAAGTATGAGCAATATCAGTATCTCAGTGACTCAGTAGAGCAGTGTCTCAGTGATGAGCAAAAAAGAAGAAACTTTCTCCCTATGCGTAAGCATCTTACTTGGTATGCCAAGGGATTTCCGGGGGCGAGTGAGTTACGGCAACAGTTGGTGAGGTGCTCGAGTGTGAGTGAAGTTGAGAGAGTAGTGGGAAGTATTTAGGTTAGTTTTGGTCTGGATTGATTCCGAGGAGGTAGAGGACCTGTTCTTTCTTATATCGACGATCACCACGTGAGTTGATGCGGATGGCGGGGAGTTTGCCGCGCTTGCCCCAGCGTTTGATAGTGAGAGGGGAGACACGGAGGAGTTCTGCGACTTCGCGAACGGTGAGTAGGTCGGGGAGATTTTTGAGATCTAGTTTTTGTGTTGCCATATGTAGATGTTAGCAATTGTTGTGGTCCGTGTCAATAGGATCCTATTTGATGGGGTGAGTGATGATGAGTGTATTAGATAGATGTTCTGTGTGCGTTTAGTGTCTAGTTTGATGTCTATATATTGTGCGACTAACGAAGCGTAGCTTCGAGTATCTCAGTGGATGCAGTAGATTCAGTAGTGCAGTTTGTTACACTACCTGTAGCGTGTGGGTCTGGTGGGGATATGTGGATAAGATTACTTGAGGAAAACTATTTAGATTATCGAGTAGCCCTGGCCACGGTGAGCTTGGATTACTGGATGGTTGATTCCTGCTGATTTGAGCTTGGTTCTCAATCTCTGAACTTGCTTGGTGATGGCCCAGTTGCTGATTTCGTAGTTATCTTGCCATAGATGGTTCATGATCTCATTGTTTGAGACTGTTTTGCCGTAACTAGCGAGGAGTACCTCTAGTAGTAACTGCTCATTGTGACTGAGATTGTCTAGTTTGATAGACCCATAATGTATTAAGTCTAGTTTTTGTGTCCAGAGATTGGTGCCGGAGAAGCCAAGTTTCTTTTGGTACTCCAAACTATCCTGTCTCCACTTGGCGATCTGAGGGTTGCGAATCTGAGTAATTGTAGCCGTGGTGAGATTAACTCCGCAGTTGAGGCTGGATTCTTCGATGAGCCAGTCAATGGTGGCTTGTGACTCGGACCAAGAATAGTTCATTGAGTCTTGCATCTTGGCGCGAAATATTGCGGTGAGAATGGACCAAAGGATCTTATCAATCGGAGTGTCGAGCCTAGCGAGAATGTGGATGGTGTCGGCGTCACCACGCAAAAGCTTGAAAGATGTGGTGGAACCAGATTGAGTAAGATATATGAACACTTGCTTGCCCTGGCCGGAATATGAAGGGAATAGGGTAAATAGATTACTCCAAAACCGCTCTTCTATCCCTTGCCACTGGTCTAATAGTCGTTTATGGGCTTTTGCATAGATGTTTTCACGCCAAGCGGGTCGCACAATATCTATAGTCTCGTTGATGAGAGCGGGTGGAGCTGTAATGGGTGTGGATAACTCTAGGCGACTTGTGCGAAACCAAAAGTC
>CAXCDZ010000087.1:0-2368 GCA_963981525.1 uncultured bacterium | reverse complement strand
TGGAGGAGGTGAGAGAGATTTCGCCCCATCTAGTGCCGATAATTGAGGCGATGCAGGAACTCTCAATGGGTGGAAAGAGGTTGCGAGGGATCCTGACGATTCTGGGTTATGAGATGGGGGTAGGGAATGAGGATGAAAACAAAGTTACGAACCTTGTTGAAATTGTGAAAGCTGCGGTGGTGATGGAGATATTCCATCTAGGACTACTGATCCAGGATGACTGGATGGATCGGGATGAGTTGCGTCGCGGGGTCAAGACTTTGCATACTAGGTATGACGATTCGCATACGGGGAATTTTGTGGCGATGCTTGCGGGAGACGTTACTTTTGGCTGGGGGATGGAGATGCTCTCTGGGCTGGAGCTCGATAGTGAGAGAGTGAATAAGGCAATCGGGGTGTGGGGGAAGTATTTTACCCGTGTGGGATATGGGCAGATACTGGATGGACTGGCAGTCGCTGATGAAGAGAGTCTTTTGCAGATACTCGCACTTAAGTCGGGTGAGTATACATGCGTGCTGCCACTACAGTTGGGGGTGAGTTTGGCCGGAGGAGATGAGATTACTACGGAGCAGCTTGGGAGATATGGAATGGAGCTGGGGTGGGTGTTCCAGTTGCGAGACGACTGGCTCTCAGAGTATGGAGAGAGTGAGAAAACTGGCAAGCCGGTGGGGAACGATGCGCGGGAGGGGAAGAGGAGTTTTGCAGTCATATACGGAAGGGAGAAGCTTGAAAATGAGATTGCGAGACATATGGAGTTGGGGAAGAAATATTCGCAAGGAGATCCAAGGTTAGAGGGATTGTTGGATTGGATGGCGACAAGAGATCGATAATTGAGGTGGTTTGATCTATTGATCCGGTAAATGATTTCTGTAAAATAAATACTTATGCAAAGCAAGCACGTCTTTACCACTAATTATCGCAATCTCCTTATTTGGGGCCAGCGGGTAGTGATGTAGAGCAAAAGCTTACATAATATAAAAACACTAACCCGCACAAATAGGCGGGTTTTTTTATGGCAGAAAGGAGGTAAAAATGGCAATTGAAAATAATAAATCACCGTTTCCGGCAGATGAAATCAACCCTGCGGTATCAGTGCAAAATACACATGGAGCAGCTGAACAAGCAGTTGGTTGGGGGGTGAATCCATTGGAAGTATTGGTTGAAGTTGTTGAAGGATTAGATCTTCCACTTGCAGTAGTAAAAGCAATTGAAGAGCAGGAAAACAAATCCTAATTAAACACCCCCTTTTGTGTAGACGTGCACAAAGGGGGGGGTGAGAATAGGAGTCTTTCCCGTTAGTGTAGGATGGGAATATGGAAGATAAGTTATATCTATTGGGTGACAAGAAGTGTTTGGAGTACCCGACTGCGTGTGTGGTGGGGAGTAGGGAGATGAGTGAGTATGGGAGTCGGCAGACCAGGAGATTTACCCGTGGGTTAGTGGAGGCGGGATACTGTATCGTGTCTGGAATGGCGCGTGGAGTGGATAGGGTGGCACATGAGTCTGCTATTGAGAGTGGGGGAAGGACAATTGCGGTACTCGCGCATGGGATTGATCAGTGTTATCCGCCGGAGCATGAGGAGCTCAAGAAGAGGATAGTTGATAGTGGAGGACTACTAGTCACGCAGTACGAGGAGGGAGTGGGGGCAGAGCGGGATCATTTTCGGGCTCGCAACTATGCTATGGTGCAGCTCTCGCAACTAGTGCTAGTGATGGAGTCGGAGAGGCGGAGCGGGACCAAGATTACGGTAAGGCATGCCGCAGAGCTCGGTAAGACGGTGTATGTGGTGCCGGGTCCAGTGGATCATGCGAGCTATCACGGTAGTGTGGAGATCATCAGGGATGGTGGGATCCCTGTTTACTCACCGCAAGATTTGTTGGAGATGATAAAAAGTGGGATTTGAGGAACCCGATAGGGTCTGACCTTTTTGGGCTACTTTTCGCGCTTGAAGCCTCGAGTCCTTTAAGGTCAGACCCTCTGACCATATTCAGTTTGTAGTTATTGGTAATTGCAGTCTGAATGGTATGATACTGGTATGAAATTGGTAGTAGGACTAGGTAATCCAGGAGAAAAGTATGAGGGGACTCGGCATAATGTGGGGTTTCTTGTGGCTGATAAACTGGTCGGGGAGAAGAGCTGGAGCAAGAGTAAGAGCGGACAACTAGTGTATGCGCACGTGAAGATGGGGGCGGAGCCAGTCGAGGTGATCAAGCCGAGTACTTTTATGAACGAAAGTGGCCAGGCAGTAAAAGTTCCATTGAGCAAACACAAAGAACTTAAGACAGAAGATGTGTATGTGGTCCATGATGACCTGGATATTAAGCTAGGTGAGTACAAGATCCAGCTGGGTAAGGGACCGAAGGTGCA
>CAXCDZ010000086.1:0-2434 GCA_963981525.1 uncultured bacterium | reverse complement strand
CGAAGATCAGACTGGTATCCCAGGTGAATACGTTGCACTCGAAGACACAATTACTGACATGACAGATATCTTGAGTGGCAAATATGATGACAGAGACTCTAGCGAGTTTAAGATGATTGGTACTGTTAAAAAGAAGAAATGAGTAAAGGCAATAATCTCACCATTCAGGTTGTGATCCGCAAGAGTGATGGAGTCTTGTGGGAGGGTCAAGTCACTAGCTTTTCCAGCACTAATGAGGTGGGTAAGTTTGACATCTTGCCAGAGCATGCGCATTTTGTAGGGGCAATTAGTGAGTTTATTATGGTTCGTACTGGTAATGGAGAGAAGAAGTGGGAGATAGAGACTGGAATCATGAGTGTGGTGGATGGAATGATTGAAGTGTTTTTGGGGTATTAAATTTTGTATTTGTATTTTTGATTTTTAATGTGAATAGAGCAGTCTATTCTTCTCCCTTACTTGTAAGGGTATAGGGGTAAAAGAAAAAACAAGAAATGCCGTGATATCAATCTAATTAGAAATCAAATTGTCCTAGCGGGCTGGAGCAGAAATCATGGCGAAAATATTGCCCTAATTCCCTTGACAACATAGTCTAGTTTAGATATACTATCTCTATAGAGATAGTTAATAGGTTTAAGTTATGGCTAGGATCAAGAGTAAACAACCAAGAAAAAGAATCCAGAAAGAGTTTGATAGATCTATTCATGCTGATCTCACTACAGAAGATCGTCTAAGGGTATTTGCCAATCTTATTGTTGATCGATTAATCGAAAAACAACAGAAAGGAATGCTTAATCAACCATGAAGAACCTACCTGCTCAGGTACAAAAGAACGCGGTTGCAGCAATCCGTGTCTCCTCTCTCAAACAAGGTTTACAAGGAGATTCCCCAGAAGATCAAAAACAACAGATTGAACGCTTTGCCAAATCTCACAACATCAATATCAAAAAGTTTTTCATCTTTATGGAGTCAGCCTCCAAAGAAGAGCAACCAGTTCAAGAAGCTATTGACTACTGCAAGAAGAAGAAAAATAATATCCAAGTATTTATTATCAAATCCATTGACCGCTTCACTCGTGGTGGATCATATCTCTACGACCATCTCAAAATGCAGCTTAGTAGCGCTGATGTTAACTTGGTTGATATCTACGGGGTAATTAGCAATCGCCAGGTCAACACGCTGGAGCATTTAGACATCAAGTTTGACTGGAGTGTCTATAGTCCCACCAAAAAGACAGAGATCCTAGAAGCAGAACGTGCCAAAGACGAAATGCGAGATATTATGACTCGAATGATTGGGGCCGAAATTCGCTATGTCCGCATGGGTTATCGAGTCAGGCAAGCCCCTTTTGGCTACATGAACCAGAAAATAGAGACAGAACATGGTAAGAGGGTAATTCTAGTGCCACATCCAGAAGAGTCAGTCTTTATCAAAAAGATTTTTCAGCTTAGGTGTCGTGGATCAGTTAGTGATCATGAGATAGTCAAGATCTTAAATAACATGGGCTTCAAATCACGCAAGATTAACAAAAGAGACCCGAATGACAGAACTAAAATCATTGGCAATCGGGGTGAAAATCCCCTTAGACTTAAGCAAATGTGGAAATACATCAAAAACCCTATCTATGCTGGAGTCAGTGTCGAGAAATGGACTCAAGATAGTCCAGTCAAAACCAGGTTTGAAGGCTTAGTTAGTATCAAAAAGTTTAATAAAGCCAATCGAGGCAAAGTTATACTTAATGAAAAGAATGGCAAAGTGTCAGTATTAAAAAAACAACCTCCCGATCATCTACTAAATAAACAGGTCAGAAATCCCAAGTTTCCCTACAAACGCTATGTCATGTGCCCACACTGTCAAACACCTCTCTATGGCAGTGCTTCACGAGGCAAAATGGGTAATTACTTCCCCGCATATCACTGCAGTCGTAGTCACTACTTCCGTGTACCCAAAAAAGAGTTTAACAAGACTATCGAAGCCTTCGTCAGTGACATTGAAGTCACTCCAGAGTATGTAGAAGAGCTCAAGGAGTTTGTAGTTGAGTCATGGAACGAGAAGCAGAAAACCGTTGTTTCTGATCAATCTATGGTCAAAACTAAAATCGAAACTCTCAAATCTCAGGCTCAAATGATTGCCGACAAAATCAAGTATTTAAGTTCAGACGTAGCTATTGGTTATATGGAAAAAGACTTGGTTAAAATAGATAATGAAATAGAGAAACTAGAAACAGCAAATAATAGCAAAAAAGCTCAAAAAACGATAAATATGAAGGTAGTTATGGAGTACATAGGATATTTCTTGGAACACCTCGATGATTTGCTGATACATAGCACTAATCCACTCAAAAGAGCTGAGTACTTTAGTCTCATTTTCAACCAATTACCAACCTATGAAGAATTAAGTTTAGGAACACCACAATTAGCCCCATTTATAGGACTAA
>CAXCDZ010000085.1:0-2478 GCA_963981525.1 uncultured bacterium | reverse complement strand
CTCTCAGAGAACGCCGAATATCACGCAGCTCGCGAAGAACTCTCATTCCTCGAAGGCAGGATTAACGAGCTAGAGGATTTGGTGAAAAAAGCTCAGGTCGTCAAAACCAAAAAATCCCATGACAAGATCGGTGTTGGCTGCAAAGTCACAGTCGAACTCAGTGGCAACGAACATATCTACGAACTAGTTGGCGAGTGGGAAGCAGATCCAGTCAAGAAAAAGATCTCCCACACCTCACCTCTAGGCCAGGCTCTGATGGGCAAAATCAAGGGCGACGATGTCGAGTTCGAGGCCCCTGCCGGCAAAGTTATCTACAAAGTCAAGAAGATTCACTAACTCTCTCAATAAAACAGCAAAAACCCAGCGGTATGAAATAATCAGTGACCAACTGGGTTAACTAAATGCAATATATCAATTATTTGACGTATTTGCAACCTTAATACATAGTCAGTGATAAATCTTATCAAGAGAGAGTCTCGAATAGGTTATAATAATTGCACAGGAGAAAACATATGCAAAACCAAAAATCACGTTTCACAGAAATCAGAGATCAGCGCCTCGAAAAACTGGCCAAGCTCAGGGAGCTAGGTATTAATCCTTTCCCTGCACAATCTGTTAAGGATCATCCCAATCAGCACATCATCGATAATTACAGCAAGTTCGAAGGCAAAGAACTCACCCTCACCGGCCGCTTGATGTCATGGCGCGGACACGGCAAGCTTAACTTTGCTGACCTCCAGGACCAGTCAGGCACGATCCAACTAGTCTGCAAAGAAGGAGATCTCACAGACACTTCCGCTGACGCGCAAACCATCGGTTTCTCCGATCTTAACCTTATTGATATCGGCGACTTCGTTCAGGTAACTGGCAAGGTAGGTAAGACCAAGTCCGGCCAACTCAGTCTCATGGTCACCTCACTCTCCCTGCTCACCAAATCCATCCGCCCTCTCCCGGAAAAGAGAGAAGGACTCAAAGACAAAGAACAGATCTTTCGCCGTCGCTATCTCGACCTCACCATGAACCAGGAGAGCCGCGAGATGTTTGTTCGCAAATCCAAGTTCTGGGCAGCCAATCGCAAGTTCCTCACAGATCAGGGATTTATCGAAGTCGAGACTCCAGTCCTCGAACACGTCACAGGCGGGGCAGATGCCAAACCATTCGTCACCCACCATCACGCGCTCGACCAAGACTTCTATCTCCGCATCTCCCAAGAGCTCCAGCTCAAGAGGCTCATTGGTGGAGGATTTGAAAAAGTCTTTAACCTCGGCCCCAACTTCCGTAACGAAGGGATCGACGACGAGCATCTCCAAGAATACTATCAATGCGAATGGTACTGGGCATACGCTGATTACCAGGACAACATGAATATGTTGGTTGAGATGTTCCGCTACATCGCGATGGAAGTTTACGGCAGGACCGAGTTTACCCGCGGGGAGCACACCTTCGACCTCGCAGATGACTGGGTCAAGATCGATTATGTCGAGATTATCCAGGACAAACTAGGGATCGATATCTTCACTGACTCATTAGAGAAGATGCTCTCAGTGCTCAAAGAGCACAAGGTCAAACTCACAGGAGAAGTTACTAAGAGTAGGGTGATCGACAACCTATGGAAGATCCTTAGACGTGATATCGCAGGTCCCGCTTTCCTTATTAATGAGCCCAAGTTCATGTCACCTCTTGCCAAGTCCAAAATGAGTAATCCCGAACTCACCGAACGTTTCCATATCGTCATTGCCGGGAGCGAGCTAGGGAATGGTTACTCCGAGCTCAACGATCCAGTCGATCAGCTAGAGAGATTCCGAGAGCAGCAGGGCGCGCGCGACGCAGGTGACGAAGAGTCACAGATGCTCGATATCGACTACGTTGAGATGCTCGAATACGGCATGCCTCCCACCAGTGGATACGCCCACTCAGAGCGCCTTTTCTGGTTCCTAGAGAACGTCACTGCTCGTGAGGGAACACTCTTCCCCCAGATGAAGTCGCACATCAGCACCATGACTCGTAACATCTACGGTATTAAGGAGGACTAAATGGTCAAACGAGATGAGTTAATCAAGACGATTCACGAGATTATCGGAGATGATCTATTAGCCAAAGCCAACCAGATCGACATTTGTGCCAACGGCGTCCAGGTTCATGGGGATGAGGAGGTTGGTAAGATCGCACTCGGAGTTTCTGCCAACCTAGACTTCTTCACAGAAGCTGTAGACTCTGGCGCTCAGTTTTGCCTATTCCACCACGGACTCCACCTTACTGCTAAATACATCTACAACTCTCGGTTCGACCGCTCACAACAGAGTCAACTCAAGCACGTTTTTACTAACAATCTGACAGTCGCAGGTTATCACTATGCACTCGACGCTCACCCCGAGATCGGCAATAACGCCACTATCATTCGCGAGTTGGGAGCAAAGCGTCTGGACATCCCCTACATGATGGAGGGTTGGGGTTGGGTTGCTGAGTTTGACAAACCTA
>CAXCDZ010000084.1:0-2484 GCA_963981525.1 uncultured bacterium | reverse complement strand
GCTCGCGTAGCTCAGATGGTTAGAGCGTTCGATTCACATTCGAGAGGTCCCTGGTTCGATCCCAGGCGCGAGCACTAATAGTTGCGGGAACTAGGGATAAGGTCTAGACTGTTTATATGTGGTTTTTACGTCAATTGTGGGCATTTTTTCTCGACTTCCTAGAGACGATTGTGGTGTCGCTGGCGATATTCGCGGTAGTGTACCTATTCCTGTTCCAGCCCCATCAGGTAGAGGGACGCAGCATGGTGCCCAACTTCCAGAACGGAGAGTATATCCTGACTGACAAGATCAGTTACCGCTTTCATGAGCCAGAACGAGGAGATGTAGTGGTGTTCCATTCTCCGCAAGACGCGAGGATTGATTTTATTAAACGAGTAATTGGCGTGCCAGGAGATAGTGTGGAGGTCAGACAGGGCTATGTCTATCTCAATAACCAGAAACTAGAAGAGGCTTTTATTAACGAACCCGGGAGAGTCTCGCAAGGGCGATTCCTAAGAGAAGGGGTGGTTGCTGAGATCCCTGATGGACAGTACGCTGTGATGGGAGATAACAGATTGCATAGCTCTGACTCGAGAGAATGGGGATTGGTGTCAGGAGAGATGATCGTGGGGAGAGCTTTTTTCCGATACTGGCCAATGCCTGCGTTTGGAGTGTTAGCAACTACTGAGGGCGAGCTGTTGATGGAGTCAGTACTCGGAGTCGTGAGCGACTGACCGTAAGAGAGATTATTTTGCGAGGTCGAGAATCTGCTGGAGGGTATTGTCGGTGGTTTTGACGTCACCCTTGAGCTTGATGAGAACCTTGGTTTCGCGTTTGCTCCTAGTGATCTTGACTGCAGAGTTGTCACCCAGGGAGTCCTGGAGCTTGTTTTGCATTTTGAGGATTTTGTCGGAGAGAATGAAGGATTTGTCCCGTTTTTCGCGTGGCTTCTCGCCAAACTCTTTTTTGAGCCTACGAGCTATCTCCTCGGCACGTCTGACGCTGGCGTCTTCCTTGAGAACGATCTTGTATGCCTCGATCATGAGGCGAGTATCGGTAATTGAGGCGAGTGCCCTGGCGTGGCCCTCCATGATCAGGCCACCAATCAAACCGTCTTTGAGGGCATCGGGAAGAGTGAGGAGCTTGAGAGTGTTACTAACGTAGGCGGGGGACTTACTAACTCGCTTGGCAATCTCGGCGTTACTGAGAGAAAACTCGCTCATCAAGCGATTAAAAGCCTTGGCTCTCTCGACAGGGTTGAGATCTTTGCGCTGGACGTTCTCTACGATGGCCATCTCGAGCATACCCTTGGGGGTGGTCTCTTTGATGATGACGGGGACTTTTTTGAGTTTGAGGGCGCGGCTAGCTCGCCACCTGCGCTCACCGGCGATGATCTGGTAGCCTGCTGGAGTGTGTGCGACCACGAGTGGCTCGAGGATGCCGTGCTCCTTGATACTATCCATGAGGTCGGCTACTGAGTTGGGGAGGATGGTGCCACGAGGTTGGAGCGGGTTGGGCTCGATCATCTCGATGTCCATCTGCATAAGCTTATCTGAGTGGGTCATATAGACAGATTAGCACGATTGGAGGCGTGTGAAAAGAGTGTGAAAAGGATCAAAATACTACAATAGGGACTCACCTCCCAGCTTCGCTGTCCCAACTTGGCTGTTAGCCAGGTCTCCTGTTGAGGAGAGTCCCTTAAGCCTTGGCGATGCGGACGAACTGTTTGCTCTGTTTTTTGAAAAACTCGACAACTCCGTCTGTGAGTGCGAATAGTGTGTAGTCGCGGCCTCTGCCGACCCCTACCCCGTTTTTGACGACTGCACCTTGCTGTCTGATGATAATCTGACCAATCTTGATCTTTTCGCCACCATATTTCTTGACACCCAAGCGCTTGCCTGGCCTAGTGGAGTGTTGGCGTACTGCGCCACCTGATTTGACTTTGGACATACTAGTTTTTCTTTTCTAGGATTGTAATATTACGGACTACTATTGCGCCAGGTTTGCTGTATGCAACAGAATCCACGTAATTGTAGCCAAGAGAGTCGATTGTGTCAATCTTGAGAGTGGGGATGACAGTGCCATAGGCGTGAAACTCTGGGATCACGATCACTACTCTACCACCCTCTTTGAGCATCTTGGACCAGGAGCGGAGAGCTCCTCTGTAGAGTTTGTCCAGGCCGCGAGCTGTGTTAAAAAGCTTTTGGTGGGTGGGAATGAGCTTATGTGAGATAAGTGGGCCAAGATAGGGTTCGGTAGCGATAAAGTCGATATTAGAAATATGTTGATCGATATGAGTAGCATCGACAGTATGCAGATTGCAGTTTTCAGTTGGCAGGGAATACTCTGATTGGAGCCAGGAGATATTGCGCTTAGTCCCGGCAATGGCGGAGGAGTCGTTGTCAGATCCCACAACTTGATTACCCAGAAGCATGGCTTCCATGAGAATCGTGCCGGTGCCACAGAATGGATCAAGAAGGACCCCATTCTCTCCACCAGTGGCGA
>CAXCDZ010000083.1:0-2615 GCA_963981525.1 uncultured bacterium | reverse complement strand
GAGATGAGAGAGAAACATCCCAATGCATACCGATCATGGAGCGAGGAAGATGATAATAAGCTAGAAAAACTGCATGGGGAGCGCAAGTCGACAAAGGAGCTAGTTAAGATATTTGGGAGGCAGCGCGGGGCAATCAGGGCGCGACTATTGAAGCTGGGACTTATCGAGAAGTGAAAGAATTGAGCGATTGAGGTATATTGTGAGTATGAAGAGATTGAGCAAGTTACTCTACGCGGTGGCAATTATATGGGTGGGGTTGGCAGTGGCAACCCTCACACGAGCGCCGTACTATGCGGGGAGTATAAATATACGACCGCTGTATGCAGGACTAATGCTTGGGAATGCAGTTGCAGCTGGAGTACTTGCGAGATGGTGGTCGCCAGATAAGTTGATTGTGAAATGGATGGGATATCTGTGGATCGGAGCTAATATCCTACTTACCATTGCTGACCAGATGGGTGGAGTGGACTATGCGATTCTGGGTATGGGAGTAGCTGTCCTGTGGATGATGATCAATGAAGATAAGAATTGAGTTATAATGTGTAGATATGAAGTATTCTAATCAATTCGTCCGCACACTCAGGACACCCCCAACAAATGCTGACACCGTCAACCACAAGCTACTGGTGCAGGCTGGGTTTGTCAGGCAAGTCATGGCTGGCGTGTATGACTATTTGCCAATGGGGCTAAGAGTGCTTAATAAGATCTCTGACATCGTGCGCGAAGAGATGGACGCAATTGGTGGGCAAGAAGTACTGATGCCTATCTTGCATCCCTCTGCTCTTTGGAAAAAAACTGGTGGATGGGACTCGATCGATGTGCTTTTTAAGATCGAGAGTCGCACGGGTCGTGACTATGCGCTAGCTCAGAGCAATGAAGAGACTGTGACTCCGATGGCCAAGGAGTTTATCAACTCTTACAAGGATCTTCCACTTGCGATATACCACATCAATAGTAAATTCCGAGATGAGCTCCGATCAAAATCTGGAATTATGCGAGGGCGAGAGTTTCTCATGAAAGATATGTATAGTTGGCACGTTGATCAAGCTGATTTTGATAAGTTTTATGCAGAAGCAAAGGCAGCATACCTGAGAGTTTTCTCTAGACTTGGGTTAGTAGCAAAAGTCACTGAGGCATCTGGCGGCGCTTTTACTGAGAAAATTAGTTATGAGTTTGAAGTCTTATCTGATGCAGGGGAAGCCCCGATCCTGTACTGCTCCAAGTGCGATTACTGTGTGAATGTCGATGACATTAAGACTTACAAAGAGGGAGATGACTGCCCAAAGTGCGCTCAAGATAAGTTATCTCAAGCAATGGCCTCGGAACTAGGAAATGTGTTTGATCTAGGACAGAAATACACTAAGGCATTTGATCTCAAGTTCACGGATAAGAATGGCAAGCAGGGATATCCAATCATGGGATGTTATGGAATTGGGATCAGTCGCACGATGGGAGTGCTTGTGGAGACATTCCACGATGAGCGTGGGATCATCTGGCCCGAGAGTATTGCTCCTTACCAAGTACAGCTAATCTCGATTGCAGGTAAAGATGAAAGCGTAATCAAGCAAGCTGACAAAGTATATGCGGAGCTAGTCTCAGCTGGGATCGAAGTGCTCTATGATGACCGAACTGACAAGGGAGCTGGCGCCAAGTTATCTGATGCAGACCTGATTGGTAACCCATATCGTGTGGTGGTGTCAGGAAAGACTGGTGACCAGGTCGAAGTGAAAAAACGCAATGAAAAAGAGGTGAAGATAATGAGCGTCGAGGAGTTGTTAAAAAGGCTTTAAGTTACGAACACTCGTTAAAACAAGGTTCGTAACTTTGTTATGTCAGGTTTTTGAGACGAGAGAGAACGAGTTGTTGCCCTAGAACTGTCATAGTGTCAAATAGTGGTGGAGTTGCTTTTTCTCCTGTGATGGCGATTCTTAGCATCATAAAGAACTGCCTGAACTTCCAGTCATTCTTGATTGAGAGCTCGCGAAAGATCTCTTCTAGCCTGGTTGCCGTGAATTCTGAACTAGATAGTTGTTCGATAATTTTTAGTGATTCTAGTAACTGAGTTTTCACCTGATCAACATCTGACTTCTTGTGTAAAAGCTTGTCATCAACCTTGATATCCCGATAAAAGAATGTGGTCAATTTCTCAAAGTCAGCGAGAGTGACCAGGCGTTCTTTGATATGGGGGAGAATCTTACGTGCTAGCTCAGGAGAACAGTCGGAAGGAATAAACCCCCCTTCGCCTTTGGCTCCGGTAGGGGCAAGTAATCTCTCTAATAAATCGTCGTCGGTAAGAAGGCGAATGTGCTGGCCGTTGAGCCAGTTGAGCTTGTCCAGATCATAGACCGGGGCGGTCTTGGTGATGCGATCGAGCGAGAAACAATTGACGAATTCTGTGAGTGAGAAGAGTTCTTTTTTCTCTGGATGAGACCATCCCATTAATCCGAGAAAGTTGTTGATGGCTTCTGGTAGGTAACCTTTGTCCCTATGAGAGAGAATGCTGACATCGTTTTTGCGCTTGCTCATCTTACTGTGATCACGGTTGCGGATAATCGGGAGGTGGGCAAAGACTGGAAGATCCCAGCCAAAAGCTTCGTAAAGGAGGGCGTGTTTGG
>CAXCDZ010000082.1:0-2746 GCA_963981525.1 uncultured bacterium | reverse complement strand
GAGAGCTTGCGTGACTCTGGTCATGACACCCTCTTCTTTATTGACAATATGTTCCGCTACGCCCAAGCTGGTAGTGAACTCTCACAAATGAGTGAGAACATGATGAGCGAGGATGGCTACCAACCCAATCTTCATGAGGACATGGCACTCATGCACGAACGGTTAGTCTCAACTAATAAGGCACACATTAGCTCAATCGAAGCAATCTATGTTCCTAGTGACGACCTCACTGATCAGGCAGTTCTCGCAATCACTCCATATCTTGACTCTGTTCTCACCCTCTCTCGTGAGGTATATCAATCAGGTCACTTCCCAGCCGTTGATATCTTAGAGAGTAACTCATCAGCAACTAGTGCTAGTGTGGTAGGTGAGGCTCATTATCAAGCTGTAGTCCAGGCTCAACAAATCCTCAGCTCTGCCCGTGAGCTAGAGCGCATGGTTGCACTCGTGGGTGAAGGAGAACTATCAGAAGAAAACAAGCAGATCTATCACCGAGCCCAACTGATTCGTGAATACATGACCCAGCCATTCTCCTCTGTCGAGGATCAGACTGGTATCCCAGGTGAGTATGTTGCACTCAAGGATACAATTAATGACATGACAGATATCTTGAGTGGCAAGCATGATGATAGAGACTCCAGTGAGTTTAAGATGATTGGTTCAGTCAAGAACAAGAAATGAGTAAACGCAACAACCCCACTATCCAGGTTGTGATTCGCAAGAGTGACGGGGTGTTGTGGGAAGGTCAGGTAACGAGTTTCTCCAGCACTAACGAGATTGGTAAGTTTGACATCTTGCCAGAGCATGCGCATTTTGTAGGGGCAATTAGCGAGTTTATTATGGTTCGTACTGGTACTGGAGAGAAGAGATGGGAGATAGAGACTGGAATCATGAGTGTGGTAGATGGAATGATTGAAGTGTTTTTGGGTTACTGAGTTTTGTATTTATCCTTCTCCCTTACTTGTAAGGGTATAGGGGTAAAAGAAAAAACAAGAAATACCGTGATATCAGTCTAATTAGAAACCAAATTGTCCTAGCGGGCTGGAGCAGAAATCATACCCAAATATTATAGTAATTTCCTTGACAATATCATTTAGTTTAGATATACTATCTCTATAGAGATAGTTGATAGGCTTAAGTTATGGCTAGGATCAAGAGTAAACAACCAAGAAAAAGAGTCCAAAAACAGTTTGATAGATCTGTTCATGCTAACCTCACTGCGGAAGAGCGTTTAAGGATATTTGCCAATCTCATTGTTGATCGATTGATCGAGAAACAACAGAAAGGACTACTTAATCAGCCATGAAAAACCTACCTGCTCAGGTACAAAAGAATGCGGTCGCTGCAATCCGTATCTCCTCTCTTAAACAAGGCTTACAAGGAGATTCTCCAGAAGATCAAAAACAACAAATCGAACGCTTCGCAAAGTCGCATAACATTAGTATTAAGAAATTCTTTATCTTCATGGAGTCAGCCTCCAAAGAAGAACAACCAGTCCAAGAAGCGATCGACTACTGCAAGAAAAAGAAAAACAATATCCAAGTATTTATTATCAAGTCAATTGATCGGTTTACTCGTGGTGGGTCATATCTCTATGATCACCTCAAAATGCAACTTAGTAGTGCTGACGTTAACTTAGTTGATATCTACGGCGTAATTAGTAATCGTCAGGTCAATACACTCGAACATCTAGATATCAAGTTTGATTGGAGTGTTTACAGTCCCACAAAAAAGACAGAGATTTTGGAGGCAGAGCGTGCCAAAGACGAAATGCGAGACATCATGACTCGGATGATTGGTGCCGAAATTCGCTATGTCCGAATGGGTTATCGAGTTAGACAAGCTCCTTTTGGCTACATAAACCAGAAAATAGAGACAGAACACGGGAAGAGAGTGATCCTGGTGCCACATCCAGAAGAGTCAGTCTTTATCAAAAAGATTTTTCAACTTAGGTGTCATGGGTCAGTTAGTGATCATGAAATAGTGGAGATCTTGAATAACATGGGCTTTAAGTCACGTAAGATTAATAAAAGAGATCCCAGTGACAGAACTAAAATCATTGGCAATCGGGGTGAAAATCCTCTGAGACTTAAACAAATGTGGAAATACATCAAAAACCCTATCTATGCTGGAGTCAGTGTCGAGAAATGGACTCAAGATAGTCCAGTCAAAACTAGATTCGAAGGATTAGTCAGTATTAAAAAGTTTAATAAAGCCAATCGAGGAAAAATTATTCTCACTGAAAAGGATGGTAAGATATCAGTGCTTAAGAAGCAACCTCCCGACCATTTGCTTAATAAACAAGTCAGAAATCCTAAGTTCCCCTACAAACGCTACGTAATGTGCCCACATTGCCAAAAACCTCTTTATGGTAGTGCCTCTAGGGGCAAGATGGGTAACTACTTCCCCGCATACCACTGTAATCGGGGTCACTACTTCCGCGTACCCAAAAAAGAGTTTAACCAGACTATCGAAGCCTTTGTCAGTGATCTCAAAGTCACTCCAGAGTATGTAGAAGAGCTCAAAGAGTTCGTGATCGAGTCATGGAACGAGAAACAAAAAACCATTGTCTCTGATCAATCTGTGGTTAAAAGTAAAATAGAGACACTCAAGTCCCAAGCTGAAATGGTTGCAGACAAAATCAAGTACTTGAGCTCAGATGTAGCTATCGGGTATATGGAAAAAGACCTAGTGAGGGGTACCCCTTTTTTAGACACGCAGTCTATCACTCGTAGTTGTTAATAAT
>CAXCDZ010000081.1:0-2762 GCA_963981525.1 uncultured bacterium | reverse complement strand
GAGAATCTGCTCTTTGGTGCGAGGAGACTTATCCAGCTTAAGCGGCTTGTAGATAATGACGACGTCGAGCTGAGAATCCTGGATAAGTGGCCAGAGTGCGTCAAAGGTAAGGCGTTTGAGCCAGTTTCTGCCAACTGCGAGCTTGTGAACTTTTTTGGGCACGACCACACTACAACTGCTCTGGTGCTTGCTGGGAAGATAATAAGCTGTGAAATGAGGAGAGGAGAGCCTGCTGGCCTTGCTCCTAAACTCGAGGAATTCTGTACGCATAGGGAATTTGCTCCTAGTTGGGATCATAGATCACTTGCTTGCATATATTCTGTGACGATAACGATGATTTTTTGGACGACTGGGGAACAATTTTTGAACTTGAGTCGATCAAGAACTCCACCCCCAAATTGCCTGATTGGATCGCTAATAAGTGCGTGAACAAATGATTGAGTTGTGCCTGTAACTCCATCAAAATCTATGGTGATTGTTTTCCCTTGAGTAAGTCCTGGGAGAATATGTTCTAGGCGGATAGATTGTGCAGTATCTTTGTTTTCTGCAAAATCTCCTGTTAGTTTGAATAGATTTATGATCATATGAATTGTGGCTTATTATACCTCTTAGGCCTACGACTTTTGATTGCATCTCTATATGACTGGCGAATTAGGTCTAGTAGGGAGGTAAACTCTGGTGTATTGTCCAGGGAAATGTCTACGCCCACAATGGTTCCCTGCCATTTTGGGAAATCATTGTGCTTGGAATGGTTGTCAACAAAAGGATCAAAGGGGAGGGATTTTTTGGTATTTTTGAGGAGCTTATAAAAACCACTACCGCTATAAACTGCGAACAAACTATGATTGACGTGTGCAATAGACTTGATAAAAAATAACCCCGCTCCTGCATTTTGTGAAGTGCCTCCCTCTTGCTTGGTTGTGCCGGTGATTCCTGGCATAAGAGCGAGCCTAATGGCTTCTAGATTAGTTTTGACTAAGTGAGAGTGAGAGATTGATTCTTTGATACCAACTCCAGTGTCAGCAACACCAATCTTGATTGAGTTGGATTTTGGGTAATACTGAGCTGCAACAAATGCCCCGTGGGGGGAGCGTGAGTGCTCCAAGACGTTTCTCACTAGCTCGCTAACAATGTATCTGATAGATTCTGTTTGGAGTGGGTCAAGATGAAGAAGTGGGATAATATCTGTGACAAATTGAGAGAGGGTAATCGAGTCTTTGATCTGGGTAATTGGCACAAACCTGCCAGCAGACTCATGTTTGACGATAGAAATGCCTGATTGGATACCCAAAAACTTAAACAATCCCATGCGTTCAAAGTAGTTTTTGGACTTGGCTTCGAAGTTGTCAATTGTAATACTCCCTGGCTTAAGATCGGCAGAGAGGGAGGCGAGCATAACAAGAACCAGTGGGTGGACGCTAACCCAGTTTGGATTGGAGGTGATAGTAAGGCTGCCTGGATCACTGGGGACAAATCCTCGCAAAAATGAGTCTATATTGCCAATAAAAGCGCTGTTTGGGAGGTGTAGTTTCATTCTCATATTTTACCGGGAATCCCGGCGTTAGTCAAATTGCCGGGAATCCCGGTAAAATTGACAAATACAGCAGCTGAATTGATGAAAGAAGATTATTATCTGCGAAAATAGATGGTTGTGCCGGGAGCGAGAGCGATTGGATCTCCTCCAGATGGGTTTTTGGAATCTTGGCATGGATTGATTGTGAGTGTCTTGAGTTCGTTAGCAGCTTTTTCTGCCTGCCGAGCCTTTTCAGAGCTAAGGGGATCTACCCACTCAACTGGAGTAGCATCAATCCGAATAAGAAGGGAACAGTCCCACCCACGTTCGCACAAATTTTCTTTTCCACAAGACAAAATCGAATAAGGAGTGAGTAGTTCAGCCATTTAGACAGCGAGTCTGGTGCGACCCTTGGCGCGGCGATTTTTGATCGTTTTGCGGCCGTTGCGGCTAAACATACGCTTAAGGAAGCCGTGAGTCCTACGGCGTTTCTTTTTCTTGGGTTGATATGTTCGTTTTGGCATAATGGTTAGTTTCTAGTTCTTAGTTGTTAGTTTTTGGCGTTTGGGACGGGGAGATTGTACCACACTTCGCTCTTTTAGCTTCGAGGTGGCGCGGGCATGAGATGAGGTGGTTTGTCATTCTTTGCAGTATTGATAAGTGTGGAAAAGTTGTGAATAATGAAGATTAACAAATGGAGAAGTCCAAGAACTAATTAGACCCCAATACTCTGCCCTAGAGGAACAAATGAAACCCAAAGAGATCTGGAAATCAGTGCTTTCGGAACTCGAGATGTCGGTCTCGGCGAGCAACTATGCTACCTGGATTAGGGGGCTTACTATTGCTGGCACCGAAGAGATTGAGAATGGGGAAAAGGTGATTGTAACAATCCAGTGTCCCTCACCTTATCACCAACAGAGAATAGAGAAGAACTACCAAGGCCAGATAAGCAAGGTGCTCTCGCGACTAATGGGGAAGGGAGTGGAGCTCAAGTACGTGATCGGGGAGAGTGTGAATAAGAAAAAGATCCTGAGTGATGAGTCACCGCTATTTGCGACCAGGTCACCTGGGCCAATCGGAGGAAAAGGGAAACACAACCTTAATCCACGACTAACTTTTGAGAGCTATGTGGTGGGGCAGAGCAATAATTTTGCTTATGCGGCGGCACAAGGTGTGGCAAAGAGCCCGGGTACTCGCCATAACCCACTGTTTATCTACGGCGGGGTGGGGTTCGGGAAGCCCCATCTAA
>CAXCDZ010000080.1:0-2793 GCA_963981525.1 uncultured bacterium | reverse complement strand
AGTGTTTGGTTACGGATATCAAAGAAGACACGCCATCAGCTCCAGCTGCTCCCGCAATGGGAGGCATGCCAGGCATGATGTAGATCCGAGCTCGCCTTAGGCGACCCGGACATCCCGCCTCTCGCGAGAGGCGTGGATAAATAATCTTTCGCAAAAATAACAATTTAAACCCCCCGCTCCCCCTCCGTAGCTTTATGCGAAGGGGGGTTTTACACAAGGGGGGTTTTGTGTCATAGTAATATCATGGCAAAAAAGAGAAAAAAGAAATCATCTGGTCCCATCACCCCACTTCTCCTGGTTCTCTCCTTTCTGATTGCCACCCTCGGAGTCTACTCATATATTCGATTCAAACCAGTTGGCCCTGCAGAGATCTTTATCATTAATGGTGCGACACTAGAACCAGGCTACGTAGAGCTCTCGGGTTTTATTAGTAGAGATGCCCCTCCAAACGAGCCAGGCTCCTATTATCTCACTCTCTATGATGGTCAATTAATCGAGCTTGACTCAGATGATCTATCTGATCTTCTCGGAGTAGATGCGACTGTCACTGGCGAGCTATTTTTTCTCGACGACTCGTCCCCATCTCCTTATCTAGTTATTAACTCAATCACCGTCGGAGAGTAAGATGGCACGCAAACGCTCCAGAACCAAGAAATCATCCCCCAGCTCCCTCACTCTCGCTATCATTGCCGCCTCCTTCTCCATTCTTGGATATTTTGGTATTTCTTACATCACTCATTCTAATACTCCCATTGTTGCCGACATCACTCCATATGATAATTCCCAAAAAAACACCGACGTACGCACTACTTGGAACAAGCCAGCACAATCAACTAATACAAATAATAATGCCGCCTTCAAGAGCGCTAATCAAGTATTAGTTGATCAGGAAATAGCACTAGATAAAAGAGCTCAAAAAAGCATTATTGAC
This sequence comes from uncultured bacterium, assembly GCA_963981525.1. Classification (GTDB taxonomy): domain Bacteria; phylum Patescibacteriota; class Microgenomatia; order UBA1400; family UBA12108; genus CAXCDZ01. The sequence continues at coordinate 1,862 of CAXCDZ010000080.1, read as the reverse complement.
GCATCTAAAAAAGATGATGCCAGTGACGCTGTTATCCAAGCCGCCGCCAGAATTGAAGCTAAACAAACCTCATCTTCAGAAGAAGATCTAACTCAAGAAGATGAAGAAGAGCCATCAACATGCCAGCCAGGAGACTGTGTTGACTTTTATGGTGACAAAATTACACCAGAGCATCCTCTCTGGCTATACTATGTCAATCACGGCTCAGGAGCAAGACCAGATCTTTACGGCTGGCCCTATGAAGGTGACCAAATGCGTCCATCAGATAGTGAGTGTGGCAAGAGTGTTGCCGGCATGTCCTGTTGGGGAAAAGGGGATGACGCCAAATTCTACACAGTAGGTGTCAAAAGCACCATTGATGCTGCAAAAGACTGGTATAAGACAATCCTAAAACATAGTGAGTCAATAACTTCTCTAGAAGAGTTAGATATTTTCGCAAAAAACAATCTTTCAGCTCGTGACGCAGCCACGCTTCGCAACACATGGCGCAATGCAAATCTATCTCCAGAACAATTAGCTGCAGAGGGAAACCTTAATAATGCCCAAGCACAATTTCAAAAGGAGAAAGATGAATGTGATACTAATAAAGTAGCTAACAATATTGTGGGAGCAACCTCATGGATCACCTGTAAAGATAATGGTATAAGTGTAGTTGCAGCTGTAAGGGCCTATTGTCCCTCAGGAAAACGCTTTGATAATAACGGCAACTGCTACTTAACAGGCAAGGAAAGTTCAAAAACAACGTATGACAAAGAAGGAGATTGTGAAAAAAGTGCTAATAATAGCCAAAAATGTGTCCCTATTCAGGGAAACGGTGGTTGGTTAGTAGTATCAGAATCTGCTCCAGACGCCCTTTCTTATAACAGCGGTGCTTCCGCTGGTAAACCAACTACCATTGAAAAACAACCTCCTTCATCTACGCACAACGAATCCGAGAAATTCGAAGATAATCCCTTCTTTCAAAATAGTCAAGAAGGCGGTGTCAATCAACCTCCTATCATTACTCCATCCGGAGAAGACATTACAGTAGGAGAGTTTATAGGAGGCACCACACAAGCAACACTTGAGATTGGGGGAAACATTGCCCAGGGTGCAGGAAATGTAGTGGGTGATATTAATCAGGCAAGATTTGACATTTCAGCCCGCATGGTAGATATTCCCCAAAACATTGCAGGAGGGGCTATTGCTAAATATGCCGAGGGTAGAGCTAAAAACATCGAGCAATATAATGTCGCCACCAACAAAGTTAGTCAATTCCAGATCGTCTCTACTGGTGTTGCCAACAACGTGTTCGTTGGTCTTGTAAAAACACTCGGTAGTGTTAACACTCTTGCTGGCAACAAAGAAACTGGAGACTCTCTTAATGATTTTGCCAACAGATATGACCAGGCAAGTGATAAGTGGATAGAGAATCTTAAGCAATCTGCAGAAACTCGCCAAGAAATAACCGAGGAAATAGCAAAAAATGTTGATGAAGGAGGAGAGAGGATTGGCGAAGTTATTACTGATTTTGACAAACCAAGTAGCTATATCGAGCAAGCTGGAGAATATACATCCCGTCTTCCAAGAGCAATTGGTAATTATTTTGGATCTATTTTCGACAAAGCTGGTGATTCTGCAAACAAACTATTTAGCTTCATGGGTCTTACTTCCAAAAAAACTCAAGAAACCATCATCGAAGAATCAGGTAACTTAAAAGAAACCTTCATTGAAGGATCAAGCAACTTGCTTGAAGGAGAGTCCATAATTGACCCCTCAGATCTTAACAGTGAGGATGTGACACCAGACGGCAAGTAATACATATCCTGGAGCCCTCATGACCAAACAATACAAAAGAATCCTACTCAAGCTCGGCGGCGAAT
>CAXCDZ010000079.1:0-2867 GCA_963981525.1 uncultured bacterium | reverse complement strand
TCTGGCTGGTAGTTCGCGTAGGGGGACTCACCAACTGTGGCCGAGAGGTATGAGCCAGGACGATCTGCGGCAATGTAGAAAGGGAGGGAGGATTTGCCAGAGAGATCAGTGCTAGTAATGGTTTTGTTGAGGTAGTGATCTCGGCCCATTCGGTATGATTCTGCTATTTCTTCGGCAGTGCGGGCGACGTTGCTTATTTTTACTTCGTCAAGATATCCATTTAGATTTCTAGCAGAACTATTGAACCCACCAATTCTTAATGATTCAGTATTTATTGTGCCTGTTCCGGTAGCACCAACTGTTTTATTTAGTTTGCCGTCAATATAAATACTAACTGCTTGTCCATCATAGGTGGCAACAACATAACTCCAAGTATTAAGAGGAACTGCAGTATCAGCCGTGTGGTAACCGGCTGGGTTTATACCATACCAATAAAATGCAGGTTTACAGGTAGTGTTTTCTAAGTTTAGATAATAAGCGCTACTCTTGGTCAAAATAGTTTGGCGCCCGTCACCTGTGCCGGTGCAGTCTTGAGGTTTAACCCAAGCTTCAAGAGTGATGGCGTTTCCGTTAGTATCTAGCGAGTTGCTGTCAGGAGTTGAAATATAATCACTTGTGCCATTAAAACTTCTTCCTTTTCTTGAAATTGCTTGAGTGAGAGTGGTGCCAGTGGGAGTGGCGTGATTGGCGTTCCCACTACTATCTTTAATGTAAGCTCCAGTCCCTCCAGTTTCGTCTAGGTGCCAGAGGGCGACGGTGTTGCCGTCTACTTGGGGCTGGCCAAAGGAGTACTCACTACTGTAAGACCCCTCTTGTTTGATAGTGGAGTTGAGAGATTCTGTGGCGGGGATGGGGATCATGGTGGCATAATAATTGCGCCAGGCGCCTCCATATCCTGTGTACCACATTTTGTAAGTATTGCCGTCTTTGATAACATTGGCAGCATATGCATGGGTTACATCCCCCGTACCAGAGTTGCCGCGAGGGAGACGGCCATTGGTGCCGATGGTGTCGGAAATTGTTTCGATGCTATTGTCGAGCTTGGTCCAAGTGAGACCATCTGGAGAGGTGGCGTAGCTAATAGCGGTGTTGCCCATGTGAGTTGTGTACCACATTTTGTAAGTATTGCCGTCTTTGATGACATTGGGAAGATATGTGTGGGATGAGTCGGCTGTACCAGCAGTTCCCAGGGGGATACGCCCGTTAGTACCCGTGGTGTTAGAGACTGTGGGAATAGAGTTGTCATACTTGGTCCAGGTGAGGCCATCAGGGGAGGTGGCGTAGTAGATGCGATTGTTAGTGCCATCGGATCCGTAGTACCACATTTTGTAGGTTGAGCCGTCCTTGATGACGGTAGCTGTTCCGACGTGTGTGGTATCACCGCCAGTACTACCAAGGGGGATACGACCGTTAGTGCCAGTAGTGTCGGAGGGGGATTCGATACTATTGTCGTATTTGGTCCAGGTGAGACCATCGGGGGAGGTGGCGTAGAAGATGCGATTGGTTGTGCCGTCATGTCCTGTGTACCACATCTTGTAGGTTGAGCCGTCTTTGATAATGGAGGAATAGGTGGAGCGACCAGTATCACCGCCAGTACTGCCAAGGGGGAGGCGGCCGTTAGTCCCAGTGGTGTCGGAGGGGGATTCGATAGAGTTGTCGTATTTGGTCCAGGTGAGGCCATCGGGGGAGGTGGCGTGGTAGATGCGGTAGTTGGTGCCGTCATATCCTGAGTACCACATCTTGTAGGTTGAGCCGTCCTTGATAACGGAAGGGGAGTGAATGTTAGTAGTATCACCGCCAGTACTACCAAGGGGGAGGCGACCGTCTGTACCCGTGGTGTCGGAGGGGGATTCGATGGCGTTGTTGGCTTTGTGCCAAGTTTGATTGGTGCTGGAGTCTGCGATGAGAGTATTGTAGATGCGAGTAGCTGACTCGATGGTGTCAAAGCTCTCTATGGCGGTCTCACCACTCACAGAGCTCCATGCATCCCAGTCGCCGTCGTCAGGGGAGGTGTCAGCGCCCACGCGGGTCTGGAACTCGATGTTGGTACTGTTGTAGTTAGATAGTATTTCGTGGGCGGGGAGGGCGCGGGAGTAGATGCGAGTGGAGTCGATGGTGCCGTCGAAATAATAAGCGCTAGTTTTTGCCTTACCAATGATGATTGCACCAGTATTAGCTTCGTGGGTATTACTGGCAGTTGCTTCTGATCTACCGTTGACATAGATGGTTTCATTAGTACCGTCGTAAACAACTGCGAGATGATACCATTCTCCTGGTGTAGGGATGGTAGTGGAGTATGTTGCAGTGCCTCCAATATTGGAATAAAAATAATTATTAGCTTGGATTCCAAGAAGGGTTCTACCTGTTCCAGTCCCATCAGCTCCTTGGACAATGATTTGAATATTACCATCTACAACATCAGCCCTAAACCAAGATTCGATAGTATATGGAGAACTAGTAGTGGATCCAAAGGGGACGGTGCTAGATGTCTGGACATAACTATCCACGCCATCAAATTGCAGCGCCCCTGCACCCCAGCGACGGTTGTTGGCAGTCCAGCTGGAGTCAGGGTCAGCGTCTTGACTGGCGGTACTATCAAAGCCGGAGAGAGTGCCGTCGAGAGAGGCCGTTCCCTCAGCATTATCAGCGGTGGTGCCACTAGTTTCGTTAAAGTTCCACTGAGCTACAAGTCCAGTGGAAGAGTAGAGGGTTTCGCCGTCACCAGTGGCTACTCCCCATTCATCCCAGGAGAGAGAAGTCCAGGAAAAAACATCATCTGTGAGGTCGATGACGTCTGAGGTGTAGGTGGAGGAGGGGCGACGGCTGGCAGCTGACTTGATTTCCTCGGGGGTGCGGGCGATGTTGGA
>CAXCDZ010000078.1:0-2968 GCA_963981525.1 uncultured bacterium | reverse complement strand
GGGATGTATACATGTGGACCGACAGTATATTCTACTGCGACGATTGGTAACTGGCGGACATATGTTCTCTCAGACCTTTTGGTGCGGAGTATGCAGTATCTAGGGTATCAGGTAAAGCATGTGATGAATCTAACAGATGTGGGGCATCTCACGGGAGATAATGAAGGAGATGCTAACCAGGGTGAGGATAGGTTGGAGAAGGCGGCAAAAAAGGAAGGAAAAACTGCGTGGGAGATAAGTGCGGAGTATACGAGTGAGTTTGTGCGCGACATGAAGAGCCTGAATATTGTGCGGCCGGTAGAGCTATGTAAAGCAACGGATCATATTCCAGAACAGATTGTGTTGATTGAGAAGTTGGAGAAAAAAGGATTTGTGTATAAAATTTCGGATGGGATGTACTTTGATATAGTTAAGTATGAGTCAATGGGCAATAAGTACGGTGAGATCTCTAATATAGATGAGATGCAGACTGGTGCAAGGCTCGAGCCGAATCCAGAGAAAAAGGATAAGAGGGATTTTGCACTCTGGAAGTTTTCACCATCTGGCGAGAGACGACAGATGGAGTGGGAGAGTCCGTGGGGGGTAGGATTCCCAGGGTGGCATGTGGAGTGCTCGGCAATGAGCATGAAGTATCTGGGCGAGCAATTTGCGATCCATGTGGGTGGAGAGGATCTCAAGAGCACGCATCACCCAAACGAGATCGCGCAGAGTGAGGGAGTAACTGGAAAGAAGCCATTTGTCAAAACTTGGGTGCACGGGGCGTTCCTACTGGTGGACGGTGGGCGAATGGGTAAGTCACTGGGGAACGCATACACTGTGAGTGATCTGGTTGAGAAGGGATATGACCCACTTGCGCTACGATATTTCTACATGACAGGTCACTATCGAAAACAAATTAACTTTACCTGGGACGGCCTAGCGGCGGCTAGTACTGCACTGACTCGTTTGCGTAAGATCTACCAGAGTGCGAAAGCTGACAAAGGTAGAACGACACTGGGTAATGAGAAGATGGAGAAAATCGAGAGATATCAAGAGGATTTTCGCGCCCGACTCTCTGATGACTTGGATATGCCGGGGGTGCTGGCGGTAGTGTGGGAAGTAAGTAAGAGTAATATCCCTGGATCTGATAAGGTAGAGTTATTAACTGAGTTTGACCGAGTGCTGGGGATAGAAATCGATAAAGGAGAGGTGAAAGATGAAAAGGAGATTCCGAAAGTTGTAAAAGAGATGATGGATGAGAGGGAAGAGCTGCGAAAAGCTAAGAAGTGGGATGAGGCGGATAAGTTAAGAGAGAAAATAATTGAGAGGGGGTACAAGATAGAAGATCCCTCGGCATGAAGATCTATTCTGGCTCGTCTAATCCAGATCTAGCAAGCAAGCTAGCGAGTGAGCTCGGGATAGAGCTGGGTGAGGTAGAGCTTAGTAAGTTCCCGAATGGCGAGAAGAGAGTGGTCATCAAAGATAAAAAAGTCGGTAAGCAGGCAATCCTGCTCCAGTCACTTTCGATGCCAGCGGATGAGATGATTGTGGAGATGGCGCTACTGTCTGACGCTCTCACGAGGATGGGGGTAACAGAACTAATAGGGGTAGTGCCGTGGCTAGGGTATGCGAAGCAGGACAAAGTTTTCCAGACTGGAGAGCCACTCTCGGTGAAAGTGGTAGCAAGACTGCTCCAGGTAGCGAAACTCTCGAAGCTCGTGACATTTGATCTACATAATAGGGCGATTGTGGGATTTTTTGAGATCCCTGTGATTGAGCTTTCTGCGAAGAGCAAGTTTGTGCAGTATTTTGGGGAGAAACTGGACCGTGAGAATACGATAGTGGTGGCACCAGACGCGGGAGCGGTCAAGAACTCGACAGAGTTTGCTAATGATCTGGGAGTACAAGTGGTATATATGGATAAGAAGCGAGATCTCGTAACTGGTGAGGTTGAGGTAAGAGGGATCTCGGGGAGTGTGGAGGGTAAGAGGATAATCATAATTGACGATAATCTGGTAACTGGCTCGACGTTGATTGAGACTGCGAAAGAGCTAGGGCGAGCAGGTGCAAAGTCCGTGCGAGTGGGAGTGACGCATCACACGTATGTACCAGGGACGCAGGAGAAGATTGATAAATGTATAGAGATAGATGAGCTGGTGGTGACGGATACGATTCAGGGCCCAAGTATATCAGTGAGCTCAGTAGATTCAGTTAGCTCAGTTGGGAAAAAGGTAAGAAGAAAACTCAAAATATTGTCAGTGGCGAAGTTGCTCGCTGAGGAGCTGAGGTGAGGAAATGGATGATTGGTGCTGGAGTAGTGTTGGGTGCAGTGGGAGTCTGGCTATGGATGAGTAGGGGAGAAGTTCGCGAGATGAGCAATCCGATGGGAGAGTACCAGGTGAAGGAGAAGCCGTATGATAAATATAGCTTCTCGCGATTGGTGGAGCGTGAGGATATCGCCAGTCAGATAGAAATAGAGGGGGAGACCTTTAGTTACATGACAGAGGGAAAGAAAGTGACTGGAGCGATTACCTTGCCTACAGGGCCAGGCCCTGAAGGTGGGTGGCCAGTGGTGGTGATGCTTAGGGGATATGCGGATAAAGAGATCTATTACACGGGGTATGGGACTAAGAATGGGGCCAAATATTTCTCGGAGCAAGGATATGTGACACTTGCCCCTGATTTTCTCGGATACGGTGGGAGTGATCCGTCGGACGAGGATACGCTGGGAGCGAGAGTGAGGAAGCCGGCGACGGTGCTAGACCTCTTGGCGAGCTTGTCATCGCTTGAGTATGTTGATACCGAACAAGTATATTTGTGGGGGCATAGTAATGGGGGGCAGATTGCGTTATCTGTAGCGGAGATTCTCGGGAGACGAGGGGAACTGAGCCTGCGAGGATGGTCCTCGCAGGTGAAGGGGGTGACGTTGTGGGCGCCGGTGACGAAGCCGTTTCCATACTCGATTCTCTATTACACGTATGATTGGGAT
>CAXCDZ010000077.1:0-3052 GCA_963981525.1 uncultured bacterium | reverse complement strand
CAACTCAACACAAATTCCCATGAGATGTGAGCAAAGCGAGCTATCTCTTCGGGGTCAATCCAACTCAACACAAATTCCCATGAGATGTGAGCAAAGCGAGCTATCTCTTCGGGGTAAACTCTTCTACACCTACGTTCTTACATCCAAAAAAGATGATAATTACTACGTCGGATCGTGTGATGATATCAACGCAAGACTCAGAGAGCACAATATTGGTCGTGTTCAATCAACCAAACATCGCAGACCACTCAAGATCATCTATTACGAAGCTTGTCTTTCCAGAGGATCAGCGAGAAAGCGAGAAAATTATCTCAAAACATCCTGGGGCAAGCGATATCTCAAATCAAGGACTCAACAATGAAACAGCTACTTGCAAAGATCCAGAATATGCTTCAATATATACTAGTGAGACAAAAACATCATTTCTATATCAGATCTATCCGTCGTCGCCTACGACGCTCTCTACGATCAATCTCCTCCCTCCTACGACCTACGATCCACTATCTACAATCTCTCCTTCCCCGTTCTCTACGATCTCTAGCGAAGCGCAGACCCCGTGGGATGTCAAAGACCCCGTGGGATCTGACAAGTATCCCTCTGGGGTCAAAGACTATCTCTCTGGGGTTACTCACCCTCGGCATCACTCTCGGTACAGTCATCCTCCTTTTCACCCTCAACTCCACTCCTCACGCTCCTCGCATTAAAAAAGGCTCAGGTAACACTCTCTTCACTGCCGGTAACAAGACCTTCTCCGCCGATATCGGTACTAGAGACGGCTCACCTCAGGTTGCTTTTCAGGTAGAATCAGCTATAGCCACCTTTACTCTTGCAGGAATTGATCCCACTCAGGGGAAAAAGACTAATCGTGATACCGTCCTGTTCGAGAATGTGATGGAGGGAGTCGACCTCCAGTACACCACGCTCAGTAACGGAGTCAAAGAAGAGATCATTATTAAACAAGCACCCAAAGGTTCCGAACTTTCAGGTAGTTCGGAACCTCATGTCCCCTCCACCTACCTCTTTGATCTTGATCTCTCCGGCACTACACCTAAGGAGTTAACCAAAAGGCCCGATGGAGTCATCTCCCTTTCCCCCACCTTCCAGGATAGTAACGGGGAATATCTCTTCCATTTTGAGAAGCCTTACGCCTATGACGCTACTGGCGCTCGTACAGACAACGTTCTTATGCAAATCGGCCAAGAACGCCCCCAACCAGGAACTGAGAACCAAGAACTAACAACTAATTATTATCTCAAACTCACCGTTGACCCGACCTGGCTCAACGATCCTGCTAGAGTCTACCCCGTCGTGATCGACCCCACCGTAGTCCACGACACCACTACCGAGTTCTCGGCAGGCACTCTAGATCGGGTCAAAGACACCGGCACTGGTAGTGTTCCCTCCCTAGAAACCTACTACCAAGAGCTCCCAGCAGATGAGCACACTGTGGGGTTGTGGCATATGAATGAGGGGAGTGGGAGTAGTGTGGCTGATAGTAGTGGGAATGGGAATGATGGCACCGCAACTGGAACTAGTATTGTTAGCGGCAAGTTAAATAATGCGAGAGGTGGCTTTGATGGCGGAACTACAAAAATCCAAACAGCAGCCTTCTTAACCCATGAGTCAGATAGGCAATACACGCTCTCAGCTTGGGTATATCAGACTGGTGGTCAAGGCACATTTTTAGTTAAAGAAAGCACGTGGAATGATGGATTTAAATTCTGGGGCTCTATCGCAAGTTTATATTTTCGTGCAGGAGATGGTACGAATGCAGCAAATATATTTTCTGCTGTTAGTACGGGTGCGTCACTTAATGAGTGGGTTCACGTGGCTATCTCGAGAAACTCTAGCGTTTGGACTCTATATATAAATGGCAAGGAAGTATCCACCACCTCCAACACAACTATTGGAGACACCAATGTCTCATCAGTTCTAAAAATAGGAAATAGAGATACAACTTGGGATCCAGAATTTCAAGGCCAAATCGACGAAGTCCGCATTTCTAACATCGCCCGCACCCCCGAAGAAATCCGAGCCGCAGCCAGTCGCCGCCCCAGCGCAGTCTACACCTCAGACGTCATCGACCTCACAGATGATGTTTTTTCCTGGACTTCCCTCTCCTGGGATGAGTGGGGTGTTGCTACTGGTGATGGCGAGACTCTCTACGATGATACCAGTCTTGTTGCCCAGTGGAACTTTAATGAGACCTCAGGCACTACCGCTGACAACGCAGAAGGAACGGCAGCTCTCGACGGCACTCTCTCAGGCTTCGACTCCACCACCTCACAAGACGCTGATCCAGACTCATCCTGGACTGCCAACAACAAGCGCTGGGGAGCTGGTGCACTCCAGTTTGATGGAGTGGATAGTTATGTGGATGCTGGAAGTGACTCATCTCTAAAATTCGCTAATGCAGACAATTTCACCTTATCAGCATGGATAAATACGTCACTAGACTCATCAGATGATGTAATCATGGGAAATAGCTGGAGCACAAAAGGGTACCACTTACGCATCACTTCCGCCAATAAATTAAGATTTGTCGTGCTTTCTTCAGGCACTGACTATTTATTCTCTGACTCTGTATCTACTCTATCTCCTGGATGGCACCATGTAGTAGGTATCTGGAATGGAACTGATCCAACCACATACGTAGATGGGAAACTAAGCTCCGTTGCTGGCACTGGAGGTACATTAGCAGATTTTACAGCTGTAACTAACTTTAGTATTGGAAACGCAACAGGAGATTCCAAGTACTTTAAAGGCACCATCGACTCCACTCGCATCTACTCCCGCGCCCTCCCCGCCCACGAGATCATGAGCAACTACAATGCAGCTAACATCGAGTTCCAAACCAGGGTCGGTGCCGACACCTCCCCCGACGATGGCTCTTGGGATGCTTGGTCATCCACAACCGGTGAGACTGCTATAGAGAGTTATGACACGGATATAGATCCAACTGATATAAGCAATCTCAGGCTCTGGCTGGATGCCAACGATATCAGCACTATCACCAAAGATGTCTCCAACAATGTCAGTCAGTGGAATGACA
>CAXCDZ010000076.1:0-3061 GCA_963981525.1 uncultured bacterium | reverse complement strand
TGTCAAGCTCCATCAATTACACATTTTGCCAGATATACTCGCCATACACACCATTTACACACCCACACTATCACCCACATCTTCACCCACACCACCCTCCTTTCACCTGCGAGGATGGTCCTCGCAGGCTCAGTCCCCCACCTCACCACCATCAAAAAACGAAATGTTATACTAAAACCATGCAAACACATGCACTCAGTCAACACCAAGCCCAGATAGATCAGGTTGCCAGAGAAAACGGCATTACCTATCTCGGCCTCTTTGGTTCATATGCCAGAGGAGAACAAACATCAAACAGCGATATTGACATGTTAGTTGATTTTGATCACCGCCTTAGCTTACTCGACCTTGTTCGCACAGAACGTATTATAGGAGAAGCTATTGGTGGCAAAATTGACCTCATTCCCTCCAACAGCCTCAACAAACATGTCAAGCCTTACGTAATGCAAGACCTTATCACAGTTTATGGTCAAAAATAACCTTATCTACATTCATCATATCCTCGAATCCATGGCTCATATCGAGGATTTTCTCAAGCAAGTAAACGAACTCAAGTTTTCTCAAGACAAACACTGGCAAAATGCGTTTATTCGCGAAATCCAGGTTATCGGAGAAGCAGCTCGTCACATAAGTGCGGATTTCCAAAAACAACATTCAATAATTCCATGGGTAGATATTATTGGTATGCGTCACAAACTCGTCCACGACTACTTCGAAATAGATCTTCCTCTTGTATGGGATGTTGCTACCATCGATATTCCAAGGCTCAAACCACTTCTCGAACAGCTACTGCAATAATTCACCACACACTTCCTCACCTGCAATCACCTGCAAGGACCATCCCCGCAGGCTCAGTCCCCACTCATTTTGCCCACGACATGATATTATTACCCTAATGCCCGCCAAAAACGCGATCAAGGAATATCATCCGGGTGGTTACTACCACATCTATAATCGTGGTGTAGACAAACGCACTATTTTCGAGAACGACAAAGACTACAAAACATTCCTCTCATTCCTCCGACTCTACCTCACTCCACCCAACCTGCGAGGACCATCCTCGCAGGATCAGTTCCCCACTGCCCCAACAAAACAACTCAACAACTTCGCAGGTGAGATCCCCCTCCTAGCCTACTGCCTCATGCCCAACCACTTTCATCTCTTCGTCAAACAAGAGTCAGAGCATGGCATCAACCACTTCATGCGCTCACTCGCTACAAAGTATGTCAGATACTTCAACTCTCAACATAACCGCATCGGACCATTATTCCAAGGCATCTACAAAGCAGTCCATATCGAAAATGAATATCAATACGTCTATCTCACTAAATATATCCACCGCAACCCCCATGATCTGCCAGCCTACAAAACTGGCTCTCAACCTCTCTCCTCATATCCCTACTCTTCATATCCCAACTATCTCAATCAGTTCTCCCAGTCGTGGATTAACACAGACGAGATCCTTTCTCGCTTCAGTAGTACCAACCACTCCCTCAGCTACCAATCATTCGTCGAGGACTCCGAACCAGATGATATCAAAATCATCTCACAAGTTGCTCTGGATCTTGACTAGCCTGCAAGGATGGTCCTCGCAGGCTTACTCAATCATGAAGAGATCTTGCCATATTGACATTGTGCGCACATTGTTATATATTAATCACAATGCTCAAATATACTTGGAATGAGGAGAAAAACACCCTACTCAAGAAAACGAGGAATATCAGCTTTGAACAAATTGTTCAAGCTATCGAAGATAACCAAGTTATCACAAAACTAACACATACCAATCCAAGCAAATATCAAAATCAAAAAATATTTATTATTAACATCAACAACTACATATACTGCGTACCCTATGTCAAAGAAAAACAAACTATTTTCCTCAAAACCATCTACGCTAACCGCAAATATAAAAAAAAATATCTAAAGGACAAAAAATGACCAAAACCAAGTTCGACCCATTCAAAGACCTCGTACTAGATGAGTATGAGCAAGAAATAGAAGATGCGATAAATTCTGGCGAGTTTAAACCAACTCCAATCTCAAAAACAGAAATGGCTCAATTCAAAAAAGCTGCAGAAAACACTCTCAAACTCATGAAAAAAGACACCAACATGAACATTCGAGTATCTCACAATACCAAGATTGCATTACAAAAAAAGGCCGCCAAACTCGGTCTTCGTTACCAAACTCTCGTTGGTAGTATTCTCCACCAATACGCTCACACCTAGCCCCCCCCAACCTGCTATATGCTATATTATTGTTATGAACAAATCTTCTCGCGTACTACTACTTATCTCCACCCTCCTCATCACCATCCTACTTGGTTACTACGGAGCTCGTTACTTCACCAGTTCTCAACAAACCCTAGATCCACTTCCTTCACCTACTCCTCCAGTTGTCTCTCCTTCTCCCTCTCCTACTAATGGAGAAGGTTTTGCCATCAAACCCGACCAACTCACTCCCATAACCATTAGTGGCAAGATATTTTTTGCTCTCACAACTGACAATAATTCTACAGAAGAGACCTACTTCCCCATCTTTATCGCAGAATCAGGCAAAAAATACTCTATTGCTGGTGTTGGAGAGGTCATAAAACCAATCATAGATCTCGAAGACAATACTAGACTCGAGATCCAAGGCTCACTTGTTAACGGTACCGACTCAGTCAATCCATACATCCACATCGATTCGTTCCAATTAATCACAGACTAGTTATTCGCCATTTTCCATAACACTCTTGGCACCGCCTCCATCAGCTCGCTTGCCCCGTAGTATGGCCCCACCTTCGCATGCAGCTTCTCTCCCGCCTTTTTACACACCTTACTAGCTAGCACTGCCGACTCCATCGCCTCATTTTTAGCGTACAGCCCGGCCACGAGACCTGACAACACATCCCCCGTTCCTCCTTTGACCATCCCCGCTGATCCCCCGCTGATCTCCACTCGCACATCTCCACAACTCACCACATCCACCTCACTCTTATAAAGGGTTGTAACTCCAGTCAGAACTTTCTCACCCAAGATCTCCATTTCTCGTTTGTTCGGCGTAATAATCATAT
>CAXCDZ010000075.1:0-3088 GCA_963981525.1 uncultured bacterium | reverse complement strand
TTGATGTGTTAAGAAGAGTAGAAGATATAGTAAATCCAAAAGATGATGATGGGGGGTTATCTAAATAATGCTTTTAGTTTTAATGAATTATTGAGAAGTTTAGCGGCAACTGGAAAATTACTTGGAAGTTGGAGAACTAAGATATGGACGGTAGTCAGGGGCTTGGGTGTAGTTGAAAACAGTCAAGTAGAGTATATTGATGATGAAGTGATGGAGGAGAGGGCTGATGTGGTTATACCTGAATCAGGTAAAGACTCAGGGTATGTTTGGCTAAGAAGGGGGGAAATTTTTCAGGGTTTGAGACGAGAGATAGTTGCGAGGCTAACCGGAAAGGAAACTCTTCATTTTCAATTTGAAAATGCCTTGTTTTTTATTGATGAAAGAACTGGTAAGTTAGCTGTGGTAGATAATGGAACAATACCTGGAAGTGTGCGTCAGATAGGGGGTCTTAACTACCCGCCGATTACAAAACCAAAGTTTGTTAGCAAAGACAGTTATTTAGAAATCAATTATACGCGTTATGAGGTACAGGTAAGAGATAGTCAGATAGTTTTAATACCTGAAAAAGAGACTCAGATGAAAGATGGTCGGGTAGCTTTAAAGTTTGAAGAAGGAGAGAGTGGTGCTTTGCTTGAAGGGTTTGAGGCAGAAGTTTTGCATCATGATTCGAGAGGAGAATCTAGTGCTCAAATTGATTTGCCTCAAATCAAAGGATTTAGGCCGTTAAGTTATTATGTTAAAAACATTTTTAACCCTGAGCCACTTTATTTAGTCTTTTATGACAATACAACTGATAGAAACGGAAGTGATTATTTAGAGAGTCTTTTCAAAGATGACTATAGTAATGTTACAGAAGCGTTAAAGAAGGCGAATGAGAATTATGAGGAATACGATGCTTGGGTGCCTGATAGTTTATCAAGGGATAGAGAGATGCAATTATTAACTCCAGGTGAAGAAGTGAGAGAAGCTGTTGTTGAGTCAGGTGATCAAATTTTTGGTGGATTGGAAGATTTTTTTGCAGAAGGAAGGGTAGTGCTTGATTTAGGCACGGGAGAAGGGATTGGGATTAGAGAGATAAGTAGGTATTTTTTTCCAGAGTCAGTCTTAGTGGGTGTTGATGTTGGTTATGATAGGCAGGTAAAACCGAATTTAAATAAAAAAGGTGTGCAGTTTAGTAAGGAAGATTGGGATGTGCTAGCAACAATTCCCGATAATAGCGTAGATTCACTTATGTCTGTGGCTGGAGCCTTTTTACATGGCAAGGCTGCACCGGTAGTGCAAGCAGTTACCAGAGTAGCTAAAGAAGGAACTGTGCTTAGAGTAGATCAGATAGGTGTGGCTGATAGACATGGATTATATGTTGATGAACTGGTGAAGAACGGGTGGACGGTTTATCACAATGGATCTGAGAGTAGATCTCCAAGTAATATAGTAGCCAAGTATACTCACCCCAATGGATTGAGCATGGAAACTGAAATAGAAGAAGATGCACAAATAGTCGGAATCAAACAGTTAGATTTTGCAGAGGCTGACTTGGTAATTAGCAATCAAGTGGACCTGGAACTAGAAGTAGCGCCAGATTCGATTAAAGTGCAAGTTGAGGGTGGTATGGAGCGACTGGTGATAGAAGTACCACAAAAAGATGATGCTTGGACAGAGGAAGATTTTGGAGAGTTAGTGGAGGCGGAGTTAGAGAGACAGAATATTGAGGCGCAAGCTGGGCAGATCTATGTAGATTGGTTGGATTATGATAGAAATCCTCAAGAAACGGTGATTAACTTTGAGATGGAGCAGTAGTTAAAGTTGTGGAAAAAGTTTAGGGATTGATTGCCAGGGGGTGATATTGGTGTTTTGCCTCGATTCTGTTTGGTTGCCACCATAGACTAGATGGGCTTTAGTGGATTTTCCCTTGGCTAGTTTTTGCCAATAATGAAGGTCGTGTAACCATGAAGAGCGAAAGGTTTTGCCTGATTTAATCTCGATAGGGATAAGGGCATCTGATTTTTCGATAACAAGATCGATCTCGTGTCCGGTTTTGTCACGCCAAAAATAAGCTCGAGGCCTCAATCCCGTGGTGTGGAAGATGTGTTTGTAGTATTCACTGACGATTAAACTTTCAAATAAATTACCAGCAAGATAGTGAGTGGATAGTTGTTTTTCAGATTCAATACCTAATAACCAGCAAGCTAATCCAGTATCATAAAAATAAAGTTTAGGTGATTTGATAAGTCTTTTATTGAAGTTTTGATGGTGGGGTTGGAGGAAAAAAACAATAAAGCTGGTTTCTAGTAAAGACAACCAGGCTTTGGCAGTATTGTGAGTGATATTAGCATCTTTGGCGAGAGCGGATAAGTTAACAATTTGGCCAGTTCTGGCAGCGCAGAGCTTGATAAATGATTGAAAGGCAGATAGATTGGTGACATTTTTGAGGGTGCGAATATCTCTTTCGATAAAGGTTTGTAGGTAGTTTGAGTGCCAGGATTTGATGGTGGATTTTTGAGCATAGAGAGATGGATAACCGCCCTTAAAGATAAGTTGATGATAATTTTTTGGAGCCAGTTTAGCTTGGATTAGTTCCTGATAAGATAAAGGTAAAAGAGTGTTTAGGGAGATGCGGCCAGCGAGTGATTGTGAGATAGATTCCATTAAAAGAAAGTGTTGAGATCCAGTAAGGATGTATTGCCCATTTATCTTATCCTCGTCAGTTTTAACTTGGAGGTAGGAAAAAAGTTGGGGAGCGTTTTGAGTCTCATCAATGATGACTTTATTTGAGTAAACTTCTAAGAAGCCTTGAGGATCCTTGAGAGCAAACTCTCGATTAGTCAGATTTTCTAGATTTACGTATTGATAGTCTTTAAAGACGTCTTTAACCAAAGTAGTTTTTCCTGATTGACGTGGGCCGAGAACGGAAACGATAGGGTAGTCCTTGGCGGCTTGTTGAAGTTGCTTGGTTAGTTGACGCTTTATCATGATGTAAGTCTATCACTATATGGACAAATTGTCAATACTATTACCAATTTGTCCAATATATTTGGTGATTAACTTTGAGATGGAGTAGTAGTTGGAGTGGAAGCTTGTTTGGTGGGGT
>CAXCDZ010000074.1:0-3132 GCA_963981525.1 uncultured bacterium | reverse complement strand
AAGGGGGGTGGGTAGTGCATCTGAGGATGACTGGGAGATTCGTGGTTGACGATGAGTGGTACGAGACGGCAAAGCATACTCGTGTGGTTGTGCGCCTCGTGAGTGGGAGGAATATGTATTATCACTCAACGAGAATGTTTGGGTATATTCAGGCTGAGTCTGATATGAGTCGGGCTCAGAAGAAGTTGGAGATCAAGTTGGGTCCAGAGCCTTGGGAGATAAGTGGGAGTGAATGGAAGAAGAGACTCTCTAAGACCAAGAGAAAGATAAAAGATGCGATACTTGATCAACACCTGGTTGCGGGAGTGGGGAATATTTATGCAAATGATGCGTTATATCTTGCTGGGATTAGACCGCAAAGAGTGGCTGACTCGCTGAATGAGAAAGAGATGGCGAGGTTGTTGGGCGCGATCAAGAGTGTGATGGAGAAAGGGATTAGGTTAAACGGAGCTAGTGATAACTCGTATGTGGACGCGCTGGGTAAGAAAGGTGAGTATCAGAATGAGTTTTTGGTTTATGGCAAGACGAAAGGAAAATGTCCGGAGTGTCAGTGTCAGCTGGAGTACGGCAAAGTCGGGGGGAGAGGGACGTGGTGGTGTGGACAGTGTCAGGTATAATGCAATGTAATGAGGATAGAGAGACTGGAACTGGTTAATTTTCGTAGTTATAAGAAACGAATATTTAAGTTTGGGCAAATGACGGTGCTACTGGGCCCTAATGGGATCGGGAAGACGAATGTGTTAGAGGCAATCCACCTGTTGACTACGGGGAATAGTATCAGAGCGAGAGTGACTGAGGAGATGATCGCGTGGGGACAAGATATCGGGTCAGTGGTGGGGATAGTTGAGGAAAAAGAAGGGGAGTATGTGTCGCTCTCTACAGTGCTTACACCCGGGAAATATCTCGGGAAGAGAACGAGCAAGAAGAGATATTTGGTGGACGGGGTGGCGAGAGGGAAGGTGAAGTTTGTGGGGAGATTGGTATCGGTGATGTTTAGGCCGGAGGACCTGAGACTGATTGAGGGGTCACCTGGGAGGAGGAGACAGTTTCTAGATGAGATTCTGATCCAGTCAGACTCTAATTATGCCAGGTGCCTGACAGCCTACGAGCGAGCGTTGAGGAGTCGTAATCGACTACTGAGAGCAATCAGAGAGGGTGAGGCGACTAGGCAGCAGCTCTCATTCTGGGATCAGGCAGTTATCAAGAATGGGAATATCCTGACTGAGCGGAGGCGCGAGTATCTGGATTATCTAACGAGAGTGGAGACGAGTTTTGGTAGGTACAAGCTGGAGTATGAATACTCGACAGTGTCTGCGGCCAGGCTCGCTCAGTACGCGAGGGAAGAAGTGGCGGCAGGGCATACGTTGGTGGGGCCACATAAGGATGATTTCTTGGTTAATGAAGTGATGAATGATGAGTTTCGCAAGAATCTGCACTCATTCGGGAGTCGCGGTGAGCAGCGCCTGGGAGTATTGTTTCTCAAGATCGCGAGTATGAAGTATCTGGAGAAAAAACTAGGTGTTAGGCCGATACTGTTACTGGATGATGTATTCTCGGAGCTGGATGATGAGCATCGAGGAGAAATAATGAAGATGATGAAGGGTCGTCAAGTGATAATCACGACAGCGAAGGAGGAGGTGCTTGAGATAGTGGGTGAGGCTAAGGTGATTAGGTTAGGCTGATTTTGAGAAGGTAATCTAAGATGACTTGCTGATTGATGGTTTTATTAGGTAAATAATCAACTTGTTCTGTGAAATCAATGTCTTTGTGATAGGCAAGTTGTTCGCGGAAGAGCTTTTCGTCAAATTCAACATGAAAGATATCTTGAGTATGACTAACTAGATCTGAAAAAGAATGATTTTGGAGAATGAAATATAGGTCAACATAATCCTTCCATTTTGCACGACGACCTAGTGCGTATGCTTTCATGGCACCGATGGTAAGGATGTCTGGCATGGTGAGTCCTGATTGCCAGGATACTGTGTGAGTAATAGGGTATGGGTATGTGTAGAAAGTTAGTCTAACCTTACTAACTAGGAGTGTGAGCTCTGATTTGTTATCAATAATTGTGCGTTCAATTGAGTGAGTAGATTTGATTGCGCTGAGAATGTCTTGATGATTGAGTGGCTGGGTGGTAAAAAGATCATAGTCAATGGACTGTCTGTGTCCGAGTTGGAGGGCGAGAGCTGTGCCTCCCACTAGATAGAAATCATTTGCAAAAGAAGCAATGAGTGGGATGAGATCAACCTGGTCTTGATTGAGGATGTTATTGTGCATGAGTGGCGAAATAGTGGGAGAAATAATGTTGTGTGGCAGGTCTTAGATTGGATCTTTTGTGCGAAGTGAGATCTTGAAAGGTTTTTTTGAAAGTTTGTGACCCAAGGATCTGCTGAACTTGCTGTACTTGTTGCCATGTTCCGCTGGTGAGGATTGATTCGACGATTATGTTTTTGCTAAGTGTGTCGTGATTATTTGTATACCAGATTAGAGAAGGATTATTTGAGATGATTGAGCGTAGTTGTTGGATAGAGTTGGACATAGCTTAATTATAACATTTATAGATAGGGTATCCACCCAAGGCGGATTAGTTCATAACTGAAAATAGGGTAGAATATTGGGATGAATAAGATCTATGTTCCGCGTGAAGGAGTGAAAAAGGGAGAGAATGGGCGAGTGCTCGTGATCGGGGGGAGTAAGCTATTTCATGCTGCGTCATTTTGGAGTGCTGGAATGGCAAGTAGGCTAGTGGACCTGGTGCATTTTTCGAGTCCGGCGATGGAGAATAATGAGCTGATGAGGGTGAGGGCGAAGAGTAAGTTCTGGGATGGGATAGTGGTGCCGTGGGAGGAAGTTGAGCACTATATAGAGGAAGATGATGTGATCTTGATTGGGCCTGGGATGCCTAGGGATGAGGGGCTTATGGAGGGAGAACGGGCGACTGGTCAGATCGTGAATGAGCTACTAACTAAGTATCCAGAGAAGAAGTGGGTAGTGGATGGAGGAGCGCTCCAGGAAGTAGATCCAAAGCTACTGAATGAGAATATGATTATTACGCCAAATAGGCGGGAGATGGAGATATTGGGTGAGAAAGTTCTGACTGGAGTCACAACCCTTTATAAGGGTGAGGTGGAT
>CAXCDZ010000073.1:0-3186 GCA_963981525.1 uncultured bacterium | reverse complement strand
GTGTGTGATTGAGGGTGAGAGTTGAGAGTCCGTGATGAGTCCTAGAGTGTCGTAGGAGTCAGTGCTTACCCCGAAGAGGATCTCAAGTTCGTAGGTTTTGTCCAGATCGAGATACTGCTCCTTCTCATGCACCTCGTCGCCCTCGAGAATGATCATGAGACCAGATGCCATTGGGTCGAGGCGGCCTGCGTAGGTATATTTTTTGGTTGAGTGATCGGGGAAGGTGCGCCTGATTAACTCGAGTGGCGTCTCCCCTACCCGCTTGTTTAGTATATGCATAGGTGATATTGTACGATATAATAAGCACTTCTGGTCGCAATCGTCCGGGTTTATAGATAAGACTTATCAAGGAGGCAAAATGTCTGAGCAAAAGAGTATTCGAAATATTGCTGTAATCGCACACGTTGACCATGGTAAGACTACCTTGGTGGATGCGATTCTCAAGCAGACTCAGGTCTTTGGTGAGCATCAGTCTGAGATGCAAGAAGAGAGAATAATGGATACGAATGATCTGGAGCGAGAGCGCGGGATCACGATTCTGGCGAAAAACTGTGCAGTAGTCTACGAAGGCGTGAAGATCAATATAATTGACACTCCTGGACATGCTGATTTCTCTGGTGAAGTGGAGCGAACACTCTCAATGGCCGACGGGGCACTCCTGATCGTGGATGCAGCAGAAGGTCCAATGCCTCAGACCAGGTCCGTGCTCAAGCAGGCACTGGAGCTAGGGATGAAGGTAGTCGTGGTAATCAACAAAGTGGATAAGAAGCTTGCAGATGTTGCCAGAAGTGAGACTCAGATAGAGAATCTGTTTCTGGAACTTGCGAGCACTGATGAGCAACTTGAGTTCCCAGTCTTATACGGAGTGGGTCGAAGTGGAGTCGTAAAGGTAGAGAATGCGGATATGAGTGTGGGAGATGTACAACCCCTGCTCTCGACGATTGTGAGTGAGATCCCAGCGTCAACAGGAGACATTACAAAGCCCGTTAAGTTACTAGTCTCATCAATGGAGTATGACCAGCATGTGGGGAGAATCGCGGTGGGACGACTGCGTGATGGGGTGGTCAAAAAAGGAATGCGACTGTTTACTCTGCCTGGGGTAAAGGAGTTCGGGATAGAGCATCTATATGTATATGATGGGCTTACAAGAACAGAAGTAGAGCAAGCTGAGGCTGGTGAGATCGTGGCGATCACGGGAATTAAGGGTCTCCAGATCGGAGTAACGATTGCTGAGGATAAGCTGGTGGAGGCCTACCCTGCCCCACTAATTGGTGAGCCAACACTGCATATGACAATCGGGGCTAATACCTCGCCGATGGTGGGAAGAGAAGGTAAGTTCGTGACGAGTAGGCAGATTGAGGAGCGACTTTATAAGGAACTGGAGAGTAATCTTTCTTTGCGAGTAGCAAAACTAGGTACGGGAAAGTATAGAGTATCAGGTCGAGGAGAGCTGCATCTCTCGATTCTTCTGGAGACGATGAGACGCGAGGGGTTTGAGATGGAAGTAGGTAAACCAGAGGTGATTACGAAGAAAGTTGATAACACTAAGATGGAGCCATTTGAGATGGTGGAGATCGTGGTGCCAAGTGAGTATGAAGGAGCGATCCATCAGGAGCTAGGTAAGCGCCTGGCGGAGGTGAAGGAAGTGAGTCCCGCTGGGGAGAGTGAGATTAGGATGCGATTTGTGATGCCGACCCGGGCAACGCTCGGAATGCGCGCGGAGCTACTTACACTGACCCGAGGGACACTGATCTATGCTAGTGAGTTTATTGAGTATCGAGCTTATGGAAAAGAGCTGCCACGATTAAGAAGTGGGGTGCTTGTGGCGTCACATTCTGGTCAGGCCCTCGCCTATGGACTGCATGCTGCTCAGGAGCGTGGAGAGACGTTCGTGGATGCGGGGACTGAGGTGTATCAGGGAATGGTTGTGGGGAGCACTAAGAAGGAGCAGGATATTAAGATTAATGTGACCAAAGGCAAGCAGCTTACGAATATGAGGAGTAAGGGGAGTGATGGAGTGATCCAACTAGCGCCTCCAGTTTCTCTTTCTCTGGAGCAGTCGCTGGATTATCTAGAGCCTGATGAGTTGCTGGAGATTACGCCGGAGAGTTTGCGGTTGCGCAAGCGCGAGTTAAATAAGAGTTAGGGTTTTTGTGCCGAGGAGAGGGATCGAACCTCCATGGACTGAGTCCACACGCTTCTGAAGCGTGCGCGTCTACCATTTCGCCACCTCGGCAATTAGTTGAATTATACCTTGTCTTTGAGACGACGACGTTCGGATGGGAATTTGGCTAGATAAGCAGAGATAATGAGATTGCGGGCCTGGACGAGAGAGAGTTCGTTAGTGTTGATGACTAGATCATAGTGCCAGGGATTGTGGGGATTGACTCCAAAGTATTGACTGATAAACCTGTCTCGTCGCTCCTCGACTTTTGTGACCCAACGAGCTGCTTCTTCGCGAGACGACTTCTTTTCGTGTTTGTAGGTATTGTCTACACGTTTGGAGAAAGAGGCGGTAATCCTGACCCTGAGGCATTTGTCTGACGGAATAATGTGATTGGCACCGCGCCCAACGATGACGACATCGCCGTCTTTGGCTGATTTCATCAGAAGAAGCTTAAGGTGTTTGAGGTAGCGGATATCTGAGAGATAATTTTTGTTAAAGAGAAGGTTAAATGTATCTGCAAACCAGTTGCGACTTGTTTCGTCGATTTTGGCGAATTCTTTTGCTGGGAGGCCGTGCTTGGCTGCTAGCTTGATCATGATTTTTTTGTCGAGGAGTTGCCAACCCAGTTTGCTGGCAATTTTTTTGGCGATTGGTCGCCCACCAGAGCCTGGATCACGGGAGATGACGATGTCGGGGCGCCACCGGTGAGTTTTGATCTTGTTTTTGGCGAGATTATCTTGGAAGAAGAAACGGTTCATGGCTTTTGCGACGAGTCGTTCTCTGTGTTGTCTGTTCATGGTACTAGTATATCTTATGATGTAAACAGTAATGAATATGTAGGTTATAATGTTGGTACTTGCGCCTGTCGTTCAATGGATAGGACGGCGGTCTTCGGAACCGTTGATGAGGGTTCGAATCCTTCCAGGCGCACCAACAGGGACTAAGGCAGTGCCAGGTGGCTGTTTTAGTCCTATAAATGGGGCTAATTGTGGTGTTCCTAAACTTAATTCTTCATAGGT
>CAXCDZ010000072.1:0-3187 GCA_963981525.1 uncultured bacterium | reverse complement strand
GGCGGGGCTAGATCAGCCGATTAGTACGAATATGTGTGAGATTACCTATACTGATGGAGATACGCTCCAGTTAACGGATAACCATGCGATGTCGACCACGGAGGGGTGGAAGGCGATTAATCCAGAGGCTGCACGTGCAGAGGTGCCGAGTCTGGTAGTAGCACAGCTAGAAGAGGGGGATGAGATCAAGAAGGCGGACGGTGGGGTGGCGACGGTTGTGAGCTATGCATGTTGGAGTGAGAAACAGCAGACTTACAACCTGAAGTTGGAGGGATCTGTTAATACGTATTTTGCGGATGGTTACTTAGCGCATAACAAGAAGGTTGATGTGCCTGGTTGCCCAGTTGGTTATTACTACGATGGTTGTGCGACTGCACCCATACAGTGTGTCACTGTTGGAGAAAGTTGCGGATGGAATGTCAGAGGTAAATATAGTTGTAGTGATATTGATCGTTGTACCCCCCACTGTGCAGCGGGGTGTGTTAAGCTTGCTTGCACTGATACCTCATGGAGTACATGTACAGCGACGTGTGGTGGGGGGACAGAGACTAGTAATTGTGGAACAGAGAGGGCGTGTAATACCACTGCCTGTGTGGTTACGGGTACAGTTTATTATGATCCGAATAACACCTGCTCAACTAGTACGCCGCAGAACGTGGGGGGAAGGCTCACAGCGACCATGCGTGGGACGGCATATTCAAGTTCTGTATCATCTGGAGGGACGTATAGCATTGCAGCACCAGGAACTACATATGCCAGACTTGATCTAGGTGGATTGCCAGCGGGTTATGCCTGTTCGACAGGATGTTTGCAGGGATGTCCGACTGCAACTAGTGTAGTCTCACCGTCCACTGGGAACAACTTTTTTCTCACTGATAACGCAGACGCGTGGTGGCAGACAGTGGGAGCAGGAGTGTATGCAGGAGGGTTGGCAGGGGGAGTGACTGTGGAGAGTGATCTACCATCATCAAGCACGAGACTTGTGATCCCAGGGACGAATGATCTGGCTGCTGTGGTACGTGCGAGTGGAACGGTGGGCGTGGGTGCAGGGGAGATAAGTGATAATAACTGGAGCGTGATCTCGCCATATAACGGGAAAACACTGGATTATAGATATTTTGCAAGTAGGATGGGAGTTACTCCTGGGACGACAAGTGATTTTTCTAGTGGAACGATAGGGGAAAGTGAGATTGCTGGACTAGGACAAGAGTTTTATTACACGGAAGATGCGGGGGATGGCGAGGTCTCACTGGGATCTGCATGGAGTGTGGGAAGTGGTGAGTCGTATGTGATTTTTGTGGATGGTGACTTGTTAATTAATCAAGATATTACAGTGGATTCTGGAGGGTTTCTGGCCTTTATTGTGAACGGTGGGGTGACAGTGGAAGCTAGTGTGACTAGCATACAAGGAATATATTTGATGGATGAGATCTTTTCTACCCAAACTCTTGACCCGGTAGATGACGCTCAGTTAGTGACTGAGGGAATGGTGGTGGCGTGGGGAGGAGTGAGTCTAAACCGTTATCTAGGAGGACTCACAAATAGAACGGTGCCAGCAGAACAGTTTGTGTACAGACCAGACCTTTTGGTGAATATGCCAGCGAAGCTCAAGAGCTTTGCGCTAACCTGGCAAGAAGTAGTGCCGGGGACGTTTGATTAGTTGAGAATGTGACCATTGATAAGAAGGAAGCCCAGGAGAATCACAAGAAGAAATGATGATCCAGTGATGATCCCGATCCAGCCGCGTTGTTCGTAGTTCATGATTTTGCAGACTCCTTCACCGATAAGAGAGAAACCAAAGAGAGAGGGAAGGATGAAGATCATGGCCAGGATTTGGGGATCGTTAGTGATGTTCATTTGGTTGATGCGAGATAATACTTAGTACCTTTTGTGCTACCTTTTTTGATAATGAGTTTTTTCTGGATTAGATCTCGCAGATCACGAAGAATAGTGTCGTCTGAGACGTCAGGGAGCATTGTGCGCCCTTCTTTCATGGTTAGGGAGCCGTGGCGTTCTAGATGCTCGATGAGCTTGATCTGACGGTCTGAGAGGGCGATTTGCTTGCCACCTAAGGTATTTTTGAGCTTGAGATCTAGACTGAGTTTGTGGACGAGCTCTTTGATACGAGAGAACTCGATTGCGATCCCAAGGGTGAAGTATTCGAGCCAAGAGGTCATGTCACCACGATCTTCTTTGACTGATTTGAGGGCAGAGTAGTAGTCGGCTGGACTCTGGTCGTAGTATTCTTCTAAGGAGAAGAATTTTTTGATTTCGTAGTTTTCGAGAAACAAAAGGAGGAGAGCGGCGGCGCGAGCTGTCCTGCCATTACCATCAGTGAAAGGGTGGATGCGGGCTAGTTCGTAGTGGAAAATTCCTGCGCGCAAGAGTGGGTGGGTGTCTTGGCCTTCTGGGGAGTTAAGCCAGGAAAAGAGATCTGTCATGAGAGTGGTGAGCTCGATGGGAGGAGGGGGGCGGAAGGTGATCTCGCCAGTGGTGGTGTTGCGGATAATGACTTTGACGGTGCGATATTGACCCGCCTCAACGTTTGGGAGAATGCGATTGACGGTGAGCCTGTGGATCTCTTCTAACTGCCCTTCGGTCAGTATTAGCTTTTTGTTCTCAGTTCCTAGTTCTTGGTTTGTGGTTCCTAGTTTGTCGATGTAGTCCATGACTGTGCGATAGTTGATGACCTCCTGGATATCACGAGTGCGAGCTACTAGTTCTTGGTTCTTGGCTGTGAGCTCTGGAGGGGAGGCGATGACCTTTTCGACTTCTTCGAGGTTAAGTGCGTTACCTTCGAGATGAGTGCCGTGATGGATGATACGAGCGCGTGCGTCGGAGCGGAAGCGGCGTTCCCAGGCGGGAATAAGAGGGGCGGAGTTAATTACCTCACGCGAGGCGTCGATCTGGCCGACTTGGGTGAGAATCTGGTTGGTAATCTGGTATTTGGGAGTGTAGGTCATGATAAATAAAGTAAAGTGACTGTCCTCTTTGGGCTCATTTTCGGGACTGATAGTCTCGAGTGCTATGAGGACAGTCCCTTTGGATATTAACGCATGTTTTGCGGGGAAAAGCAAGGAATATGACGAAATCATCACCGACAGACTCAGTAAGCAGTAATTATTAACTCCAGAACTACTTGATTTACTGGATGAGTAGCGTTCGACCGTTAGGAGAATACTCTACA
>CAXCDZ010000071.1:0-3229 GCA_963981525.1 uncultured bacterium | reverse complement strand
GCAGCCCATCTCCGCACGCCGTGCCACACAACTCTCCAGAGTTAATTCTTCAGAAATGCAGATACGTGCATATGGTATTGGGGAACCCTAATACCAGAACACACCTAGCTGCAATATATTAACTTGCTAGAGAGTCTGTGCACAGTCCGGAGCGTCTTTCTTTTTGATTCTGTTTTCTTGGACGAACAAGAAAATAGAATGCGGGTGTGCGTCGCCACGCACTACAAATAAAAATTCCATTTAATATACCGACACTTCATCCTTGATCTCCTCATAAACATTACTCGGGATCCCAGCCTTACTCATAAGCTCCTCCACACTCCCATATGGCCGGTTGGTAATGATACTGTCAGCTCTCGCTCCCCCTACTCCCCACAGACTATCTAACTCCGACGCACTCGCAGTATTGATGTTGATCATACCCACACTTACTCCCGCCACATCTCCCCCACTGCCCACTGCACCCTGATCACTGCCCTCTATTCCCTCGTTCTGCGAGGGAATATACACCTTCCCCCCATCCTCCACCTCACTCGCCAGGTTCAGATACTTTGTCACCCACTCCCGGTCAGCACCCTCAGACAATCCTCCTGCCAACGATATTGCCTCCCCGATCCTTGATTTTTTCTCGAGTTCATACACCCCCGGATTCTCCACTTCCCCCGCTACATCCACGACTATTTGCCCAACCTCCTCATCTAATGACTTGTCCTGAGCTTGCCGAAGGATTTCCACTTTGTTCTCACTCGGCTTCACTACTCCCCACAATCCAACACAAACTAATGCTATACCCACCACTCCAACCAATATAAATAACCAATACTCTCGTAGAATTTCAATCAGCCTGTCTTGCCAATCGTCCATAGCTTAACTATATACTAAACCACCAAACTCACCAACCGACCCTTCACATAAATCGTCTTCTTGATTCCTGATTCTGGGATCCATTTCTGCACCTTCTCATCCTCCATCACCACCTTCATCACCTCTTCCTCACTCTCAGCCACCTCACTACTCACCTCCACCGTTGCCCGCAACTTGCCCATAACCTGCACTGCAATCGTGACTCGAAGATCCTGAGCGAGCGTCAGCGAGTCGAAGGACATCACTGGCCACGCACTCTCCTCCACTTTTCCTTCTCCCCCACTCTTTTCCCACACAATCTGAGCAATCTTGGGTGCAAACGGAGACAAAATTTGTGCGAATTTTTGCGCATCTTCCTCACTCATTACCAGATCACCGTTACGCCACAGGTTTACTAGCTCCATCATTCCAGCAATAGATGTGTTAAATTTTTGTTCAACTATCCCCTTCCCCACCTTCTCTATCAATTTCGCGAGCGCCCGCGCCAATTCCGGGCTCGTCTCCCCCTCGCCTGCGAGGACCATCCTCGCAGGATCCGTCCCCTCTACTGTTTTTTCCACTCGTGACAAAAACCTCTTCATCCCAATTAACGCTCGCTCATCCCACGCAATCGCCTGATCCCAAGGACCCATAAACATCTCATAGAGTCTCACTGCGTCAGACCCATGCTTCTTGACCATGTCATCAGGATTAATCACGTTACCCCATGATTTGCTCATCTTGCGCCCGTCCTCTGCTAGCACCATCCCCACACTTCGAAGTCGCAGGTACGGCTCCGAGAATCCGACATGACCCAGGTCATGCAAGACCTTATTCCAAAATCGTGCATAGAGTAGATGGAGCACTGCATGCTCCGCCCCCCCCAGATACCAATCAACGGGTAGCCACTTGTCTATTGCCGGCCGCGCCACTTCCTGCCAAAAATCCGAGAACGGCGTCTCACTCTTAGCTTTGTATTCCTTCAAAATCGTTTTTGTATCTTTCTGACTCACTGACACGCTGACACGCTGACACGCCGAACTCTTCCAGAATGAGAATGCCAAGTGATACCAACATGATCCGGCCCAGTTTGGCATCGTATCTGTCTCGCGCCTCGCCTCGCCTCCACATGATGGACACGTAGTACTCACCCACTCATCTACTCGCGCGAGGGGACTCTCTCCAGTCTCTGTCGGCTCATAAGACTCTAGGTCAGGTAAAGTCAAAGGTAGGTCACTCTCCTTCAGTGGCACCACTGCATATTTTTTACCATTCTGTTTTACTATTTGTAATTTAGAATTTGCTCCTGTCTTTGCGCACTCTGCGCAATAGACAAGAGGTATTGGTTCTCCCCAGTATCGTTGGCGTGAGAACACCCAATCACGCAGATGCCAAGACGTCTCCTTCTCCACCACTCCGGCTTTACTTAGTTTGTCAAAGATAGCCTCCGTATTCTCCAGCTCAATCTCACGGATCTCGATTCCATATTTTTCCGCAAACTCACGGTCGCGAGCATCCAAGCTAGGCACTCCCATCACTGCTCCCGTTCCTACGGATGAGAGTACATAATCCGCTACCCAGACATTCACTTCTTCTCCATTTGCTGGATTCACCACCATCAGATCAGTCTTGACTCCTGTTTTTTCTTTTGCCTCAGCTAGTCTAGTTTGCTCAGATTTTTGCAAAGAGCTCTCTACATACTCCCTCACATCAACGCTCGCCTCCCAGCATTTACTAATCCAATCCCTAGCCATCTCAGGCGAGATCACCACATATGTCACTCCCATGATCGTATCGATCCTGGTCGTAAAAGTCTCCAGTATTTCTATTCCTGGCAACTGCTCACTGTTCACTGCAAACTGGACTCTCACCCCCTCCTTCTTCCCAATCCAGTTACGCTGCATCTCCAGGATCCCTCTAGGCCAATCCATACTCCGCATGGACGTATCTCCGTTTTCCAGTTTTGCAATCTTGCAGTTTTTATTTCCCACTGAGCTACTGCTACACTGAGCTAACTGAGCCACTGGCTTATCCAAATCTTGGAGAAGCCTATCCGCATAATCAGTAATTCGCATTACCCACTGCGGGAGCTCTTTTTTACCTGTCATCTCTCCACATCTCTCATGTGTCCCGTCTCCCAGAACCTCTTCGTTAGCTAACCCAGTCTTACACTTGGGGCACCAATTGATCGGCACCTGTTCACGATATACGAGTCCCTTCTTATATAACTCTAGGAATATCCACTGCGTAATCCCGTAATATGCAGGGTCAGTCGTCGCAAGTTCTCGATCCCAATCAAAGTTCAGGTCCAAATTCTTCATCTGAGCACGAAAATTAGCATAATTCTTGGGTACGATCATGGCAGGATTAACCCGAGCCTTGATCG
>CAXCDZ010000070.1:0-3257 GCA_963981525.1 uncultured bacterium | reverse complement strand
CCGTCACTGTCTTTTCTGAGGAGAGTTAGTTCTGCGCTAGATATCAAGTTCCAGTTATCGGTCTAGTTATTGAATAACCTTGGGTAGCTTAACTGATCCGTCTTTTTGCTGATAGTTTTCCCAGAGAGCGATTAGCCATCTGGTCGAGGGGAGTGCGGTGTTATTGAGCATATGGACGAATTTGATGGTTCCGTCAGATGCCTGATAGCGGATGTTGGCACGGCGCGACTGAAAGTCGAGCATAATACTGTCTGAGGCTACCTCGCCCCAACCGTTACGACCTGGCATCCATGCCTCGATGTCGTATTTTTTGGCTTGTGGCTCACCCATGTCACCGGTACACATCAGGAGGACGCGGTACGGGATGTTAAAGGCTTGGAGCATCTCCTCAGTGTAGGTGAGCATGTCTTCGTGCATTTTTCTACTAGTCTCAATGTTGTTCTCACAGAGGACTACTTGCTCGATCTTGGAGAATTCGTGAACGCGGTAGAAGCCACGAGTGTCCCGTCCATAGCTACCAATCTCACGGCGAAAACACGGTGAAAGCCCAACCATCTTGAGCGGCAGATCTGCCTCGCGCAGCGTCTCGCCTGCATACATACTGACCAGGGGAACCTCGGCGGTGCCAGCAAGGAAACTGTCATTCTGGGGATCAGTATCATCGCTCTCAAGCTTGTAAGCTTCAGACTCTCCCCATGGGAAATGACCAGTGTTAACGAAGGCGCTTCGCTTATCAACTACTGGTGGGATGACTGGGGTGTAGCCCTTATCTGCAAAGTGGCGCAGGGCAAAGTCCATGAGACGCTGCTGCAAGAAGACGGCGTCGCCAGTGAGAAAATAGCCTCTGTATCCTGCCACCTTACTACCTCGCTCTAGGTCTAACCAACCATTTTTTTCACCGAGTGCGATGTGGTCTAAGGGTTCGAAATCAAATTCTCTCTTCTCCCCCCACTCGCGCACCACGACGTTCCCAGACTCGTCTTCTCCGACTGGAACCTCGTCAAGCGGAATATTTGGGATCTGGAGCATAAGATCTCTGTAGCTAGTTTCGAGTTTTTTGAGCTCTGGTTCGATATCTCCTAGCTTGGATTTGAGCTCTTTGCTCTCAGTGATTAGTTCTGGGGTGCGAGTTTTTTTGAGAGTATCGTTGAGGGTGTTGCGCTCTGCTCTAATTTTTTCTACATCCTGGATTAGTTTGCGTCGCTTTTTGTCAGTGGTGAGGAGGTTGTCAACGACATCGGGATTAAGACCCTTGCTCTCACATGCGTCACGGGTGGTTTTGGCGTTGTCTCTAATGAATTGGATATCTAGCATAACCCGCTCAGTATATCATGCTCTTTGACCAGATTTAGAGCCTTTTTCACTGTTTCGACGGTTTGTGGGAGACCATCTACTTCCGCCAGCTCGTCCTCAGTGTACCAGCGATAATCTGATGTTTCTTCTTCGGGATCATGAGTGAGGTCGATCTCTTGATCGCCGATGTCAACGATGTAACAGAGTAAGAGAAGATGAAAGTCATGGTCATAGCCAGTGTCTGCGGCGTACCAGACAATGTTAACGGGGATGGGCTGAGCTAGGAGGATGGTTGGCTTGACGCGGAGCTCTTCCCAGCACTCACGGATGAGCGCGTCCTCAGGCGACTCGCCAAACTCGACCCCACCACCAGGGATATTCCATTTGTTGTGCCATGCGGGAGTGTCTGGCTGGTGACGCTGGGTAAGAAGGAACTGACCCTGCTTATTCACTGCGAGACCTGTGACGCCGATCACTGTCCTTCGGCGAGGCTCAGGATGAATTTTTTGTTTCATAGTCCGAGCTCCTCACTAATTCCTTGCATAGCCTTGAGCACTCGCGGGACATGCTCTTCCCAGAGATCGACTCCTAGAGCAAGCGTCCCCTCTGCGATCTCATCTCGATTAACCTTGGCGGCAAATGATTTGTCTTTCCATTTCTTTTTGATTGACTTGATCTTGACGTCCGCGATTCTTTTGCTGGGCCTGACGAGTGCGGTGGTGGTGATAAGGCCAGTTAGCTCGTCTACGGCAAAGAGTGCCTTCTCCATCAGCGAGTCGCGGGTAACACCAGTGTGAGGGGCGTGCGACTGTATTGCACGTATAACATCTTCTGCCACTCCGCGTTCTCGCAGGATTGCCTCTCCCTTGGCAGGATGGCCCTCTAGCGTCGGGTGGATCTCCCAGTCAAAGTCATGGAGGAGGCCGGCGACGCGCCATTTTTCCTCGTCCTCACCATAGTGTTTGGCGTAGGCGGCCATACCAGCTTCTACTGCGAGCATGTGTTTGATTAGGCTTGGATTCTTAACGAACTCCGTTACGATATCTAGTGCTTGTTGGCGATTCATATAGTTTTCCTGTTTAGGATATAAGGATACTAGGATGTTAGTGAAAAGTCATTGAGAACGCAAGGTGTAAAGTGTTTTGTTGAGCATGAGAATAATCTCGAGGGTGTCACTGGCTAATTGTTTGCAGGTTGTAGCACAAGAGGAATACTCGTCACCAATAAGCATCAACCAGTATTCAGTTTCTTGCGCAGACCCAAGAGCAATCTGCAAAAATCTTGCATATTCTTTGCCTTTGTACCTTCCATATCCTTCGGCAATATTAGCACCTATGGAAGTAGAGGAGCGAAGAATTTGCTTGACTAGAACGTAAGTGACTTGATCCCTAGGAAGTTTGCGGGAGAGTTGAATAACTTGTCGAGAAAGAGTGTATGCTTTTTGCCAAAATATCAAATCCTTGTAGCTTTGTATTTGACTCTTCACTTATATCCTATTTACTTAACTACTTATTGTTTATAGTGGATTGGGAATATCGATGAACTCGACATCTAACTTATCTCCGTAGTGTTCCTTAATTTTCTTGCCTAGCTCCTGAACACCAAACACCTCGGTGGCGTAGTGGCCAGCGGCGAAATAGTTGAAACCTACCTCCTTGGCAAAAGCGGGTCCGCTCTCTGCGATTTCTCCAGTGATGTGGAGATCAATGTCGAGATCCTGGATCTCGTGCAGCATGTCACCATATGGCTTTCCACCACCTGAGACTACCCCAATTCGCTTAACCATTTTGGGACCAGCGTAGACGGCAAAGATATCGTGATCAAAGATGTCAGAGCATTTCTCGGCCAACTCTTCTACATCCTTAGGTTTGTCAAACTCAGCAACCCAACCCCAACCCTCCATCATGTAAGGGATGTCCAGACGCTTTGCTCCCAACTCGCGAATGATAGTGGCGTTATTGCCG
>CAXCDZ010000069.1:0-3304 GCA_963981525.1 uncultured bacterium | reverse complement strand
TGAGGCGTTTTTTGCTGGCGCTAGGGATCTTTTTGCTCGCTAGTCCTGTGCGTGCAGCTATCTATATCAATGAGATCTCGCCCTCGACTGATCCAGAATGGATCGAGCTCTACAATGATGGTGACTCAGTTGATCTAGAGAATTGGCTCCTCACGGATAATAACTCCAGCACTACCGACGATCTCACGCTCACTGGCACTATTAACTCAGGGGAGTATCTGGTCTTCTCACGCTCATCAGGATGGCTCAATAACTCTGGTGACATCGTCTCTTTGTATAATAATGCCACGCCTTCTGCAGAACTAATTGATCAGTATGAGTATGGATCTGTTAGTGCTGACCAGTCAGTTTCTCGTTCTCCCGATGGTGCTGATAGCTGGATTATCACCATTTCCTCAGAGGGTCTTACTAACCCAACCCCAGAGCCATCTCCCACTCCCGCCCCCACTCCAACGTCCTCCCCAACATCAACGCCAAAACCCTCAAGCGAAACATCGACTCCAACACCTTCTCCCTCTCCCATAGGAGTAGAATCTCCTCGTCCATCCTCAGACCTCAAAACTCAAACAGGCACAGTCGCCGGCCTCACAGTCGACTCAATTCACCTCACTCCAGTTAGGTCTATCTCCCCTGAGCCATCACCCAGCCTGCAAGGACCATCCTCGCAGGCTCCAGCTCTCAATCACACCAGAGCCAAGACTGCTCTCCTAGTTGGTCTCGGCCTCATCACCATTTCCACAGCCGGATTCTTTGGCTTGCGCAAATATAGATCCATCAATCAGTTATAATCACCTAGTGAAAAGAACTCATTGGATCATCCTCTCTATTCTCTGGGCCGCCCTTACCTGGCGCCTCACTTCTACCCCTCAGGTCATCGTTCTTGATCAGCCATGGTTTCACTCACTCATGATGATGTCTGCCCATTTCATCTTTTTTGGTATCCAGGCAGTCCTCCTCTTTCTCTCTTCTCTCAGAATGGGTAATAGCATCGCTCTCTCCAGCATTTTTGGAGCTCTAATCGAGTTTAATCAGGCTAGTATCCCGGGCCGCACAGCTGATCCACTGGATTGGATCCTCGACACTCTCGGCGCGCTTGCTTTCTTATTGGTGCTAAAAAAGCTACAATCTAGTCATACATGAGAATACTAGTCACAGGCGGAGCAGGTTACATCGGAGCAATCACTACTCATGAGCTAGTAAAAGCAGGGCATGAAGTCGCGGTCTTTGATCGCAAGGAAGAGGGTATCGCTCAAGCCAAGCTTGGTGACATTCAATATATTCAGGGTAACTTGCTTGATCCCAATGCAATCAGCTCAGCTATTGATAGTCTCAAGCCAGATGCCGTGATCCACTTTGCTGCCGATATCCAGATGGGTGAGTCAGTTCTTGATCCGCAAAAGTACTACACCAACAACGTCTTTGGCAGCTACAACCTAGCCTCAGCTTGCATTGAGCATGGGGTCGACAAGATCGTCTTCTCCTCCAGTGCTGGCGTATACGGCAATCCAGAGGAGCTCCCAATTAAAGAAGCTGCCCGCAAGAAACCAACCAACCCATACGGTGAGACTAAGCTAGTTACCGAGAGATTCCTTAGATGGTTCGAAGAGCCGTACGGATTACGCAGTATCAGCATCCGCTACTTCAATGCAGCTGGCGCAGAAGGCAAGCTAGGTGAAGACCACGAACCAGAGAGTCATCTAATCCCCAACATCATTAGAGCTCAACAGAAGGGTAGGGAATTCACCTTATTTGGCAACGACTATCCCACCAAAGACGGCACTTGCATTCGCGACTACATCCACGTCACAGATCTCGCTGACGCCCACATCAAGGCCTTAGAGGCCCTAGAGAAAGGCGCAAGCTCAGCAGTCTACAACGCAGGAACTGGCAAAGGGTACAGCAATCAAGAGGTGATAGAGATGGTAGAGAAGGTTACAGGCAAACCAGTAAAAGTAAAAATAGCACCTCGTAGACCAGGTGACGCCAACGAGCTAGTCGCAGATGTCACTAAGATCAAAAAAGAGCTCAATTGGGAGCCCAAACACTCCGACCTAGAAACTATTATTCATACTGCCCACTCCTTTCATTCTAAATAACCTAGAGTATTTCCTCATGTGATATGATCATTGTTAATAATTAATCAAATACTATTCTTGCCCTAGAAATCGAGTATATATGCCAGAAATCTTTCTTTGTAAATCAAGAGGTAAAGATAATCCTCCCAAAGTTATCGAGCAGTTCACAACCGAAGCTGGCTTAAGCTCAAAATTAGTACAAGAACATGGTCCTCACCGAAACCATCGCTTGAGTTTTGACTCAGAAGTTGATCAGCAACAAGCAGTCGCCTTATTTGCTAGATACGCACAAGCCCTCGGAAATCAAATTCGAATAGAGCCTACACAAGAAGAGGACAAGAATCTATTTCTCAACGATGATGGGTTAAGTGGTTCTACAGAATTCCCTAAAGCAGTTATCTTTCACGTAATGAACGACACGCTATTAACTGCTATGCGAATTCTCCCAACTTCCCTAGAGGATACCAGTAGTATATTTGAGTAATTGAGTCGCTAAATCGTTAACATCTTAACCATTGACCCCAACTTCTCTTGTGCTACAATACCCTTCTACATCTGTGAATACACCATTGTTCACGTCTCACCGGAGTTACAACTCACCGAGACGGGATCTCGTAGTGTCCTCAAGTAGATGATCGCGCATTAACAACTGAATATAATTTTAAACAACTTGTAACAAGTTTTTTAAGTCAAGGAAAATTTT
This sequence comes from uncultured bacterium, assembly GCA_963981525.1. GTDB lineage: Bacteria > Patescibacteriota > Microgenomatia > UBA1400 > UBA12108 > CAXCDZ01. The sequence continues at coordinate 526 of CAXCDZ010000069.1, read as the reverse complement.
TTAATATAACTACATCTTTTTAAAGAGATGGTAGTACCGTTTTTCTTTTGAGTAAATCAGGCGCAATTTATTGCGCTGGATAATTTTTTGAATTTTTTAGTAAATCAAACTTTTTTATTGAGAGTTTGATCCTGGCTCAGGATGAACGCTGGCGGCGTGCCTTAGGCATGCAAGTCGAACGAACAAAATCTAGCTTGCTAGATGGCGTTAGTGGCAGACGGGTGAGTAACGCGTAGGAATCTACCTCTTGGTGGGGAATAGCCTTCCGAAAGGAGGGGTAATACCGCATATGGTCTTCGGATCAAAGGCCTTAACGGGTCGCCGAGAGAGGAGCCTGCGTCCTATCAGCTAGTTGGTGAGGTAATGGCTCACCAAGGCTATGACGGGTAGGGGGTGTGAGAGCATGGCCCCCCACAAGGTCACTTAGACACGGGACCTACATCTACGGATGGCAGCAACCGGGAATATTGCGCAATGGACGAAAGTCTGACGCAGCGACGCCGCGTGAGGGAAGAAGGCCTTCGGG
>CAXCDZ010000068.1:0-3424 GCA_963981525.1 uncultured bacterium | reverse complement strand
GATAAAATACCCTCCTATGGCTTCCATCAAAACCAAACAACGTCACACAGAAATGGACAAGATCCGCAACATCGGGATCATTGCCCACATCGACGCAGGCAAGACCACTACCTCAGAACGCATCCTTTTCTACACCGGCAAGAGCTATAAAATAGGCGAAGTCCACGAGGGCGACACCCAGATGGACTGGATGGAGCAGGAGAAGGAGCGTGGCATCACAATCATGTCCGCTGCCACCACTTGTTTCTGGACCCCCAAACTCGATCAATCCCTACTCTCCGGCGAACACCGCATCAATCTTATCGACACTCCCGGACACGTTGACTTCACAGCCGAAGTAGAGCGATCACTCCGCGTATTAGATGGTGGAGTCACAGTGCTCGACGCCGAAGAAGGCGTCCAGTCCCAATCAGAAACTGTCTGGCGCCAAGCTGATAAATACAAGGTTCCACGTCTCTGCTTTATCAATAAGATGGACAAGCTCGGAGCCGACTTCATGGCCACCATCAAGGATGTCCACGAGAAGTTGGGCGCGCCCACCGCAATCGTTACCTTCCCCATTGGTGCTGAGAACGATTTCCGTGGTGTTGTCAGACTCCTTGAGCAGGATGCACTTATCTGGGAAAGTGATGAGACAGGTGCCGAGTACAACATGGCAGAGATCCCCGCTGAGCTCAAAGACGAAGTAGCCAAACACCGCGCCCATCTCGTTGAGCAGATCGCCGAAACCGATGATGCCCTTATGGAAAAATTCTTCGACGGCAAGGAACTCACGGTCAAAGAGCTCAAGACCGCCCTTCGCGCCGCCACCATCTCATACAAGCTAGTCCCCATCTACGCAGGCAGCAGTCTTCGCAACAAGGGAGTCCAACCTCTTCTTGACGGAGTCGTTGACTTCCTCCCATCCCCCCTGGACGTTCCCGAGGCAGAAGGCACCAATCCCGATTCCGAAGAAGTTATCACCCGCCACCCCGACATCAAAGCGCCTTTTACAGCACTCGCCTTTAAGATCCAGACTGACCCACACGTTGGTAAGCTCACTTACGCCCGAGTCTACTCAGGCAAGATTGAGTCTGGCTCATATGTCCACAATAGCAGCAAAGACAAAACCGAACGAGTCGGTCGTCTCCTTCTTATGCACGCCAACGACCGCGAAGAGATCCCATATGCCGAAGCAGGGGAGATCGTCGCCATCGTCGGCCTCAAGCACACCAAAACTGGTGACACGCTCTGCGACAAAGATAATCCCATTATTCTCGAAGGTATCGAGTTCACCGAGCCTGTTATCTCGCTCGCCATCGAACCCAAGACCAAAGTCGACCAAGAGCGCATGGGTGTCGCACTCTCCAGATTGTCAGAAGAAGATCCCACTTTCATAATCAAGAGTGATCCAGACACCAACCAGACGCTCATCGCTGGTATGGGAGAGCTCCATCTCGAGATCCTCGTTGACCGCATGAAACGCGAATTCAAAGTCGAAGCCAACGTCGGTAATCCTCAGGTTGCCTACAAAGAAACCATCACCGTAGCAGGTCAGTCAGAAGGTAAATACATCAAGCAATCTGGTGGTCGTGGTCAATATGGACACTGCTTAATTAGAGTCAAGCCTCTTACTCGCGGAGAAGGATTCAACTTCGTCAACTCAATTGTTGGAGCTTCTATCCCTAAAGAGTTCATCAAGCCAGTCGAAAAAGGAGTCCAAGAAGCTCTCGAAAACGGTGTTATTGCCGGTCATCCAGTTGTTGACATCGAGGTCGAGCTCTACGACGGCTCCTATCATGAGGTTGACTCATCTGAGATTGCCTTTAAGATCGCCGGTTCCATGGCTATCCAGTCTGCAGTCAAAGCTTGCTCACCAGTCATTCTCGAACCCATCATGCGCCTCGAAATCACTACCCCCGAAGAATTCATGGGTGACGTGATCGGCGACGTTAGTAGCAAGCGCGGACAGGTTCAGGGCACCGACCAAAGAGGTAATGTTAGGATTATCCGTGCCATCGTTCCCTTGGCAGAGCTCTCGAGATATGCTACAATTCTGAGAAGCATGACTCAAGGTCGAGCGAGTTTCTATATGGAAACAAGCCACTACGAGCCAGTTCCTGCAAACATTGCAGAAAAAATTATTAATGCTGACTAAAAGGAGCAAATATGGCAGACGATAGCAAAAAGTTCGTAAGAACCAAACCACATGTAAACATCGGAACTATTGGTCACGTTGACCATGGTAAAACAACTCTTACTTCCGCCATCACCGTTACTCTAGCCAAAAAAGGCCTCGCAGTAGCCAAGAAATACGAAGATATTGACGCAGCTCCAGAAGAGAGAGAGCGCGGCGTTACCATCAACCTCTCCCATCAAGAGTACGAGACAGAGTCCAGACACTACGCCCACATCGATGCTCCAGGTCATGCTGATTACATCAAAAACATGATCACAGGTGCCGCCCAAATGGACGGTGCGATCCTCGTTGTCGCAGCAACCGATGGTCCAATGCCTCAAACCAGAGAGCACATCTTGCTCGCAAAGCAAGTCAACGTTCCCAAGATCATCGTTGCCCTCAACAAATGCGACATGGTTGATGACGCTGAGCTACTCGACCTCGTCGAGATGGAGATCAGAGAGCTTCTCACTAAGTACGAATTCCCTGGAGATGACATTCCTGTCGTCAGAGTCAGCGCCCTCAAAGCCGCAGAAGGTGACGAGGCAGAGCAGGCTAAGATCCAGGAACTCATGGACAAAGTCGATGAGTACATTCCTACTCCAGAAAGAGACCTCGAGAAACCATTTCTTATGCCAGTCGAAGACGTCTTCTCAATCAAGGGCCGTGGCACTGTTGCCACTGGTCGTCTCGAGCGAGGTGTCGTCAAGGTCGGCGAAGAGATCGAGATTATCGGTATGAACGGAGACAAAAAATCCGTCGTAACTGGTGTCGAGATGTTCCGCAAGCAACTTGATCAAGGTCAAGCAGGGGACAACGTCGGAATCCTCCTTCGAGGTATCGAAAAAGACGACATCGAGAGAGGTCAAGTTTTGGCCAAATCCGGTAGCGTCAAACCTCATACCGAGTTCGAGGCACAGGTCTATGTTCTTACCAAAGACGAGGGTGGCAGACACACTCCTTTCTTCTCTGGTTACAAGCCTCAGTTCTACATCAAAACCACTGACATTACAGGTGACATCAAACTCGCCGACGGTGTTGAGATGGTCATGCCTGGCGACAACGCCGTCATGACAGTCAAGCTCATTGTTCCAGTCGCCCTCGAAGAGGGTCAGCGCTTCGCTATTCGCGAAGGCGGAAAGACTGTTGGAGCAGGTGCTATTAGTAAAATTATTGCTTAAATAACCAAAAGGACTTTCCTTAACAGGAATTCCTGATTGCAAATCAAGAAGGGCTCGCCAGCAGGCGAAAGGAGAGTCCTTTTAC
>CAXCDZ010000067.1:0-3514 GCA_963981525.1 uncultured bacterium | reverse complement strand
TTCTTTTACGTTCTAAAAACCTATGGCCTATTAGCAGTGTCTTTTTACTAACTGCAAAGAGTATAGCACATATACATTCTAAGGACAACTATAGGATTATCTCAAGATGTGGGGGCGGGTTATGAGACGGGAGAGATAGGTGAATGCGCGAGTGAGCTTGCCTTGCAAGAAAAGATCTTTGATGTTTTTGAGCGTGTCGAGAGTTTTTTGTCTGGTGACATCCTTACGATCCTGATTGGAGAGTGAGAACACCTCTTGAAAATGGGAGGAGTCATAGTACTTATTGATTAGAGTAAAAATCTCGGTGATAAATCTGCCATCACGCTGGGCAGCAGATGTACTACTCCCCTCGTGGAGGCGAAATGAGCAGAGAGGCTTATGTATATAGACTAAGTCCCCGTGCTCCAGAAGCCTGATCCAGTACTCAAAATCAGCAAACTGGGAGAAAGTGGGGTCATACTCCCCTGCCAGCTTAACTAGCCGGCGTGGATAGAGAGTGGCTGTGGGCTCACCGATCAAGTTGGCCCGCAGATTAGTGAGGATCCAGTGAGCGTGATCTCGCCCATCTACTACCTGATCTTTTTCCCCGAATCCCACGATGCGGACTAGCTCTCCTGACTCATCAATAAACTGACGCTGTGAGGTAATAAGGGCGGCGTCGGGATGCTTGAGCGCGGCACTAACTAACTCTTTGACACAAGTTGGCTCCAAGAGATCGTCTGAGGCGAGAAACTTGATGTAGTCCCCTTTTGCCTCTCCGACAATATAGTTCCAGCCTGGGAGCATGCCATGATTATCTTCGGTGCGGATAATGCGGAGCCTGGGATCGGAGTAGCCAGCGAGCAACTCTGGGGTAGAGTCGGTGCTTGCGTCATCGTGGACGATGATCTCGAGATTATCATAGTCCTGGGCGAGAGCGGAGTCGAGCGCATCTCCCAGAAACTCAGCGCGGTTGTAGGTGGGGATTAGGAGTGAGACGAGTGGTTGTGTCATAAATCTATTAATATAATGATTCGAATCATTGAATTAACTATGGGACTGGACGAATTGGTCGGCCTGGGCGTATGCCTCTGGTTGCCCGATATCGAGATATGAGCTGCCAGAAAGCTCGACTGCGAATGCAGGATGGGACTGGGCGTAGTCGTGAGCTGCGACTCCGAATAGTGGAGTGCCCTCCTGCTTGCCAACGAGTTTCGTAAGGAGAGGGATTTCGCTGACTGTGAGCTTGCCGATGCCCCAGGTCCATTTGCTTTTGGGATTAGCTACTTTTACCTCGACTGATTGGATCTGATTATTATCACACGTAACTACGGAGTCGAATGAGTCAGGAGTGCCGGTGTCAAAAAGGCCCAGGACTACCTTACCTGGCTGATCCATGACCTGAGAGAAGCCGTCCGTGGGGAACCAGATAGTGTCAGGGAGGCCAAAGAAGAGCTCATCGTCATCACGCAAGAACTGAGCAGGCTGGATTATGCCGTCGAGAAGGCCTTTGCGCTCGCGCACGAGGTAGATGAGGTGATCACGATACTCACTCTTAGTACTGAGGTAGCGGATGAGGTCGGTCTTGTCCTCTGCGGTGTTAATGAAGATCTTATCGATGCCGGAGGCGACCATACGCTCTATCAAGTACTCGATGACTGCACGGCCGGCAACTGGAGCGAGTTCTTTGCTAAAACCGATGGGTTGAAGTCTGGTACCTAGACCACCTGCTGGGATAGAGCCGTATTGCATATGATTATTTTACCTTACTTCTGAGCGTACGATCTGTGACGATGAGAAGTGCTGGAGTCGTGAGCACCACTGAGACGAGTGCGGCGATGGGCGGGGCAAGTAGTCCCCTACTGGGCAGAAGAATAAGCGCGAGGGTTATTTCCAGTGCGATCGTGAGAGTGGTAAAGAGCGAGGTGAGGCCCGGCCGATTATGTGAGTCCAGAATCGTGGAGGCAAGTGGGGTAAGCATAAGAACAGCAAGATATGGAATGAGGAGAGTGAGGATGCTGTGAACACTGCTAACTAGTGTGAGATCAGTGAGCCACCAGGTGAGAAATCGCAAGCCAAATGTGAAATAGAGAGCGAGGCCTGTGACACTGAGCGCGAGAATCACTAACTGGAGACGATGATAGGTTTGCTGAAGTTTTTTGGATTGGGCGTGGGCTGAGCTAGCTGGGTAGAGGGCAGTTGAGAGCTGGGTCAAGCCACCAGCGAGCTTGAGCACTACGCCCTGGGCAATGGAGTAGGCAGTGACTGCGATTGCGCTGACTGGAGCGAGAAGGAATTTGGCGTACTGGGCCCCTACTTGACCCATGAGTTTGCCAGCCTGATTCTTGAGTCCGAACCCTAATAATCTACGTGAGTGTATGCGAGAAGGGCGCACAGGAGGGAGGTGGAAATGGTGATGGGAGTAATGTGTGAGAATGCTGATTGTGATCACACTTGCAATAAGCTGAGTGATCAGGAGGACGTCGATCCCGTAACCAGAGCTTGCTAGAAATGCGGCTATGAGAGTGTTGGCAGTGCCGACGATAAAGGTCCTGAGATTATAGAGATCAAATCTGCCATGAGCCTGGGGGAGAGTGAGGTAGTGGGCGAGAATGTGAGTGGCGAGAGTATGGAAGAAGATAATAGGAAAGAGTGAAGGAGAGAGACCGATCCTACTAACAGCAAAAGTCGCCATGGAGGCGGCAACCACTCCAGTCACGAAAAAAAGTGTAAGAGAGGTAGACCAGATAGAGTGATGATCAGTGTGGTCGTTACGCGCGAGGAGACGGATCACGGCCGCGGAGAGCCCCAGATCGATCGAGGAGGCGACTGCGAGAGTTGCGAGGGCGAGTGCGTAGTGACTAAAAGCCGTGACACCGAGCGAGCTCACTAGGATCGGAACAGAAAAGAAGCTGGCTAGAATCAGGTAGGTGTAGCCTGCGAGATTCCATGAGGTGGCTTTTGTGAGGGAGTATGACATCAAGAAATATTATATACTGCAATCATGAGTAAGTTAGTGAGAGACCACATTCCAGAAATTATTGAGAAGGCAACTGGCAAGACTGCTAAGACGAAGATATTGGAGCAAACTGAGTACGTGGCTAGATTGAGAGAGAAATTGCAGGAAGAAGTGGATGAGTACCTGGAAGAACCATGCCAGGATGAACTGGTAGACATTACGGAAGTGGTGGAGGCACTGGCGGAAGTTGAGGGAGGTCTGGAGGAAATGAAAAAAATCAAGGATAAGAAACAGAGAGAGCGAGGGGCGTACAAAAAGAAAATCCTGCTGGTGATGTAGTAAAATAGTGAGGATAGGCTCGCGTAGAAGCACATCAGGTACGAAGTACCTGAGAAATGACTCCAGACCTGCCTGCGCAAGCAGGTACGATGGTCTGGGAGTCGCAGATGGTTAGAGCGTGTGATCCATATGTGTCACGAGTTAAGCATTGCCTCCTAATATAGTAGAATAGTAAGAAATATGCTCGCGTAGCTCAGATGGTTAGAGCGTTCGATTCACATTCGAGAGGTCCCTGGT
>CAXCDZ010000066.1:0-3573 GCA_963981525.1 uncultured bacterium | reverse complement strand
CGTGACGGGAGAGTGGTTGTTTGAGGGTGATGACACAAGCAAGTGGGACAGAGAGTTTGTGCCAACTGTGATAAGTCTGATGAAAGAAGATGGATACCAGACAGTTTTGAACAAGAGACCTCTAATATATATCTACAAAATGGATAAAGCTTCTGAGAAAATGGGTGGAGATGAGGAGTTAGCGAAGGGGATAGCAAGGCTGCGCAAAGCAGCTGTGAGAAATGGTCTGAAAGATCCGTATATCGTGGGGCTACTATGGGGATACACACACCCCTCTGAGAGTGTGATGCAGTACGGAGTGGACGCGGTGAGTGCCTACACTGCCCATCGAGGGAATGATTATAACGATGGTAGACTGTGGCCATATAGTGATCTGGCGCTGAGTAATAGCAGGCTTTGGGAGAGGCTGTCTAATGAGGATGTGGAGGTTGTGCCAATCGTGAATGTGGGATGGGATTATCGACCAAACATAGCGAATAATAATAATGAGAAGGCAATCGAGTCATACGAAAACTCTCCGCTATATGAGAGGGCAAAACCATGGGAAATAAGGAATCACTTGATGGATGCAGTGAGTTGGGTGAAGACTCACTCTAAGAATGCAAAATCAAAAGCAATCCTGATATATTCTTGGTCAGAGTACCCAGAGGGAGGCATGCTTGCGCCGAGTCTGAACGAGGGGAGTGTGAGACTGAATGCGATTGCACTGGGGCTGGGGAGGAATCAAGAAGTGGAATCTATGCTTAAGTTAAAAGTGGTGAAGAAAAATGAAAATTTGGCTGTGAGTTGGGATGGATCTGTTGCAAATAATCCTGAGTTTGATCTTTTTTGGCTGGCAGTGAATAGGAAAGATAACGGGGATAGAGTATATGCGAAGAATGTCAAAAAAAGCCAGAGTCATACAGTTCCGATGATGTCGGACGGGGAATACATGCTGCGTTTGCAGGCGATAAATAAGGATAAGACGAGGATTGCTGAGCAAGTCGAGATCGAGATTACAGGAGGAGTGTTAACTATTAAATAGGAGGAGATATATGACAGAAATTAATCTGACGAAAAAGGAAGAAAAAGAGATGCTCCTGAAGGCGATGTTTGGGTCTCCGTTTTTTAACATCTTAGCTTCTGTGCTGGCAACGTTTATCGTGGGAGCGGTGTTTTTTAAGTATGGTGGAGGGGTACCAATTAACGTGACCTCGACTACAACCGAGAAAACCTCGACATTTGATGTGAGTGGAGAGGGAAAGGTCGTGGTGATACCTGATGAGGCAAGGGTGAGGATGGGAGTAAGGAGGGAAGGGTTGAGTGTTGAGAGCTTGCAGGAGCAAGTTAACTCGGTGATGACTGAGTTGATTGCAGAATTAGATGAGCTAGGAATCAAGAAAGAAGACGTTAGAACCGCGAGTTACTCTGTGAATCCAAATTATCGTGAGCGAGGTCTTGGACCACAAGAATACATGGCGTATGCTGAAGTGGAAGTTAAGATTAAGGAAATGGAGAACGTGAGTGCGGTTTTGGACCTTGTAGGCCCACTAGGCTTGGAGCAAGTGGGAGGACTATCGTTTGGATTGTCTGATACATTAGAAGAGGAGTCCAAAAAAGATGCGAGAGAGATGGCGATTGCCCAAGCCAAGGACTCTGCTCACGAACTGTCACAACTAGCGGGAATGAAGCTAGGGAAGATCGTGAATGTGCAAGAGAGTGGGGCTTACCCAATACCATACCAGGTAAGAGAGATGTCTTTTAAGTCAGGTTCTGAAGATGAAGCGATGATTTCTACACCAGTAGAGCCAGGGAGCAGTGAGATAGTGGTGAGTGTTACACTCTCATATGAGGTGAGGTAGAGGCTATGATCCATAGTTGGTGACAAGATCGTTGTAGTCGAAGATGTCGTACTCTGAGCCAAATCCTGCCACTAGGATGTTGTAGTCGAAGATGTTGACTGTGCCGTCTTGGTTGAGATCAGAAATGGAATAGTTAGGGCAATCTAGCAAACCATCCCATGCATATTGATGACAACTAATATTTACAGGTGGGTTATTAGCGATAAGTTGTTTTAGACCATCTTTTACCTCTTGTAGAGTTCCAACTAAAATATAGCTTTTGAAAGTTAATATATCACCTTGACCAATTGTAGTTTGACCAGGCTGAGGGTGGTATGGAATGCGGGGCGCAAACCACCAAGAATTTTTTAAACCTCTTAGGTCATGGAAGTTATATCCAATGTGGTTTTGTTGTGGGTATGATGAGGGGAACTCCTTTGGTATTTGAGGGGTATAAATAGCAATGGCATTGCTATTATCTAAGACTGACAGTACGGGTGGGTAGTGGAGGTTGTGATAGATTAGACTATTGTTTTTAGTAGAAAATATAAGAGAATGACTATCGTAATTATAGCGATATGATTGGGTGAAAAAAGTGTTTAAATAAATGGCGGGTTGTTGCAAAATGATGTAGTCAAGCTGTGGGGATGTATCGGTATTGCCAAACTTTATTGATCCAGAAATCTCAATAATGTTAGGGTGGGTATTATCTCTAAGCGTTGTTGTTCTAGATAGAATAGAGTTCGTATGAGAAGCGGTGTTAAAAGTTTCCCCACCCAGCCACCATGGTGGTCCATCTGGCTTGTAGTGACAGCTAATGCTTTCTTCTCCTGGTTTAATCCAGTATGTGGGATTAGTTACCGCTTGGATACTCTGATTAGTTTTTGTATACGAGATAATATTTGGAAAGTTGATTGTGCCGAAAGATTCTCGGTTACCCTGTTCTGTGGGATTCCAGCATTCCCCCAGGTTGTTGTTTTGCCATGCTATTTGAATGCCTCTGCCATGATCTTCTAGCTCGACATATTCAAGGCCACTACGCCTGAGTGAGACAATTCCGCCACCATAATCTGAATTTGTGGTAATAGTTACATCACCATTATTTATAGTAAGTTGTTCTGAAGCATAAATGTTGGGAGGTGAAAGAAATGTATATATACTAATGATGATTAAGCATGTTATTGATCGGTTAATTTTGGTGAGCACTTGTCTAACTATTTTCATTTTTAGAGTGAGTTGCATGTGTTGGTAGTACAAATAGATCTATTGTAATCTCATAAGATTATTTTCCATAATTATTCATCGTCTTGTTGTAGTTAAAAGAGATCATACCATACGAGATATAATGCCTATGGACAGACGACATATTCAGTGGCTGAGTAGGTGCCTGGGCAAGTAGATTGACTGTTTGTTAAATCTTGATCAGAAGGATTTTCGAGAGTGACGGTGAGGTGGTAGTTGCCGTCATCGGCATTGTCAAAGGTGAACTCTGGGAGAGAATTCATGTATGTTATTCCGTTAACTACAAAAATATCACCCTGTTCACATGCTTCGCTACCTGCACCGTAATGGGTAATTAGGAGCCGTAGTTGGTGACAAGATCGTTGTAGTCGAAGATGTCGTACTCTGAGCCAAATCCAGCAACGAGGATGTTGTAGTCGAAGATGTCTACTTGTCCATCGGTGTTGAGATCACCTGGAGTTGTGATGGTAGTAATGGTGAGAGGTGAGGCATAATCTAGGGCTGAGATGAC
>CAXCDZ010000065.1:0-3676 GCA_963981525.1 uncultured bacterium | reverse complement strand
ATATGGTATTGGGGAACCCTAATACCAGAACACACCTAGCTGCAATATATTAACTAGTCTTGAGAGTCTGTGGCGCCGTGGCGGTGTCATTCTTTTTGGTTCTGTTTTCTTAGACAAGTAAGAAAATAGAACGCACATGTGCGTCGCCACGCACAAAAATCCTCTGCTATACTAACCATATGCCCAAACTTAACTTGCCCTCCCCTTTTGGTGGCAAAAAGAAAAAAACCAACTCAGAAACGAGCGTTCCCCCTGCACTTGCCGAGCTTGCCATAGGAACTAGCAATGTCCGGGACATCATCGCCCCCGAAGCCATCGAAGTCGACTTCAGTGACGTCAAGATCAACGACACCTACTACCGCACCCTCTTTGTCGCAGGCTACCCCCGCTTCGTCAACGCCAACTGGCTCTCTCCCCTCATCAACTTCCCCCACTCTCTCACCATCAGCATGTTCATCTATCCGGTTGACGGCAAAGGAGTCATCGAGGACTTGCGCCGCAAAATCGCCGAGATGGAGGCCGAGCTTGCCGGTGATATCCAGAGGGGCAAGATCATCAACATCGACACCCAAGTCAAGCTAGAAGATGCCAGAAGCCTCCAGGAACAGCTTGCCAAAGGAGCCGAGCGCTTCTTCCAGTTTGGTCTCTACGTCACGATCCGCTCCGAGAAAAAGGACGAGCTAGATCGAGTCACCAATCACGTCAAAAGCGCCCTCGGCGCACTCCTCATCGTCGCCAAGACCGCCTCCCTCCAGATCGAGGACGGGTTCAAGACCACCCTCCCTACGGGTTACGACAAGCTCAAGATCAACCGCAACATGGACACCACCTCACTCGCCACCACCTTCCCTTTTACCTCCTCGGAGCTCACCATGAGCGAGGGGATTATGTATGGCATCAACGAGCACAATGACTCACTCGTCGTCTTTGATCGTTTCTCCCTCGAAAACGCCAACATGGTCGTATTCGCAAAGTCAGGTGCAGGCAAATGCCTTGCTTACAACGAAAAAGTTGTCATCAAACAAAATGGTCAGGTCTCAGAAGTTAAAATCGGACAATACATAGATCAATTAATGAAAAGTTCTAATCAAATCACAAAAGTTCAAGAAAGCGAAGCTCTTCTCAATCCAGAACTTGAGATTATTGGCTATGACTCCGAACTAAACACTAAGTGGAGTAAGGTCGAAGTTGCTGCGCGCAAACAGAACCCATATAAACAACTTCTAAAAGTAACCACCAAGTCAGGACGCTCGATCACTGTTACCCCAGATCATCAATTACTTGTCCTCAAAAATGGTGAAGTTGTCACCAGACAAGCCTCCGAAACAGAAATCGGAGAACACATGCCCATTCCAAAGCAAATTCCCGGACCAAGCAAACCTTTTACCTTAAGCCTTCTTCAATTATTAGCAGCCAATCCTCGCATTCACGTCATTGGTGCTGCCGACTGGCTCAAGCAGACCAACTACACTGGCCAATACGCTCAAAAATACTTTGAAGGTCGAGCCTTCCCCATCACCCTATATCACACCCAAAAATCATTAACTGACTCACCCCTACCATCATCCGCCAGATTGCAGGTTCAAAACAGCACCAACCATACCCTCTCACCCATTTTCAAAGTTACTCCAGACATTTCATGGCTCATCGGCCTCTACATTGCCGAGGGGTGTACCTCCCCAGGTGTAGTTATCATCTCCAACATCAATCAAGAAATTAGAGATCAAATCATCTCTATTCTTGAAAAAAACAAATTTCCCCACTTTGTCACACCCACAGATATTCGCATTTCTTCCTCACTTTTCAAACACATCATCGAAACTCTCAATCTAGGCCACAATGCTTCCACAAAACAATTTCCCTCCTGGGCATTCAACCTTAACAACTCATGTCTTTCCAGCATGATCGCTGGATATCTAGATGGAGATGGTAGTGTCGAGACCAAAGAAATTACCGCCGTCTCCAAATCAGAAACCCTCATCTCCTCTCTAGCCCTACTTCTTAATCGTTTTAATATTCACGCCAGAATTCGCCCCACTCAAAAAAAAGCCACAAATTCCAAAATGGCCAAGCAAACTTACCATCAGCTCACAATTTCTGGGAAAGATAATTTTTCCAACTTCGCCAAAAACATCTCCTTTATTCATCGGGGTAAACAGTCGAAACTCAAAAATATTATTAAGGAAAACAAATCAATTATCTCTAATACAAATGTAGACATTATCCCAGGACTTCCCCCCATATTCAAAAAACTTCACGAGCTACTGTTCAGTCCTTACAAAGTCTCTCCAGGACAAAACTACATCAACATCAAAAACGGCAAATACAACCCCTCTTCCAAAGAGCTCCTCAAACACATCAAGACTTGCAAGGATAGATTAAAAATAGTTAGTGGCGAGACAGCCGTAAAAGCCAAAACATATATTGAAAGCCTAGATTTACTGGCAAACAATCAGGTAATCTGGGATCCAATCACCCTGATTACGCCAGTCTCAAGCAAGAATTCATATGTCTATGATCTCCAAGTTAACAATCAGGTTTTTCTCGCAGGCTCAGGAGGGATTTTTGTCCACAACTCATACATGGTCAAGCTAGAGATTCTCCGCTCACTCCTCTTCGACACCGAAGTCATCATCATCGACCCAGAAGACGAGTATCGCACCCTTACCGAGGCCATCGGCGGCACCTACATCGACTTCTCCTTCTCCTCTCCCTCTCGCATCAACCCATTTGAGCTCCCTCAGATCAAAGAGCCCGACGAGAACGAGCTGGCCATGAAAATCATCTCCCTCCACTCACTTATGAAAGTCATGCTTGGTGACGTCACCTCTCAAGAAGATGCCCTCCTTGACCGCGCTCTCGTCGCCACCTACAGCATGAAAGGGATCACTCGCGATCCCTCAACCCATGCAAACGAGCCGCCTCTAATGGAAGATCTTTACAAAATCCTCGTCGGCATGGAAGAAGCAGTTGCCAAGGGCCTCGCCGACCGACTAGAAAAATTCGTCAAAGGCAGCTTCCAAGGAATTTTCTCCCAAAAAAGCAACGTCAACTTTGGTGACCAGCTCACGGTCTTTGGGATCCGCAACCTCCAGGACGAGCTTAGGCCTACCGCCATCTTTATCATCCTTGACTACATCTGGACTAAGGTCAAAAGAGACCTCAAAAAAAGACTTCTCATCGTCGACGAGGCATGGTATCTCATGAAAAACGAAGACTCCGCCTCTTTCCTCTATGCCGTCGCCAAGCGCGCCCGCAAATACTACCTTGGCCTCACCACGATCACTCAGGACGTCGAAGACTTCGTCAAGTCCGACTACGGCAAGGCCATCGTCACCAACTCCAGTATCCAGATGCTGATGAAACAAAGCACTAGTGCCGCCGACAGGCTCAAGGATATCTTCTACCTCTCTCAGGGAGAAAAACACCTTCTCCTCAGTGCTGAGATCGGCGAAGGAATCTTTTTTGCCGGCCAAAACCACGTCGCCCTCCGTGTCGTCGCCTCCCCAGCAGAGCACCAGCTCATCACCACAGATCCCAAAGATCTCCTCAAGAAAAAGGAGGCTATCCAAGCTGCCAAAGCCGCCGAAGCCCTCACCAAACCTAACACACCTTCTCCCCAGGGACTCTCCTCGACAGGAGACGTGGCCAAGGGCCAAGTTGGGACGCCAAAGGC
>CAXCDZ010000064.1:0-3717 GCA_963981525.1 uncultured bacterium | reverse complement strand
AGCCCAGTAGAGAAGAGACTACGGATCGCGCGGGGGAGTGAAGTGATACCTCTGGTAGTAGCGAGAGTGGTGAGGAAGCGAGTTCCAGCAGAAGAACGAGTGAGGGGGGTAAGGAGTCGAGGTGTGTCGCTCAAAACGCGGGCAACACCACCGGTTGAGTTGGTGAGTGTGTTGAGGTTGCCACTAAAGTCGGCAACGACTGCGTACTGCTCGCGAGAACTAATATAGGTGCGGGGGATGTCTTGGTATGAGCGAGTGGAGAGAAAGTTGTCGGCAAGGGCTTGTGGACTTAGAGTGCTAGGGTGGGTGGAGGGGGTGTATGGGCGGTTGAAGAGGTTAGTAAACTCATCTTGACTAATGAATGCTTTGTTAAAACCAAGCTCGCTGGCTAGCGAGTCGGTCCTGATGCCTACATCACCAAGCTCGTCAAATAGTCCAGTGAGACGATTCTGGTAGTCGGCGAGTGAGTTATAGTAGGCCTGTGCGCCGCTAATCTCGCCTTTGGCGAAGCTAGACTGTTGGAACTGGTATGTACGGAGACGATCTTGCTTGACTGTAGAGAAAAGCTCGTCAACTCTATTACCGATTTTGGAGGTGCTATCGAGTTGATTCTTGAGACTGGTGGCAATTTGGTCAAATACTTGCTCTTCGGTGAGGCGAAGTCTGGTTAGATCTCCTTCGAGGCGAATGTGTTTGAGTTCTCCATTGAGGTTATCGCCAAATAGTTTGGCAAAATCGTCGGAAAGCTCGAGAGCGTAACTATTAACCTGGTCGTTAGCAATGAAGAAGTTGTAGCGTTTGCCATCTGTAGCAGTGATGCGGATGGAGGAGTCGGCGCGTGGGTTAAGTTGGGCGATTTTACCCCTTATTTCTTGTTCTGTAAGGTTGGCAAATTCGTCTGCGGGGTGGTAGTGACCAGCGACGTCGATGATTCCTTGGTCGACTTGTCGGACGGCGTATATGGGTTTTTTATTAAGAATATTGCTAGCTTGCTCTACGGTATACCCTTTGTCTGTAAGATATTTAATCTTATTGTCAAATCCTTTGATACTAGCGTCTTCGATAACTGAGAAACCACGGTAGCGACCGACTGTTTGTTTGGCATTATCAGCGTAGGTGAGCTCAGAGAAGAAATTGACAGGTTGGGCATCGGGAAGGATGGTGGGGTCAAACTGAGAGGTTCTCTCACTAATCATGACGAAGTTTTCGGGATCGAGTCCATCTTTGAGTTTGAAGTTATCTGTTTTGTTAAGACTCAGAAACTCATTCTCCCAGACCTGTTTGCTTTGTATGACTTTGGAGGTTTC
The DNA here is from genome assembly GCA_963981525.1 of uncultured bacterium. Classification (GTDB taxonomy): domain Bacteria; phylum Patescibacteriota; class Microgenomatia; order UBA1400; family UBA12108; genus CAXCDZ01. The sequence goes on along the minus strand of CAXCDZ010000064.1, from coordinate 2,410 downwards.
TCCGTTAATTTTGATAACTTGATAGCCATCACCATCGACCTTGATAATCTGGTAGCCATCACTAGTGGCGACGGCGATAGTGCTGGTGTTGGGTCGTTCCTTGATAATTGCCTCTATAAGCTCGTCTTTTTGTTTGGTAATGCTGAGTCCACCGTCTTCGATGACAACAAAGAGTGAGTTGTCCTTAATAAGATCGCTATGTTTTTTGAAAATGTTTTCGGTAATGTTTTGAACATTACTACCAGAAACTACTTCACCTACCATAAGAGGGGGGATCTTACTACCAGTTAAGCCAGCGTCGAGAGCAGCAATGATACGCTCGGCTGTGGCAGTTTGGCCAATGGCGCGTTGCATGAGTTCCTGAGGAGTCATGGTGATCTGATTGAGGGCAAAACTAAAGTCGTTGATAGAAGGGTTGCCAGTGAGTGAGAGGTTTCCTAGTTCCTCAAAAACACGGCGACCTTCCAACTCTTCGACAAATTGAGTGATGACTGATTGGGGAGTCTCGGAGGTGGCGATGGCTCTCTTGGCGTATTCGATCTTATTCTGATCTATGTTCTGGAGGTAATCATCACCAGGTACCTTTTTGCCTCGCATGTCCCAGACTGTTTGACCTGCTTGTTGGCGGATGCCCAGCTCATCGATAGCTTGTTGGACAGAAGAGTTGGGAATGTTGTCTCGGTGAGTAGCAGACCTGAGGAAATCGTCGAACTCAGTGAGGGTAGTAGCTTCATCTAGTTGGTTGCGGAGGGGGAGGAGGTAATCCTTGGCGTCGCGAGAAGTGGATCTGGCTTTTATTTGTTGATCAATAAATTCAAGGTGAGTGGAGCGGTAGAGGTCGGTGTCGAGCGGTTTGCCGTCAGGTCGAAGGAGGTGTTCTACTGATGATTCACCTTTCTCTCGAATAGAGTTGTCGAGTGCGCGGAAATCGTCGAGATATTTGGAGGTGAGAGCTTCGTCAAGAATATTCTCCATCTCCTTGGGCTTGAGAGAGTGGAAATGTTCTTGTAGTTGTTTTGGGTTCATTTTACCCATTTCTACACTATCTAGCCGTACTACCCATTGACGACCTGAAGCTAGATGTGCTTCGTCAAAGAGCTGGTATGGATTGCTTTGGGTGAGTTCGTAATAGAAACGAGATAGGTCATCTGATCCAGAGTAACCTCCAACACCTTTACCCATGGCAGCTTTCCAGCCAGACTCGTCCATGGTGGTAAAAATAACCGTACCTCTATTAGCTAGCTCATCGACGTTGTTGATGAGGATGCGATCAGTTCCCCCAAGGAGTGTGTTGGAGCCTGATCGTTTGATTTGGTAAAAGTTGCCACTATCAAGTTGAATAAATGATTGATCAATAAATGTACTACTAACGGCGCGTGGGTTGGTAACGTCGAGAACGGCGCCGAAGGTGGCTTGGTTACGAATAACGATGCCATGATCCTGAAGTCCCCAGTGGGTGATGAGGTCGTCGATAGCGGTTTTTCCAAAGCCTGGGAGTTCGGTGTTGATGAGAGCAGAGTAGCTATCACCGGTGGCGATTTTTAGTCGAATGATTAGGGAGTCTCTGACTTGTTCTGGCTTCATCTGTTTCCAGCCAAGCATTTGAGTAATTTCTTTGACGTCAGAGTCGAGAGATTGGTTGATTTTGGTGATTGCAGCTCTAGTGGAGTCATCTAGATTGGCACCTTTAGTGATAGAGATGTGACTGGATGTTTTATTGATGAAAATTGGCTGATCGGCTTGAGAGAGGAGGGTGGAGATGGTGGTGGCTTCTTCTGGGCTGGCGATTGAGGCGAGCTTACCTTTGGTTCCATCAGAGAGTTGAGCAAGGAGTGGATTGTCGGGAATGAAGTTGTCTGCTGCGCCGAGACGGGGATCTGGGTAGAGCGCGGGATGGCCCTCGTCGATAAGTTGAGAGACGATGGTGATGGCGTCATCGCGAGTGATAGCATGACCATCGATAGCAGTGAGTTCGTCGATGAAATCAAAGGCACTAATCTCACGATCTGCACTATTAAGTCTAGAGGTGAGATATGTGCGAGCATCGGTGAGGTCGGAGGGATTGGTGATTTTGCGGAGAGTGGGGGGGGGTTTGACTGTTGGTGTGGTGGGAGTGCGGTTGGTGAGTTTGGACCAGGTAGACTGATATTCCTTGACCATGGATGCGGCGTCATCACTGCGGCGGGCAACAGTGAGGGCGCGCTGGAGCGCCTCTTCTTCATTGACTCCTAGGTCGACGAGGCGTTTGGTGAGTTCTCGGTTATCGATGGTGCGGGAGGCGATAAGGGGAGAGCGATCTAGGTCAAGAATGGTGAAGGCGTTACGAGCTTGTGACTCAGTAATGGAGGCAGAGCTTGCGAAGCGCTCGACAAATTCGGATTGAGTGAGTGGTCCACGCTTGCCTGCAATG
>CAXCDZ010000063.1:0-3819 GCA_963981525.1 uncultured bacterium | reverse complement strand
AGGTGGCGCGACACATAAGAGAAATGAGTGGGGGACCAGTGAGGCAGATGGTGTATGGATTCGAGGTTCCGCATGCTCACATTCAGATAAGACCGGGACGAGAAAATGATCTAAAAGGAGAGAAAATGAGTGGCGAAGAATTGGCGAAGATTCGGGAGAAGTATAAACTAGTTTAGGACCATTCTGGAGTTGAGAAGGCATAGGATATTTTGCGAGTAGATTCGTCTAAAACATCTATATTGATCAAAATAGTTGGATAGCTGTTTTTGTGCTTGTTGAGCCAGCTATTGGCCTTACCTGCCCATTCCAAAACGAGGATGTTTCCGGCTAGTAAGTGTGAGTCGAGGTTGAGAGTGGAGTCGAGCTCGGTGAGGTCAGATAGTCGCCAAGTATCGATGTGGTACAACACCCCTGAATATTTGGACTGCACAATGGGGACAGTCCCTTCGGTTGCCACCGAGCCCTTCTCGACTTGCAGTCGGGAATTCCTGTTAGGGACTGTCCCCTGACCGTACGGATACTCTTTCATAAGTGTGTAGGTGGGGGAGGTGACGGAGTTTTCTATATTAAGTGCTTGGGAGATGCCTTTGGCGAACTGAGTTTTGCCAGCTCCGAGATCTCCCTGAAGCGCGATGATGAGAGGCCATTTTTTTGTGAGGGAGAGATGTTTGGTAATGAGTTCACTTGCGAACTGTTTAGTTGTCTCTGGCGAGGTGGTAGCGACGCTCTGCTTGGAGAGAGCGGGGAGAGTGAGTTGGCCCTGGCGCAGGACTGTAGGATCGTTGAGGGTGGTGTCAACTACTGTGCTAGTGGGGCGGTTAAGAAGTTTGCCGGCGTCGAGAAATAGTGAGATGTGGGTTTGCTTGAGTTTGCTGGTGTATTTACGCCAATCCTCGAGACTATATGGTTCTTTGCGACCTGACGTATTGGCACTGGTAGCAGTGATGGGGCGGCCAAACTCACTGATGAGAGCGAGTGCGAAATCATGCTGGGGATAGCGGACTCCGAGAGTGCCGGTACTGGACTCTAGTCGATGGTCGATTTGATGGAGAGAGTCGGAGATGATAGTAATGGGGCCGGGGAGGAGCTCTTGATATAAATTGGCAGCCATAGAGTTGAGATTGACGTATTTATCTGCCATCTCCTGACCACTGACGGCGATACTGACTTGGCGATCTCGGTCTCCTTTGTAGGATAGGAGTCGGGTGACCGCAAGAGAGTTGGTGGCGTCGGCGGCGATTCCGTAGCAAGTTTCGGTGGGGTAGATGATGAGCTGGCCCTCACTGAGAGCTTGAATTGCTTGCTGGATCGCGGTTGGAGAGGAGATGGGAATGATTTGCATGAGGTGTATTATCCCACCATTTCTCCAGAATTCACACAGACTGCTTATTCAGCCGTTTTGAGAATCTGGAATATATGAAGGGATTATAGATTTATATCTGGATGGGTTTGAGTATATAATGCAGATATGGAAATGACAAAACCACAACAATATAGAGCACGAGTGAGTGAGAAGTATTACCTAACGGATAATAAGAAATATCTACTCGTTAAGTTGGAGCTAGTTGAGCCTGCAAGGATCGAGTACAAGGCAGGACAGTATGTCTCAATTAAGATTAACAAAGAGGGAGAGCGGAGGAGTTACTCGATTGTGAGTACACCTGATGTTGAGCATGGATTGACTCTAGTTGTGGAGATTTTACCTGACGGGAAAGGGAGTGAGTACCTGGTGGAGATTGAGATTGGAGTCGAAGTAGAGCTATTGGGGCCATTAGGACAGTTCTCAGTATGCAGTGATCAGTTTGCAGGGGAAGTTAAGCGATTATTTGTGGCGACGGGATCAGGAATAACTCCTTTGTACTCGATGATTAATGATCTTTTGGTGAATAAGCATGAGTCGGGTCAGATTAGACTCCACTGGGGAATGAGGAGTGAGGCTGATTTGTTTTGGACGGATAATTTGCAACGACTCACGGAGGAATACCCGAACTTTGTTTTTGATCAGGTGCTATCACAACCCGGAGAGGGGTGGAGTCTGTGTACGGGGCATGTGCAGGACTGTTTGGTGCGAGATTTCACTTCGGGTGGCTCACTGCAAGTACTTTCTGAAGGATGGGAGGCATATGTGTGTGGAGGAAAGGAGATGGTAGAGGAAGTGAAGGAGAAGTTGGTCGAGCTGGGGATGCAGGAAGATAAGATTTTTGAGGAGAAGTATTAATCATGAAGTATCAAAAAATGAGTTGTGAGAATTGTAAAAATGAGTTTGTTTGGAGTGTGGAGGAGCAGGAGCTTTATGCAAAAAGAGGGCTAGTTGCACCTCAACACTGTGCGATTTGCCGTGGTATGATGAGTGCCAAGTTACAAGACAAAATGAGATTGAAATTCGAAAATACCCGCACCCCAAAATCTTGATTTTTCGCTGTGTAGGCTTATTCAGCCATATCGAAAATCATGTTTTGAGGAGGGGTGACAAATCAAGTAATGAAAGGTATGATATTTGCCATGACAGATGATCCAAAGGTAGTGAGGAAGATTGGAAAATATACTATCAAGGTAATCCAGGGCAAGTGTATTGCGGCGGCGTCGTGTATCGCGATCACACCTGACGTATTCCGGTTTGATGAGGATAATTTGGCAGAGTTTTTGGAGAATCCGCACGACACAGAAGAAAACATTCTCCTCTCGGCGCAGAGTTGTCCAACGGGAGCGATTGAGATCTATGAAGGGGATGTCAAAGTGTGGCCACTTTGATTAGTGATCAGTGTGCAGTAATCAGTATGCAGGAGCAAAAATGCAAATTAAGAATGTTTTACTAATTGTTGGTGTGTCGGTAGGAGTGTTAGCAGGAATGACGGCGATGCTGTGGAATTACTCTGGCACTGAGGAGCTGCCAGTTACAGAGATTGCGGGAGATATGAGAAATAGTAGGGGAGAAGGGGAGATCGTGGTAACAGAGTTCTCGGACTTTCAGTGTCCGGCGTGCGCGGGAGTACAAAGCGCGCTTAAGGAGATGTTGAGACGATACGAGGGGAAAGTCCAGTTAGTGTACCGGCACCTTACGCTTACCTCGATCCATAAACACGCGATGACTACAGCAATATACGCTGAGGCTGCGGGAGAGCAGGGCAAATTCTGGGAGATGCATGACGTAGTTTTTGCAAATCAGCGTAAATGGGAGGGAATGGATGAGGTGGAGGAGGAGCTACTATCATATGCGAGTGAGTTGGGGTTAGACGTAGAGAGATTAAAGGAAGATGTCGAGAAGAGTGAGATTGAGGAAAGAGTGCTGTTGGACAGCCGAGACGCTGTGAAATATAAGATTCAGGGAACACCGACGTTTTTTGTGAATGGAGAGAAAACTGCGTTCCCAGAGATTGAGGCGAAGATAAAGAGTAAGTTGAGTGAGTAGATTGAGATAGATTGGGATAGTAACTCCTAGCGTGATATCGTTGACAAGCCAGATTTACCAGGGTATAACCAGAGGTAGAGGTCTGGTAGACCAGACTAAAAATGATTAAGAGAACTGAAATGGTAGGAAGGAGGTGAAACAATAAAATGGCATTTTCATACACAAATTCTAAGGGTCATACTTATTATCTACACGGTAAAAAAGTTACTCTAAAAAATGGTCGTCAACAACAAATCTATTACTTCGCACGTGACGTGAGACCAGAAGCTTTGGATGAGGTTCCTGCAGGTTACGAGGTTATAGAGACCAAACGAACAGGCATGCCCGTTCTAAAGAAATCCGCTTAATAAGCGAATTAAACAAGCCAGCCTGAGATTGAGATTTATCTCAACTGAGGCTGGTTTTGTATT
>CAXCDZ010000062.1:0-3866 GCA_963981525.1 uncultured bacterium | reverse complement strand
TATCACGTCCACCACTCCATCCGTCCCACAATCACTCTCCCTCCTTTCCCCAATCGTGCGGGGCAAAAAAGGCGAGTTCCGTGATCTTATGAGCAATCTAGTCAGCAAGGGATATCGCCAGGTCGTGATCGACAAGACCACTTACAATCTAGACGACGAAGTCACTCTCCTCAAAACCAACAAGCACGACATCTCAGTCGTCATCGACAATTTTTCGGTCAAAGCCAAAGATCTCAAGGACCAGGTTTTTCTTAGCAATCTCACTACACGACTTGCCAACTCCGTCGAACAATCTACTTCACTCTCACTTGGATTGATAGTTCTCCAGCACGATGACGACTCTTATCTCTACTCCGAGAACTATGCCTGTACTCAATGTGGTCACTCCTTACCAGAGGTAGAACCACGCATGTTCTCGTTCAACTCACCATCAGGTGCCTGCGAAACTTGCAAGGGGTTGGGAACTGTCGAGAAGATTGATCCAGAGCGCATCATGAACCGCAAACTCTCATACAGTCAAGGCGGTATTCTCCCTCTCAACTATCTCCTACCTCACGAGACCTGGTATACCAGACTCATCGACACTGTAGCTGAGGCCGAGGGGATTGATTTGCGTATCCCACTAGGCAGACTGCCGGCAAACAAGCTCAAGATCCTCATGCATGGCAACGGCAAAGAATATCGGGTTCTTGGCACTAACATGCGGGGTCGCGCTACCGCGATCACCGAGACCTGGCCAGGAATTGTCAAGAAGCTGGAAGACAAATACTACCAGACCGAGAGCGACTGGGCACGCAAGAATCTCAATCAATACATCGCTACCGAAGTCTGCCAGTCATGTCATGGCAAAAAGTTGCGACCAGAGATCCTCTCCATCACGATCGACGATCTTAATATTATTGATATCGCAGAGTTCTCGATCCAGGACCTTCTTCATTATCTCCAGGATGATCTCCCAGGCAAACTCAATCAATACGAGACTACAGTAGGGGAGGGTGTCCTCAAAGAGATCGTCAGCAGACTTACATTTCTAGAGAACGTTGGTCTCGGATATCTCACACTTGCCAGAAGATCAAAAACTCTCTCCGGAGGAGAGCAGCAGAGGATCAGGCTCGCTAGTCAGATCGGCACTGGACTCACAGGAGTTCTCTACGTTCTAGACGAGCCATCAATCGGCCTCCACGCTCGCGACGTCGCCGCTCTCATCGACTCTCTCCGCAATCTAGTAGAGCTCGGCAACAGTCTCATCGTCGTCGAGCATGACGAAGAGACCATCAGAGCAGCTGACTACGTAGTTGAGCTTGGCCCTCACGCCGGTAAACACGGTGGCAAAATCATCGCACAAGGAGATATCAATGAGGTTACATCTAACAGCAACTCCCTTACCGGCAAATATCTCTCAGGCAAGCAAGAGATCGCGCTAGATCCACCTCCGTTAGTAACGAGGGATGGCAAACTCCAGCTCGTAGGCGCGCGCGAGAACAATCTCCAGGATCTCAAGCTCACTCTCCCGCTCGGCAATCTCATTGGCATCACGGGGGTCTCTGGGAGCGGCAAGAGCAGTCTCATCACCGACACTCTCTACCCAGCACTTCGCTACTATCTCAACGGCACCTGGACTGATCACATGGGCGTCTACGACCGACTCGACGGCTATCACTACCTCTCTGCAGTTAACCTCGTCAACCAAGCTCCCATTGGCAGGACTCCTCGCAGTAACCCCGCAACATACGTCGGGATTTTTGACGAGATCAGGGAGATCTTTGCCGCGACTCCTGACGCTAGACTCAAAGGTTACAAAAAAGGCCGTTTCTCATTCAATCTCAAGGGCGGAAGATGTGAAAAATGTCGGGGTGGGGGAATGATCAAGATCGAGATGCAGTTCTTGCCAGCAGTCTATGTCACATGCGATGTCTGCGAGGGTCACAGATACAACAAAGAAACGCTCGACGTGCAGTACAAGAGTCTCACAATCTACGACATTCTCGCCCTCACGATCGACGATGCCGCTGACTTTTTTAAGAGTCACACCAAGATTTACACCAAACTCAAGTATCTACAAGATGTCGGTCTTGGCTATCTCACGATGGGTCAACCAGCCCCAACACTCTCGGGTGGTGAGGCTCAGAGGATCAAGCTCGCCAACGAACTAGGTAAGAGGACGACCAGCAAAACTCTCTACATTCTCGATGAGCCAACAACCGGTCTCCATTTCCACGACGTCGACAAGCTTCTCACTACCCTCAAGAGATTGGTCGAAAAAGGTAACACGATAGTAGTCATCGAGCATAACCTGGACGTGATCAAGAACTGTAATTATCTCGTTGACCTCGGCCCTGAGGGAGGGGATGCAGGCGGCCAGATCCTATATCAGGGTCCAGCAGAGGAGATCCTAGAAGTTAAGAAGTCTCACACCGCCAAGTACCTCCAGAAATATTTCTAGACTATGTCACTCCAGTGGACCACCATCACAGATCCGTCCGACACCCCCTCCACTCCAGGGGTATATATGTACATGGCTGGTAACAAGATCATCTACATCGGCAAGTCGCTTAACCTCAAAGCAAGGCTCAAGAGTCACGCCCAGAATGCCCGGCACAGCAAACACGAGAGACTGATCCAGAATAATATCACTAAGATCAAGATTACCCTCACCGACTCCGACTTTCTCGCCACTCTCCTAGAGGCCAAGCTGATTGCCCAGCACCTCCCACAGTACAATCGTGTGCTACGAGACAACAAATCATATCTCTACATCACCCTCAATATGCGTGACGAGTACCCCAAGCCCCGCCTCATCCGACATCACGACTTATTGACGAACCCGGATCGCAAAAAAAACTATAAAGTATTCGGGCCATTTAAAACCAGGAAAGTCGCCGAGGACATCCTCCGCACTATTCGCCAGCTCATCCCATACTGTCAGCAAAAGAGAGTAGGGCAACGAGCTTGCTTCTATAGCAAGCTAGGGCTCTGTAGTCCCTGTCCCTCCACGATTACCAAAAAAACTGACAAACTGCAGTACCGCAAACAGCTCAACCAAATCAAAAAAATCCTCTCAGGCAACATCACTCCAGTTCTCAAGAAATTGAGGAGTGAAATGGAGCAGGCTTCTGGCAAAGAAGATTTCGAGGCAGCCTTACTCTTACGCGATCGCATCACTCGTTTCGAGTCTAGCCTTGCTTATCGCTCATTCACCGATGGCAGAGTAGTCACTTACTCCTCATCTGACAAGGGACTAGAAAAACTCTCCAGTATTCTCCAACCAAACCTAGGGGTCCGTCCCCTAGGTAGAATCGAAGGCTATGACGCCAGCACCTTCCAGCTCACCCACTCCGTCGTCTCCATGGTCGTAGCTACCGACGGCCAGATGGATAGTAGTCAGTACCGCAGGTTCCGGATCAAGAATCCACGAGTTAGATCCGACTTTGGCATGCTAGAAGAAGCGCTCCGACGCCGGCTCAAGCACAAGTCCTGGCCCCGTCCCGACCTACTCGTCATCGATGGGGGCCGTCCACAGCTCCGCCGTCTCCAGCCACTCCTTGATCAGCTACAAGATCCTCCTCTCATGATCGGACTAGCCAAACATCCCGACAAAATCATTCTCCCCGCAGTTAACAACAACTCTGTCTCCTACACCAATATCCCTCTAGCATCAGACTCGCCAGCACTCCATCTCCTCCAAAGAATTCGCGACGAGTCCCACCGCTTCGCCAATAACTATCGGAAGTTGCTCGACAAAAAATCCAAACAAATATAAGCTTGCCCTGAGCTCGCCGAATGGGTGCGCCAGGAGATCCTAGTTTGGAACTCCTATTCGATAGTGTAATCGAAACTCATGAAAAATTAAAGGCCTTGGGGTTCAC
>CAXCDZ010000061.1:0-3916 GCA_963981525.1 uncultured bacterium | reverse complement strand
TTCAAGGTCCGACCTTGTAGGGCCACTATCATAATCTGTTAAACTATTCCCATGAACACACTCACACTCATCATTCTTGCCACAACCCTGATTTCCTTGGGCTCGCTCGTCGGTGTCTTCACAATCTCGCTTAACCAAAAAGTTCTGCAAAAATTCCTCCTCAACCTCGTCGCACTCTCAGCCGGCACGCTCCTAGCAGGAGCCTTCCTCCATCTTCTCCCCGAATCAATCGAACAGCTTGGTAGCTATGCTCCTTTCCCGATCGCACTCTTCTCATTCATTGGTTTTTTCCTAATCGAAAAAGTTTTGCAGTGGCGCCACTGTCATGACGAAGAGCACTGCGAGGAGCACACCTTGGGTTACATGAACCTCATCGGCGACATGATCCACAACCTGCTGGATGGCCTAATCATCGCCGGAGCCTTCGCGACCTCCCCGTCCTTGGGCTGGGCCACCACTACCGCGATCGTTCTTCACGAAGTTCCTCAGGAAATCAGTGACTTCGGCGTTCTTCTCCACTCTGGCTTCACTCGCAAAAAAGCTCTCCTCCTCAACCTCATGGTCGGCTTATCCTCAATCATTGGAGGACTCTTGGGCTACTTCGCAACCAGCACATTTGCCTCCCTCACTCCCTACATCCTCCCAGTTGCTGCTGGCGGATTTATCTACATCTCAGCCTCCGATCTGATCCCCGAAATGAAAAAAGACACCACCCCCCTGCGCACCCTGAGTCTCGTCCTCACCTTCCTCCTCGGCGTTGCGCTCATGGCTTTTGTCCGAGACTAGGGTAAAATAGCCCCCATGAGACTTAATAAGTACATCGCAAGCCACACCAAAAACTCTCGCCGCTCCGCTGACGAGCTTATCAAAAATGGCAAAGTTCTCGTTAACGGACGTCCCGCAGTCCTGGGTCAACAGGTAGAGGAGGAGGATATCGTTACCGTCAGAGGTAAGAATCTCGATCAGGTTGCAAAGCCTCTCTACTACCTAGTGCACAAGCCCACCGGATACGTTAGCACCACCAAGGATCCAGAAGGTAGGCGCACTGTCATGGAGCTCGTCCCGACTGACGAGCGTCTCTATCCAGTCGGTCGGCTTGACTATGACTCAGAGGGCCTGATTCTTCTCACCAACGACGGCCAGCTCACCAACCGCCTCACCCATCCCAAGTTCCAGACTGAGAAACTATACAAAGTCCTCGTCAAGGGTCTCCCCACCAAGCAATCTATTAGCAAGCTTGAGGCTGGAGTCTTTATCGATGGTCAGAGAACTTCTCCCGCACAGGTCAACATTATCGAGAAGCAAGATGGCAAGACCTGGCTCTCAATGACTATCCACGAAGGCCGCAATCGCCAGATTCGCAAAATGTGTCACGTCGTTGGCCACCCAGTCGTGCGCCTCATCAGGCTCAAGCTAGGTCCATACGAGCTAGGTGACCTTAAGCCAGGGCAATCCAAAATAGTCGAAAATCTCCTGTAGGACTTGATAATTAGCACTCAATGAAATATACTGCTAAGTATGAACTCTCATCTTGTTTCTAGCACTGACTTGAACACTGTCCCTCTCGTCCCCATCCGCGACACTGTCGTCTTTCCAGAGACCGAAGTCATCCTTACTTTTGGCCGCCGTCAGTCTACTCTCGCAGTTGCCTCTGCTCTTCAGAGCAAAAGTAAGTTAATTGCCCTCTTTACTCAGCAAAAGCATGAGGTCAATGATCCCAAGCTATCCGATCTGTACAGGGTAGGTACGCTCTGCGTGGTTGAGCGCACGCTCAAAAATGACGGAGAGATGAACGTGCTCGTGCGCGGTGTTTCTCGAATCCACCTCAACAAATTCGTCAAAGAATCCCCCTTCATCACAGGTGAAGTTGCCAAGCTCACAGAAACCACTACCCACAATGACGACCTAGAGGCTATGGTTCGTCATCTCACCACTGACTTCAAAAAAGCAGTCAACCTAGGCAAGCCTGTCGAGTTTATGAACTTTATGCGCCTGATGTCAGGGGTCTCTGCCGGTGAGCTCATAGACCAGATCGCCTCCTCTCTCAGTATCACCATCGCAGATAAGCAGGCAATCCTCGAAACACTTAGCATCAATAGTAGGGCAAAATCAGTCGCCCACAACCTCGCCCACGAAATCAAGATCCTCGAGCTAGAGCGCAATATTGCGAGTAAGACTCAGGCCAAGTTCAGCAAAAACATGAAAGACACGGTCCTCAGAGAACGCATGGAAATGATCAAAAAAGAGCTCGGCGAAGACGAAGAAGAAGATGTCGAGATCAAGGATCTGGAGCATGAAATCTCCAAGCTCAAGATTGACAAACCCACTCGCAAAAAAGTCGAAAAAGAGCTAGATCGATACTCCAAAATGTCCCTCCACAACCCCGAGGCTAACTACATTCGAACCTGGCTCGATACCATCATCGAATTGCCTTGGGGCAAATTCACGACCGACAGGGTCGCCCTCAAAACTGCTAGCCAGGTTCTAGAAGAAGATCACTACGGCCTCCCCGACGTCAAAGAGCGCATTCTCGAATATCTCTCCGTCATGAAGCTCAAGAAAAAAAACACCGCCAGCAAAGGTGCCACTCTCCCCACGATCCTATGTTTTGTCGGACCACCAGGAGTAGGTAAGACCTCGATCGGTCGCTCTATTGCGCGAGCACTCCGTAGAGAGTTTGTCAAAGTCAGCTTGGGAGGGATCCGTGACGAAGCCGAGATCAGGGGTCACAGACGGACCTATGTCGGAGCAATGCCAGGGAGAATCGTATCTGGGGTCAAAGATGCTGACAGTAGCAATCCTGTCTTTATGCTTGATGAGATCGACAAGATCGGGAGTGACCATCGCGGCGATCCTTCTTCTGCGCTCCTAGAAGCTCTTGATCCAGAACAGAATCACGCCTTCTCCGATCACTACCTTGATGTTCCTTACGACCTCTCTCAGGTCATGTTTATCGCCACTGCCAACGTACTTGACACCATTCCCCCCGCACTGCGTGATCGACTCGAGATTATCAGGTTCTCCGGCTACACAGAGATCGAGAAATATCACATCGCCAAGAGTCACCTCATACCAAAAGTCAGGGAGAATAACGCACTAACCAATGCTCAATTTAAGTTGAGTAAGCCAGTTATCACTAAGCTCATCAAGTCATACGCCCGCGAAGCAGGGGTCAGAGAGCTAGAGCGCCAGCTTGGTCGTGTTGCCCGCAAACTTGCTCGCTCCATAGTAGATTCACGAAAATCCATCAAAAAACCCACTCTCAAGAATCTTAGTGACTTCCTAGGCCCCGAAAAATATCTCCCCACCCTCAGAGAAAAGACTCATCCCGTGGGAATGGCCACCGGCCTAGCCTGGACTAGTGTGGGTGGAGTCATTCTCTTTATCGAAGTCTCTCTTATGCCAGGGAAGGGGACACTCAAACTCACAGGCCAGCTCGGTGACGTCATGCAAGAATCAGCCCAAGCCGCCATGACCTATGTTAGATCCCACTATGACTCACTCGGTTTAAAAAAAGATTTCTACAAAACTCTAGATGTTCATATTCATGTCCCAGAAGGAGCAGTCCCCAAAGACGGTCCCTCGGCTGGTGTCACAATCACGACAGCACTAGTCTCTGCACTCTCCAAAAAAAGAATCCACAAGACTCTCGGTATGACTGGTGAGATCACCTTGCGCGGGAGGGTACTAGAGATCGGTGGGCTCAAAGAAAAGGTCATTGCCGCCCACTCCGCAGGGCTTAGAGAGATCATTTTCCCAGCCGGAAACGCCAAGGATCTTGTCAAGATCCCGGCGGAAATCAGAAGTAAAATGAAGTTCCACCCAGTGGAAAAAGTAGAAGAAGTTCTTGCGATTGCCCTTATTGAATCGGCTGAGATACATAGGTAACACTTTTGAGGTACCATATGGGCCTCGA
>CAXCDZ010000060.1:0-4036 GCA_963981525.1 uncultured bacterium | reverse complement strand
TAGCAGACAACACCATATCAGATCACATGAACGCCATCACCAACCTCACCTTCCGTCTGACTGATGGTCATGAAGGTCGGACTATTTGGTTAGATGATCTTAAGTCTACTAGTGGGTATCTGACTGATAAAACTGGCAGCACTATTACCTCTGCCACTGGCAACCAATACATGCAATACCGAGCTATCATGACTAGTTTGGATGAGGCGGTGAGTGCTACCTTATCTGCTGTAACTATTGATTACGTAATTAATGTGGCTCCTAATACTCCTACCCTAGATGCTCCGACAGATACAGCTACTAACCAATCCTTATTACCAGTTCTTAAAACAACTACTACTGATTTTGATGGTGATTACCTCCGTTACAAAATTGAGTTATGTGAGGATGTCGGAATGAGTGTCAGTTGTCAAACCTTTGACCAAACCTCCTCCCAAACCGGGTGGTCTGGCCAAAACTCTCAGACTTCTACTGCCTATACTTCTGGTACCCAAGGCACTTATACTCTTCAAACCCCTCTGGCAGCTAATGATACTTACTATTGGCGTTCTTATGCCATTGACCCTGGTGGGATTAATACTTGGAGTTCTACCCAAGGTACCCCTTACTCCTTCACAACTACCACTGCCCCAACAGCCCCCACTACTCCTTATGCAGAAGGAGCTACTAATCCCACTGGAGTGCTAGATCTCACTCCTGAGTTCTCTGCCGTCCACAACGACGCAGATGGAGACAGTGCTAACTATTATCAGATCGAGGTCAATACCGCCAATGACTTCACGGGAACCGTGATGTGGGACTCAACCAAAACAAGTATGACCACCACCGCAGATGGAGTCAGATCCCCTGATATCAGCTATGCCGGTACCTCACTCGCACTCGACGGAACCACTTACTACTGGCGGATCAAGTTCTGGGATACGCTGGGGGCAGAAGGAGTGGTCTCAGCAACTGCTAATTTTGTGATGAACACGCCACCCACTCTCGCTAGCGGCTGTGTCGTCCAAGAAATCAAGGATGATTCATATCTCCTGGTTATCTGGACGGACACTGCTGACAACGAGAACGGTTATGAGGTTCAGAGTTCGGTTGACGGCGCAACCTTTTCCACACTCCAAGATCTTGCTGCCGACTCAACCTCCCACACTGATAGCACCGTCACTCCTGGTCACACCTATCGCTACCGCATCGCCCCCTACCTGACTGGCCCCACCTATGGAGACTGGTGCTATACCGACACCCTCTCACTTTCCACCGGCAACTTCACCTTCGAAAACATCAAGTTCGAGTAACCTGCCACACTTGACAATATCATCATATGGATGTCATAATAGTCTATACTATATGAACATACGACACCTTGACTCCACTCTCTCTAGCCATTTCGACACTTATCACCAAGCTCTCATCTTGCTTGGTGCCCGTCAAGTCGGCAAAACCACCCTTCTCCGTCGTCTCTTTCCAGATGCTCACTACCTCCTCCTAGACAATCAAGGCACCAAAGAAATTTTAGAATCATATGACATTCATACATATCGTCAAATACTTGGGTCTTACAAAACCATCATTCTAGACGAACTCCACCTTCTTACCAACCCTGGTCGTGCCGTCAAAATTATTTACGACCAGATGCCAGAGCTCAAACTCATCATTACCGGCTCTTCTTCCCTACATATTCGCAACAAGACTAGCGAGAGCATGGCTGGACGCAAGATCGATTATCATCTTTATCCCCTTACTTTTGCCGAGTATCTATACCAAACTCAAATTAGCCCAACCCTTGACTCAAACCTAATATCTCGCCTAATTTCTAACTCTCCCCCTCCTCCTCGTCTCTATCAGTCAGCCAAGATCATTCCCAACGCCCTAATCTACGGACTCTATCCAGAACTAGTTACTCTTCCTCAAGACATCCCCTACCTTCACAACCTCGCCGACTCAGTCGTCTTTCGAGACATCCTCGAGCTCAACCTCATCGACAATCAAGCCAAAGCCAAACAACTCCTCCAGCTTCTTGCCTACCAGATTGGTAGTCTAATCAGCTATGCAGAACTCGCAAACAAAATCGGGATTGATCAACGCACCATCAAACGATACATCGAGATCTTTGAGCAAAGTTACATTATCTATCGCCTTTACCCCTACTCTACTCGTACCAGAAACGAACTAACCAAATCACCCAAAATTTACTTTTGGGATCTTGGTCTTCGCAACGCTCTCATCAATAACTTTGATATTCTCCCAGTAAGACCAGATAGTGGCGCCCTATTCGAAAACTTTGTCATCACCGAAGTAGCCAAACTCAACTCTTACACAAATGCCAATTACCAACTCAACTATTGGCGAACCAAGTCAGGCTCCGAAATAGATCTAGTTCTTAGCAAAACCAACTCTCTTCATGGTTTTGAGATCAAACTTAACAAAGGAAAGATCACCCCCGCCTTCCACACGCGCTACCCACACGCCACTACCCGACTCATTACTCTCAACAACTTCTACTAATCATTCATTTTTGGTTGACTCCCCTTGACAAACATCCACTGCTATCGCCATACTAGAGCATAGATGAAACCTGCCACAAACACTCCTGAGTCAACTCCCAAGATGCCACGTCGCACATTAGTTCTCTTGGCAGTCCTCATCCTCCTCACCATCACAACTCTCTACCTCTACTTCACCAAATTCAGCACCTCCCCTCTCGCATACGAACTCACCTCCAAACAATCCACTCTAGTTGCTCAAGTCAAATCACTCTTTAACCCCAAGTCCGCTAGCACAGATGCTGACTCAACTCCCACTCCCAACCCTACTGGTAGCCCCAAACCTCTCCCCACTGGCAAGCAAGTCTACCGCTACTCGCATGGCAAGGATGTTGTGGGACCCAAACTCCAGGTAGTTACCGTCGATCCCTTCGACCCCCAACCAGGAGATACTATCCTAGTCACAGCCGAGATCAAACATGACTCCCCAGTTACAACTGCGACTGCGATCCTGGTCACCGACAATAAGACTGTGACCAAGGAAATGAAAAAAGTATCTGGCGAAGACACTAACGGCACCTGGGAAGCCAAGCTCAAACTAGATGACACCTACCTCTACACCTACCAACTCAACTTCGAACTAGCAAGCGATACCGACAACTATCAAGGAGGCATGACCTTCCGACCATGAAAAAACTACTCTTAACCTCATTATTGCTAATAATTCCGTTTCTTGCTTCTCCACAAGAGACTCATGCCGCCGCCAAAGCCACAGGCGGTACTTACACGGAATCTGGTGGCTACGGCATCCACAAATTCACTAGTAGTGGCACATTTACTCCCAGTGCGTCTTTTAATGTAGAAAGTCTAGTTGTTGCTGGTGGTGGTGGAGGTGGGAGTAATGGTGGTGGAGGCGGAGGTGCTGGTGGACTGCGATACAGTGCTAGTCTTGCCGTTAATCCACAAGCATACAGCATCACTGTTGGTGCTGGTGGGTATGGTTACGGCAACAGCGCCCAAAATGGAGGAAACTCAATTTTTTCCACTCTCACTGCTATTGGTGGTGGTGGAGGTGGTTCGCGAGATGCTGACCAAATCGGAAGTGCTGGTGGATCAGGTGGAGGTGCGGGTGGGGCTTTTGGTACTTATGCTGGCGGTGTTGGCAGTCAAGGCAGAAATGGAGGTGTTAACTATCCAGGAGGTGGTCAAGCTGGTCCAGGTGGTGGTGGAGGTTGTGGGGCTGTTGGTGGTACTGGTGGAAATTATAGAGGAGGTAACGGTGGTATTGGCTGTGCCTACAGCATTAGTGGTTCTAGCGTCTACTATGCAGGTGGTGGTGGTGGTGGGTTAGTTGGAGGATTTAGCGGTACACCAGGAACAGGAGGAAATGGTGGAGGTGGTAATGGAGTTACTCCAGGAGGTCGAGGATATAATGGTACTGCAAATACGGGTGGAGGAGGTGGTGGTAACAATGGTACCGGAGGCTCCGGTATCGTCATTATCAGATACCTCATAACTCCCCCCACTGCCCCAACTATTGCCACTGCAACACCCCT
>CAXCDZ010000059.1:0-4301 GCA_963981525.1 uncultured bacterium | reverse complement strand
AGTACTTATGCCGATTGAGACTGTGATCCAGTCCCCCACCCTAGTCCTGATCTCCTGCTGGATCTCTTGAGCTTTGCCTACAAGGTCGGACCTTGAAGGTGAGTGGGAGAAATTAATCACGAACTCGTCGATACTCTTGGGGATGACCTGATCGGAATAATGGTCCAGCACCTTACGAATCTCCTGGTGAATATGGCGGTATTTGTCAGGATCTGCCCCGTGCACAACCAGAAATGGACAGCGAGTCTTGCCCTCCTGTACGCTCATGCCTGTCCTGACCTTCCACATCTTAGCCTCACGACTGGCCGCGAGGATACAGCCAAACCCTTGAGTGTTAGAGGCCACGGCGAGAGGGACGCCGCGAAGGAGCGGGTTGGCCTGCTGTTCGATCGTGGCAAAGGCTGAGTTGATGTCGATGTGCATGACATTGGGAACCTGAGTATTCCAGTTGTGCAGTTTTGCAGTGCTCCAGTTAGTCGGGCAAGCCATCAGAGACCTCCTCGAGAGTCCAGTGGAGAGTAGTTGTGTCTAATCTGAGACGGAAGAAGAGGTCGCCTGCAACTACAGAATAGATATGCTGAAGGGCCTGGCCCTTAAGGTGGGTGTGGTGGAGGCCAACCTGAGTAATAGAATAATCTTGGTGAGCCCAGGTAAGGGAGAGTGGAACTAGGTCAAAAACTACTCTGACTGGTTCGGATAACTTTTGGATCATGTATCTAATATACACCCGAATGATATCCGAATTCAAGAGGAGACTAGTGATATTAAGAAACTGGGTCGATCTCGATAAGATCTGCGATCTGAGCCTGGAGATCTGGAGTGTAAGCAATACCAAAAGGGAGAATGAGCTCGCGGTTGCTATGGCCATTCTCAAAAATTAGCTTGACCTCGTCGTCGCCCTTGTTAGCCTGCAATAGCTTGTTGAGCTCGAGGAGTGTTGGCTTGGTGGTGCCCTTGGGTACTGTGATCACATTGCCTTCTGGCTCGTCGTCATCATCACTATCACCATTATCGATCACTCCCTCTAGAGAATCTGTGATGAGGGAGATTTTTTCCTCCCTCTCTTCTACCTTACACTTGAGCTTGATGACACCATTCTGGATCAAGAGTCCCTTGACCTCCTGATAAGTGGTGGGGAAGATCACACAGTCTGCCTCGCCGGTCTCGTCAGTGAGAGTCATGAAGGCCATCTCCTTGTTAGCAGCTTTGGTAAAAACGACTCGAAATGACTTGATAATCCCAAGAACCGTGACTTTTTGACCCTTTTTCTCCTCTAGTTCATTGATTTTGGTGGACCAAGCGTCGCGAGTTTTTTTGAGCATCTTGAGAGATGGGTGTTCTCTCAGATAAATCCCCAGTAGCTCCCGCTCCATCTCCATAAGTTCACGAGAAGCAAACTCACTTAGCTTGGACTCGAACTTATCCTCGACTAGGTCCATCTCGTCCATCAAGCTATCGAATAGGCCCCCCTGATTCTCATCTACTCCACTATTTTTACCTACTTTGGCGCGCACTCGCTCGATCTCGTCGAGGATAACGGCGCGAGCACCAAACCGGTCCATTGCCCCTACCTTGATCAGGCTCTCAAGGACTCTCTTATTAACCTTTTGGGAGTCAATGCGGGCCACAAAGTCGGTAAAGCTCTTAAACTCCCCTCCCCCGACGCGCTCGAGAAGGATATTGTCGATTGCGGCAGAGCCGACGTTTTTGATAGCCTGGAGACCGAACCTGATGGCGTTGCCGGTGTGTGACTTGGCGTCTGCCTCGAGCTTAAAATCATTATCACTCTGATTGATGTCGGGCGGGAAAACGTTAATACCCATGTTGCGACATTCTTCTAGGGCGAGGGCGAGCTTTTCCTCTTTGCCGGTTTCTGCGGACATAAATGCTGCCATGTACTCGACAGGGTAGTTGGCCTTCATGTAGGCGGTCTGATAGGCGATCATGGCATAACTGGCGGCGTGGGCTTTGTTAAAACCGTATCCTGCAAAACGCTCGACAAAGCTCCAGATCTCTGTAGCTAGGCTCTCCTGATATCCCTTTTCGACTGCTTTGTCAATGAATTTTTTACTTTCCTTATGCATAGTGGCGGCGGATTTTTTGCCCATTGCCCGCCTGAGAATATCGGCTTCTCCAAGAGAGTAACCAGCAATGACGTTGGCGATCTTGAGAACCTGCTCTTGGTAGACGACGATACCGTAGGTTTCCTCGAGGATGAGCTTGAGATCGGGATGGAGGTACTTGACATTCTCAGGCTCCTTCTTGCCCTTGATAAAGTCAGGGATAAGCGCCATTGGACCAGGCCTGTAGAGGGCAACGAGAGCGACGATATCGGAGAAAAGGTCAGGACGCAGCTGTTTGGCCAAGCGGCGCATACCTGAGGACTCCATCTGGAAAACGCCGGTAGTTTCACCCCGAGAGAGCATCTCAAAGACGATCTTGTTATCGAGTTCTAGATTGGAGAGGTCAACCTTGATGCCCTGGGATTTCTCGACCTGATTAACTGCGTTCTGGAGGATCGTGAGATTGCGAAGGCCGAGGAAATCCATTTTGAGGAGACCAATCGCATCTTCGCGTACGTTCATGTCGAGCGCGTACATGTCGTACTGGGTAGTGATGTTGCCACCCTTGCTATCGCGCTGGACTGGGGCGTAGTTGGTGATGTCGGCGTCAGCGATAATCACGGCAGCAGCATGAGTACTGGCGTGCCTAGCTACTCCCTGGACACGGCGGGCAAGGTCGAGGAGTTCTTTGTATTTGGGAGTCTTATACATTTCCTTGAGCTCTGCAACACTTTTGAGTGCTTCGTCTAGTGAGTTGCCTAGTGGAATCAGTTTCGCGACCTGATCTGGCTCGGAATATGGCATACCCAGGACGCGGCCAATATCACGAATGGCGGCACGAGCCTCCATGGTCCCAAAAGTGATGACCTGGGCTACTTTGTCGGCACCGTATTTCTCGGTGACGTACTGGATCACGCGATCCCTGCCAGTGTCAGCGATATCAACATCGATATCAGGTGGGGAGGGGCGTTCTGGATTGAGGAAACGCTCAAACTGCAGACCATGAACAAAAGGATCGATCGAGGTAATCCTAATAATGTATGAGACCACGGAGCCAGCGGCACTTCCCCTTCCCGGCCCGATCCTGATCCCATTTTCTTTGGCCCAGTTGATGAAGTCTTGGGTGATGAGGAAGTATGAGGCATAGCCCTTGTTACAGATAATGTCGAGCTCGTAGTCGATCCTATCCTGAATCTCTTGGGTCACTGTGGGATAGCGAGAAGCGACCTTATCTTTGACCATTTTTCTAAGATGAGTCTTGGGAGTATCTCCCTCAGGCAAGGGATACTTAGGATAGATCATGGTGCCTGTGGGGATCGTGAGGTTGCATTTGTCGGCAATAATTCTTGTATTGCTGATTGATTCTGGGAGGTCAGAGAAGAGGTCTGACATCTCCTCGCTACTCTTGAGGTAATAACTAGTCGAGTCCATCATGGTAAATCTGTTCTCGTTATCGAGTGTGGTGCGAGTCTGGATCGCGAGAAGCGCGTCCTGGGCACGAGCATCATCAGGTCTAACGTAGTGTACGTCGTTGGTGGCGACCAGGGGCACGCCGTGTTTGCGGGAGAGCTTGACTAAGCCTTCGTTAATGGGGTCTAGCTCTTTTTCGAGTCCTTCGTGTCGCTGGAGCTCGAGGTAGAAATCATCGCCAAAGAGCTCGACGTATGCGGCGAGTCTCTCCTCAGCAAGTTTGGTGTCACCATCTTTGACCAGCTGCGCTAATTCTCCCTGCATACAGGCAGAGGTGGCGATGAGACCTTTGTGATGTTTGCTCAGCACTTCCCAGTCGATTCTGGGTTTGTAGTAGAAGCCTTCGAGATGCGCGATTGAGGTGAGTTTGAGGAGATTCTGGTATCCCTCGAAGTCTTTGGCGAGGAGTACTAGATGATTGGTCTTGCCCCTTTTTGATTTGTCAGTTCTGTCACCTGCAGTGTAGTAGGCCTCCATGCCGATAATTGGTTTGATGCCTGCTTTTTTCATGGAGTTAAAAAAGTGGACTGCGCCGTACATAACCCCGTGATCGGTGATGGCGAGGGTGTCTTGGCCGTGCTCTAGGGCAGCTGCGGCGAGATCCTCGTTCTTGCAGAGTCCATCAAGGAGAGAGTACTGGGTGTGAACGTGGAGATGGGTGAAGTCAGGACGGGTCATGGTAAACAGTATACCAGTGAATTCAGTAGATTCAGTTGGCTCAGTGAGTTAAGAGAGAGCGTAAAAGCTTGTTAGTGAGTTTGGGATCGG
>CAXCDZ010000058.1:0-4409 GCA_963981525.1 uncultured bacterium | reverse complement strand
AAATATGGTATGGTATCAATATTAGATCTATACCATATCACTATGTACCTAGACCAACAGCTCTCTGATCGAATAGATAGCAAGCTCAAGACACTTCAGTCTGCTAGACCACTCTCTCCAGCAATGGTAGAGAAATTGCGAGAGCGTTTCATGCTTGAGATGACGTACAATAGTAATGCGATGGAGGGTAATACCCTCACCCTCAAAGAGACTTATCTCGTGCTAAGTGAGGGAATAACTATCAAGGGCAAATCACTCAAAGATCATTTAGAAGTCAAAAATCACCATGAGGCGCTTGAGTTTATTTTTGATCTAGTTGAACATAATAAACAACATACCATTTCCGAGCACCTGATCCGCGAACTCCAAAGTCTAGTAATCGGCAACATCGACACAAGCATCGCCGGACACTATCGAGATGTTGAGGTAGCTATTACGGCTTCTGACCATCAACCCCCTCTGGCGACTGAAGTATCGAGCAAAATGGCAGACCTAGTTAGTTGGTATAGTCAAAATCAAGCTAATTTGCACTCTATCGAGCTAGCCGCCATCATTCACCATAGACTAGTCAATATTCACCCTTTTGCTGATGGAAATGGTCGTACTGCTAGATTACTAATGAATATCTTGTTGTTACAGGCAGAATATCCTCTTGTTATTCTTCTTAAGAATGATCGAAAAAAATATTACCAAACTCTCTCCCAGGCTGATCAAAACAATCTCGCACCCTTTGTTACTTTTGTCGCTCGCGCAGTTGAGAGATCGCTTGACCTATATCTAGATACGATCGTACCTAATAGATCTCAGGATGAGCAATACTTACGACTAAACCAATTAGCAGGTAAGTTTAGCCTTACTCAAAAACATCTTAATCTGCTCGCTAGAGAGGGTAAGATTGTTGCCCATAAGCGAGGACGCAATTGGGTTTCTACAATTAAGGACATCCAAAATTACTTAGATAGTAAAAAACAAAAAGGGCTCTAACACGCTCCCGCAGGCTACCCCTAATGTGATTGTTATGAATTGAGTCTGCGGGCTAGTTCCTTGATAATTTGGCGAATGAGGCGGTGTCCATTGGCAGTTCTTACTTTACTATTTGGATTCCAGTCGAGTCCAGGCTTGCTATTTCCCTCGATAAAATATGGATGTCCCTGATTACTAATGATGAAGTCGAGAGCGTAGAGTGAGTGTGGTTTGTTGATTTTTTTGATCAGTACTTTTGAGATAGAGATAACATCTCTAGGGATCTCATCTTCTTCTAGATAGATGATCTGCCCTCCCTGGTGGGTGTTGCAGCGGAATTCGTCTCCCTTGGCAATGCGAATATATTTGTGGAAGAGCTGATTGCTTTCGATAATGAGGCGAATGTCGGTTGAGGCCTTCTTTCCCCGATACGTAAATCCTTTGTCAAAGAGGAGGAAGGGCTGGATGATGAACCTGATAGTTGGATTATCTCGCATGATTATGTTGATAGCATTAACATCACCTGGCTTGATCTTATAGACATGTTCTCCTCCTGCGCCGAAGCGGTCCTTGAGAACTAGTGAGGTCCCGAAGTCTGCGGGAAATTGATGGTTGTTAATTAACCTGCTAAGTCTATCGAGAGAGATCTTGATGTCGCGAGGACGACTGGAGTAGATACTTGCGGTAGGAACAGAGTGTTCTGGAAACTCTTGGAAGGTGTGGAGCTTATCTAGAAATAACAGGAAGAGAGCTGGATCATGATATGGGATGATGGAGGGGTCTGAGAGGAGGAGGTTGCGCTCGCTGGTTCTCTCAGGGTCACTGGGCGAGAGTTTGTCAAAGATCTGGTGAGCATGGGCTGGCCTCATAATCTTGGACCAACCAGAGCTGTCGTGCGTCCAGTAACTACTACAACTACCTGGACCGATGATGTCTGAGGAGGCTGCAAAGCCTGCTTTGAGAGCTAGTTCGTGGCAGTAGTCGAGGAAGTACGCGTATGAGATGTTGTAGTTGGCTCTACTGGAGTCCATGAGGAATGGGGTGAGGCTAGTTGAGTCGGGTACGGTTGGGCTGAGTGCGATTGAGGCATCGTAGATAACGAGAATGTCTAGCTGTTCTGTTTGATGCATTGGTAACCTATAGTAGTACGTGGATAAGGACAGTATACACTATGAGCTGTGAGACTTGAGGTTAGTGATCTGCAAAATTGCAGATCTACTAAGCTAGGCTTATGATTAGATAGTGATGCGATGTCGGATTATTTGTGTTGAGTGCGATAATTGTGCACTGTGGGTTTCTACTGCTGCATTTAGCACTCTTCGTGTGGCAATATTGTCTTTTTCTTGGACATATAGAATCTTGCTGCAGGTTATGCAGTGGGCGATAGCATGATTATCCTTGAGCGCGAGATTGATCATTTTGCCTTCTTGAATTATTGCTTCTGTTGGGTGAGCCATATATTAATTATTGCTTGTGTGATTTTTCTTTAACGATATTAGAGATAGTGCTGGCTACTTGATTAGGTTTTGCTGTCATTAGTTCTGCCATCATTTCGTTAAAAAGTTCATTGACTGGCTCTTTTTCTGGTCGTTCTGCTGTGTTATCTAGATTCATGATAGATCTACCTCCAGATTGGTTAGTGAGTTGTACCATTTGTTGAATTTTTTGAGATGGCCGGGCCAGGCTTTCTTGTATGGGCTACCTGTGTTATATGCCACTGTGAGATCCTGGGGAGATAACTCCTCTGTGTAGTGATCGTAGTTGCGTTTGTGATACTTGCCAATTAGGTCGATGTTGACTGCTGGGTCAAATAACCCTGTAGGAGTGCCTGTATACCCCATTCCGCGCGCTGTACCATAGAGAATCTGTCCGAGGCCGTAACTAGCGTCATTAATCCTAGGCTCCTGTCTAATGGCGTAGGTGTTACCCCCACTCTCGATCATGATGGTGGCAAATATTAGGTTGGGATCTAGGTCATACTTGTCAGCTGCAGAACGAATCAGGTGGCCGTAGCGTGACCAGACTAGATTAGCGCGCTCAAGATCTGTCTTGCCCTTGAGCTCATCTGGCCTAATATGGACACTAGCCTCGATCTCGACAGGTTCCTGGGCGAGTGCGGGCATGACGGGAGTGTTAGTGGTCGCGACAGCGATGGCGGCGGAGAGACTGGTGATGTATTTGCCCAGTTGGGAGAGATCGATCCCTCGCTCGACGAACCAGTTATATACTGGAGCGTTCTCCTTTTGGAGTTTGTCGATGAGTTGTTGGTGATTGGATGATTGTTTTGATTTGGTCACTGTACATTAAGTGTAGCAGAAGTGATCGAAACCGGATTGACTGGAGAAGAAGGCTCGCCACTCGAGTTTGGCTGTACCTCTGCTGCGGCAATCGCATCAACTGTTTCTAGCCCTTCTGTGACCATGCCGAAGATGACGTAGTTGTTGGGTAGGGCGTAGTCTGCGTGCATGACGAAGAACTGGCTACCATTTGTCCCTGGACCTGAGTTGGCCATGGCGACTGTGCCTCTTTTGTACTCTCCTTCGAGATATTCATCTGCGAAGCGATATCCTGGAGAGCCAGTGCCTGTACCAGTTGGGTCACCACCCTGGATCATGAAGCCTGCGAGTGCGCGGTGGAAGATGGTGTTGTCGTAGAAGCCGTCTTTGGCCAAAAATGCGAAGTTGTTAGCGGTGATGGGAGTGTTAGTGGTATCGAGCTCTACAGTGATCTCCCCTTCTGTGGTGGTGAGAGTGACTGAGTAGGATTTGCCCTCTTCTAGAACTTGTTCGGCTTGCTTGTATTGTTTGTCTGGTGCTGGCATGGATTGTTCCTCCTGATTGGTTAGTTGTAATGATTCGTCGACTGGAGTAACCTCCGGGGACGGTTTGATAATAATAGAGAGTGCGAGCGCGATGACCCCGAGTGCGAGGATATAGTTGATTTTGTTGTTCATGAGTGTTCCTATAATAAATATTTGTACCCCAGCCAGGAATTGAACCTGGGACCTACTGCTTAGAAGGCAGTTGCTCTATCCAACTGAGCTACTGGGGCTTTCTATAACAGTATGATTATAGCAGGGAAAAATGTATAATTTGAGGTACAATAAGCCGAGGTGGTGGAACTTGGTATACACACGACACTTAAAATGTCGCGGTAGAAATACTATGCGGGTTCAAGTCCCGCCCTCGGCACCTTGTATACGGGGAGTAGCTCAGATGGCTAGAGTGCGCGCTTTGGGAGCGTGAGGTCGCAGGTTCGAGTCCTGTCTCCCCGACAAATTACCATGTTAAAATATGGTTGTTGCGGGTATAGTTCAATGGTAGAACAGCTGCTTGCCAAGTAGCAAATACGGGTCCGATTCCCGTTACCCGCTCTCGATTATCTTCTGAGGATGACAGGTACCCCAAAAACTAGACACCGAGTTCATCATTCTTCACACTAGGTGT
>CAXCDZ010000057.1:0-4500 GCA_963981525.1 uncultured bacterium | reverse complement strand
AAAGTAGGCGACTATCAGAGAGCGCTGGATATCATCATGGAACGATTACCCTTAGCCTTGATCGCCGCGTTCTCCGCAGGGAGGCCAAACGCATCCCAGCCAGTAGGCGACATTACCTCATCACCTGTCATCCGAAAATATCTCGCCATCACATCCACCGCGGTATAGATCCTCACATGCCCCACATGGAGTCCCTCTCCTGACGGATACGGGAACATGCCTAGTACATATGTCTTAGCGGAGTCATTCATCCGTTTATTCTACCACCCCGCCCCGCCAGTAACAGATCTCGCTCAAAAAACCTACCCACTTCTTGCCTCAAACTCTTTTATTTCTTTTGCACTCATATCACTATAAGTACGAATACCTATCTCATTCACTACAGTAATCCCAACTTGCCCAATACAAAATTTATGATCACGACCATCTTTCAAATCAGGGTTACCAAAAGGAACAAACTCATTATTCTCATCAAAATATCCTGCTCCACATTTACACTCAACTACTACCATTTCACCCTCCTTTCCCACACTATATCAACTCCCCAACACCACCTCAATACCCAACAATACATCAATGCATATCATCCCTCACCACACTAGCCGACACGCTGATATGCTGATACACTAATCTCATGCCCAAACACATCACCCACTCCCTCCTCCTATTATTTGCCTCCGCAGGGACCTATCTCTGGCTCATCACCCCCTCCCTCACCCCATACACCCTCCAGCTAGTCGCCGTCCTCCTCCTCATCTACGCAGCCACTCACTGGTTTCGCAAGCCTAAGAGATCTCAAGCCTCCACCCCCACCTCCCACATCCCCCTAGACCTCACTCTCCTCACGATCATCATTCTCCTTCTCGTGGTCGAGACCGGCGCCCTCGCCTCCCCCCTCATCTTCCTTCTCTACTTTCTCGTCTTTGCCGTCGCAATGCTATTCGAGATCGAGGCTACCCTCATGCTCACCGGCACGCTCCTCGCCTTCTTCCTTCTTTTGCCCTCCACCAATCTCACCGACCTCGCCCATCTCGGCGAGCTCCTCGCCTTCGTCATGATCACCCCACTGAGTCTATATATTAGCCATCAACACGAAGATATCGCCAAACAAAGGGCAAAAACCCACGCCCTTACCAATCATCTTGCTCAGGAAGAAACCGACACCCTCCTCTTCCTCTCCACCAACCTCAAGACCACTCTCCTCTCTGCCCTCGACAGTCTCTCTATAATTATCCCAAAAACTACTGCCAAAAAGGCCAAGTCTGACCTCTCCGTTCTCTACTCCGACCTCCGCGCCCTCTACCGCTCCGCACAAGATCTCCAGAACTCAATTGATCTCGAGACTGACTAAAAAATATCACTACAGATACATCGCTCTCCCCACACCCAACCAAAACAACCAATCCTGAGTCACAGAGGTTACATTCGTCTGACTCTGGATCATATAAAGAATAAGTACTGCCCAAAGAACTTGATCACCCACATTTTTACTTGCATGTAGTCTCACTATCGCCATCCAAGCTATTGTCAGATATAGACTCATTGCTACTACCCCACCAGACACTCCGTACTCCAAGACACTGGAATGTGTCCGATCAACATTCGCATCTATCTCATACTTAACTGGATAATCAATCTCACCAAATGCCCTCGAAAATCTCGCCCACCCCCATCCCGTCACAGGTCGCATCTTGACTGCAATCACCGCCTTCGATAGTATTCTCCCTCTCCCCTCTGCTACAACATGCCCAACCGGCAGATCAAGTCGCTGATCTCTTGCATATATTCCAAGCACAACGACTACAGCAACCATTATCATTCCTGACATCAGCTTTACATTTTTCTTCGCAATCACCAGAGCTAACCAGCATAATACAGTCAGAATCCCACCCCATGATCCCAGCATCATAACTGCAATAATCGGCAATATAACTAGCCATTTATACCGCAAATAGCTCCATATTATCGGCAAACTCAAAGCTAGGTATCCAGACAACATATTTACATTCCCTATTGTCAGAACGTCACTTGGATTAGCCCTGACAATCACCATCACCGCAAGCAACAAGCTCGTGAGTCCCAATCCTCGCATTAGCCACGGCCTCACCTCCACCATCATCCCGACTACAATCATCGCAAATAGAGTCAAGAGACCATCTGATCGATATGGATTACCCCACCAGCTCTGATAAAACTCACCACTCCACAGCGCACTCACTACCAGCCACAACATCAACACGAGCACCAGACGCATAAGCCTCTTATCATTCTGCTTCTTCTCTACCTCAAACACGCCTAGCCCAACACCCAGTATCGCCAGGCCCCACACCACCCAGGTCTTTGGCACCTCATGTGGAGAGAAATGGCCAGAATAATACACAAAAGGCAGCCCAGCTGTAATAAGATACTGCCAATTTTGAACGCGTCTTGCAATCATAGTTAATTAATACTACAGTATAGTAATGGATCTTAACCCTCTCTCTATCATTAGACGAATCTACTATCTCTCCACACCGATTAAGATTGTTCTTATCATCTCATCAGTTGGGATCATTGTTAGTCTTTCATATTTTACGCTTGTAAAACCAACCTCTATCTCAGAAGTCGGCACTCCTATCCCTGTCACCGCTCCCATTCCCACCACTTCAATCAACTGGCAAACCCCTCATGCTTCACTCCAAGCAGATAGCATTGAAATCTCAACAAACACTGTTGGTTCATCTGGTCCATACGTTATTTTCCATGTTGACTCCACCAACCCCTCTCAGCCTCCCAATATCACTTCAGATCCACCTGACCAGAATAATCCCAACTACACAACCCTAGAAGCAATCTGGCACGACAACAATGTCGAAATGCGTATGTTTATGTATTTCAGTCGGAACCAAACAGAAAACACCTGGAAGTTAACCAAGATTCAGACTTACAATGGCAAAAGCCCTGGAAGCTGGGTAGACTCATATAGTGGTGCACCAGAATTATACGTCTCTACCCCCGTTGGCTCTCCTCTTATCATTCCCAATCTTCATCTCTCTACTAGTGGTGGAGGTTATTTTGATCTCAACATCACCAACCTTCGCCTTTATGCCTTTGTCTATCCCGTCTCCTCACCCTTACCATCCACTCCTCCTTCTCCCTCCGCGTCCCCTTCCTCCACCACCAAAACAGTCACCCTCAGCGCCTCACCTCCCCCCACCTCACTTCGACTCAACCAAGCACGCTCATTAAACATCAATGCCCATGTCAACAACGATAGCGTCTCCGCAGTCCAACTCGAGCTAATATATGACTCCACCAAGCTCAAGATCCAGAATCTTGCTCCCACCGACTACCTCCCCAATGTTCTCTCTCAACCTGTTTATCAACCAGGTCGTATCCTTGCTACATACGCAGCTCCTCCAGATTCTGGGGGACAGTCACTAGACTGGGGTACTGTTGCCACTCTCACAATCACCCCTCTCACGTATGGCTCCTCCACTATCGAGTTCGGCTTTAACCCCCTCGTAGCAGCCGCTAGCTCCGATAATAGTGTCCTCATACCGCCAGATGTAATCAACATTACCACCTACAACGTCGCAGACACCAATCGAGACGGATCGGTTAACATCTACGACTACAATCTATTTGTCTCTCAATACGGCCTAGAGCAATCACCTGTAGCGGGACCTGCTGACTTCAACCGCGATGGCAAAGTCAATATCTTCGACTACAACGTCTTCGTCGAAAACTATGGATTTACTACTCCCATCTCCACCCCTACCCCGACTTCAACTCCAACAGCTCGCTTGCAAGGACCATGCTACTCAGACTCAGACTGTCCCGACAACTCCACATGCAAAATCTATCCCAGATGCTCACCAACAACAGTCATGGTAGATGGCAAGCTCATTCACGGAGACTGCCCAGCCCCACGACTTAATCAATGTGTTGCATCATCAACATTAACACAACATTGTGATTCTGACTCAGACTGTCCCACCAATTACAGCTGTCGCTCTATCCCCTGGGGAGGCTGCCCAACTACCATAGATAAAAATGGTCTCAAAAAAACCACTGAGTGCGCCCACCCACCCATCTGTTACCAAAATCAATAACCTTACCAAACCAGCTACCTACAACTAATTCTCCTCACACGGTATACTAATAGCATGTCCTTCCTCATCATACTTTATACCCTATACTCCATACTCAATACCGCGCCTACTGTGCATGCCGAAACCCTAGAGAGCACCAGTTACAAAATTAGGATGGGCAACTTTAACATCACCTCAGGGCTCAAATCCAGCTCTTCCTACTCCCTCACCGACACAGTGGGTCAGACCGCAGCTGGTCTTTTTACCAGTAGCGGTTACTCCGTCAAAGCCGGCTTCCAGTATATCTACACGCTCTATGACTTCTCCTTCACTATTAGCGATCTAACAATTAACTTGGGCACTCTCACCCCCAACACTCTTCTCACAGACTCCAACAACCTCACAGTAAGCGCACCTGGCCAGGGAT
>CAXCDZ010000056.1:0-4604 GCA_963981525.1 uncultured bacterium | reverse complement strand
ATGGGAGTGGGAGAAGAGAAGTATTATGGGAAAGGATTCTCTACGTGTGCGGTGTGTGATGCGGCTTTTTATAAAGGCAAGACCGTTTATGTGGTGGGTGGAGGGGACGCGGCAATAGAGGACACAATGGCGCTGACGAAGTTTGCTAGTCAGGTGACTCTGCTCGTGAGAAGAGATGAACTGCGTGCCAGCAAGGCAATGCAAAAGAAAGTACTAGATAATCCAGAAGTGAAGATAATGTGGGAAACTGAGTTGGTAGGAATAAAGGGTGATGAGCGAGTTGAAAAACTGGAATTAAGAATTAAGAATCAAGAATTAAGGGAAGTGAAGGCAGAAGGGCTATTTTTTGCGATCGGGCATATCCCGGCAACTAAATGGCTAGAGGGATCTGGAGTCGAGCTTGATAAGAAAGGATATATTAAAAATGGAGTGGTAGGGGGCGTGAGTTGGGCGAAAGGATATCCGACGATGACTGCAATACCTGGAGTTGTAGCAGCAGGGGACTGTGTGGATTATCGATACAGACAGGCGGTGACTGCGGCGGGAATGGGAGTGATGGCGGCACTGGATATGGAAAAATGGTTGGAGAGCAAATAATGAGTGATGTATATGAAAAATCAGTGGAGTTGCATGCAAAGCACGCTGGCAAGATACGGTTGGAGTCAAAGATAGAGGTTGAGAATAGTGAAGATCTATCGCTAGTTTATACCCCTGGAGTGGCGCAAGTTTCGCGTGAGATTGCGAGTGACAAAAATAAATCATTTGAGTTGACATGGAGAGGTGAGACTGTGGCTGTGATCTCGGATGGGTCGGCCGTGCTGGGACTCGGGAATATCGGGCCTGAGGCTGCGCTCCCTGTGATGGAAGGGAAGGCGATGTTGATGATGAGGTTTGGAGGGGTAAGTGCGGTACCTATTGTGGTGGATTTGCATACTGAAGATGAGTTGGTTGAGTTTGTGAGTAAGATTGCGCCTTCTTTTGGGGCGATTAACCTGGAGGATATTGCGTCGCCAGTTTGCATTGGGGTAGAGGATAGATTGCAGAACCTGGGAATACCGGTTTTTCATGATGATCAGCATGGGACGGCAATTGTGGTTTCGGCAGCGATCCAGAACGGGGCAAAAGTAGTGGGAAAGAAATATGAGGATCTAGTCGTGGTGGTATCTGGAGCAGGGGCTGCGGGGCTAGCGATTACACAGATGTTACTTGGGGTTGAGAGAAAGGATGGGGGGCTTGTAAAGGTCGAGGGAGCAAGGAGAGTAGGGGAAGTGAGGTTGGTAGACTCGAGGGGAGTAATCAGTGCAAAGAGAGATGATCTAAATAAATGGAAGAGTGAGTTTCTGAAAATAACTAATCCAGATGGAGTTGAGGGAGGGATGAAAGAGGTGATGAGAGGCTCTGACGTGTTTATTGGTGTATCTGCACCAGGAATTGTTAGTAAGGAGATGGTGGAGGGGATGAATGAGAAGACAATAGTGTTAGCGATGGCAAATCCAGAACCAGAGATAATGCCAGAATTAGCACATGAAGCAGGAGCGATGATAGTGGGAACAGGGAGGAGTGATTATCCGAATCAGGTGAATAATTCTCTTGCTTTCCCAGGGATATTTAAGGGACTACTGGAGTCGCGTGCAACTAAGATTACGATTGGAGTTAAGCAGAGAGTGAGTGAGGTGCTGGCGGGTTTGGTAGAACCAACGATCGAGAAGATCCTGCCGAGTATGTTTGATGAGGGAGTGGCAGAGAAGATTGCGGAGGCAGTGGTAGAGCAAGTTGAGAGAGAGGGTCTGGCGAGGGTGTGATAGGATAACAAGAATAATAAATTAAATAATTAATGGGGGAAATAATGAAACAAAATATCACGCAGTATCTAATGATTGTGGCACTAGTAGTGGGCGCGTATATGGTCGGAGTATATAAAACTAAGGTCGAGTACTTGGAGGGAGGAGCGCCGGGACAAGTGGCGCAAGTTGCGGGAGATCAAGTAGATGCCCCAGCCCAACCAGAACAAAAAACTGAGTTATCTGCAGAAGAGTGGGGGAGTATCCAGGAAAATGGAGTTTATGTGTACGGGGAAGACTCAGCGCCAGTGACGATTGTTGAGTTCACTGATTATGAGTGTCCGTTCTGTGCGCGTTATATCGAGGATGCTTATAGTGATATTAAGACGAACTATATAGATACCGGGAAAGTACGCTATATAGTACGTGATTTACCCCTCCCATTCCATGCTAATGCAGAGCTCGCAGCCGCTTCCGCTCGATGTGCAGTGAATGATGGTAAGTACGAAGCAATGCATGATATGTTGTTTGCAAAACAAGCTGTTTGGGCTGCTGAAGCTGATGCAACAGAGACTTTTGTAAGTTATGCAACGGGGATGGGAATGAATGCAAACTCTTTTCGCACATGTCTGACGAGTGATGACGTGATGAGAGCTGTGAAGGCAGATTCTGCACTGGCCGCTACGGTTGGAGCGAGTGGGACACCGACATTCTTCGTGAATGGGACGGCCCTCGGGGGCGCACAACCTTACGCTGCTTTTGAGGCTATGATTGAGGCCGAGTTATAAGCGAAAGAGAGGACTATGTAGGTGATATAATGATTTAAATCATTATATCACTGGGAAATAGTGGTGGATGGGGCTAAGAGAGATATCTTTTGATATAATCAGAGCATGAAGAGAATATTTCTGGCAATGTTGCTGATAATGAGTTTTGGGGTGGGGAGTGTTGGGGCACAAGAATTACTGATTATTGAAGCAACTGAGTCGGCTCAAGCAAGTGAGTCTGCAGAAGTGGCAACCCCGAGTGGGATCGTCGAGAAGCAGGTAGAGGAGAAGGATGATCTGACCCAGCCGACCGTAGAGGTCAAGAACAAACTGGAGCGAGTGTTAGAGGACAACCCTGTGGGAGAACTATCAGGAACTAACTTTCTTCGAGTGGCAGTGATCAGAGCGGTCAAGAACGGGGTGCCGGTGAACACGGTGGTCCTGATCTTACTTTTCCCCCTAATTGTGGCGATTATTGCGGCGGCACGACACCTGATTGGTGTGCGAGGAGTGGGAATACTTACCCCGGCACTTCTCTCGGTGGCGTTTTTGGCAACTGGAATCTGGGCAGGAGTAGCGCTTTTCCTAATCATTCTATTGGTGGGGATGGGGGCGAGACAGATTTTGCGCAGGCTTAAGCTGCAATATCTCCCGAGAATGGCTCTTTTGCTCTGGTTTATCTCGGCAGGAGTGTTTGGGACGCTTCTTTTGGCTTCGATATATAACCTGGATTCTTTGGTAACGATCGGAATCTTTCCGATTCTCATTCTAATGCTACTGGCGGAGACTTTTATTGATATTCTCGTGGGTAGGTCTGCGACAGAGGCGCGAGACATAATTCTCCAGACATTTATCTTGGCGATGTTGACATCTCTTCTTTTGGCATGGGAGGTGGTGCAGAGAGTGGTACTACTTAACCCAGAACTAATATTCTTGGGAGTCATGATGTTTGATGTGTTTATCGGGAGGTACACTGGATTGAGGTTACGAGAATACCTCATGTTCCGGCCTGCGATCCGTGATGGTGGGGAAGAAGAGTAGGAGAATGATATGAAAATGAGCGGAGTGCTGGGGCTCAACTCCCGCAATCATCTGTATACCTCGAAGTATAATAATCGTAAGGGGAAGGGGATTGCGAACTCAAAATTGGAAACGAAGAAGGTGTTGTCAAAAGTAGGAGTAAGAGTACCAAAAATCTATGCAGTGATCAGGAGTCAGGAAGAGTATGAGGAGTTTGATCCAATGGATCTGCCGGAAGACTTTGTGATTAAGCCAGATAATGGACTCGGGGGAGAAGGAATCGTCGTGGTAGAGAAGAGGGGGAAGTATGCGGGAGAGTGGGTAACATCTCAAGGTGAGACGAAGAATGTGGAGGATATTAAGCTACATATTGCAGATATTCTGGCGGGGCAGTACTCGATGGATGATTTGCCTGATGTGGCATATATTGAGGAGAGGGTGAAGGTGCACCCAATATTCCGGCGATATAGTTATCATGGGACACCGGATGTGAGAGTAATTGTGTTTAATAAGGTGCCGGTGATGAGTTATGTGAGACTCCCGACAGAAGAGTCTGGGGGGAGGGCGAATCTGTTTCAGGGAGCGGCGGCGGTGGGGATCGATATGGTAACTGGGATTACGACTTACGGAGTTTATCATGCGAAGCCAACTGATTTTTTCCCTGGATCGAGGCGAAAGCTAGCGGGAATCCAGATTCCACGATGGGAAGAGATTCTTGCGACCGCAATTGCGTGTAGCGAGGCTACGAAACTCGGGTTTATGGCGGCGGATATTGTGCTACAGCCGACATATGTAGCCCCCAAAAATGGAGAGCCGGGAGATAAAAAGGAAGTTGTGACTGTGCCGATGGTTCTGGAGCTGAATGCGCAACCTGGACTTAAGATCCAGATTGCTAATAGGGCGGGACTCAGAGACCGTATGGAGCGAGTAAAAGGGCTTAAGATCAAAGATGCAAAACATGGAATACGTGTCGCGAAGGCATTATTTGCGGATCCAAAACTCCTTGATAAGGGATGGGGGCGCAAGACTGTGAGTG
>CAXCDZ010000055.1:0-4688 GCA_963981525.1 uncultured bacterium | reverse complement strand
ACAATCTCAACAAGGTTCGTAACTTTGTTTATTTCTCCCACGATACTTTCCGCGATCTCTCGTGGGTTCTTCCCCTGACTCTTTGCCAGCACCATCGCCACATTACTCGACCAATCACCATTAGATTCATCTTTAGGATGCTCCACCACAAATTTTAATCCTGAGCCTGCCGAAGGGCTTACAGCTGGCAATCCCAACTCTCCCACTACTTGCTCGATCACTTCCTTGATTATCTGCATTCCCCTATTCTACAACAAATCAACCCAATTCTTAGCGTGAAACCTCAATCGTCTCACCATTCTCCGCATTACTTGCACTTACCGTCACAATATTATTAGCGTCCACCGCGATCGTATAACCTGTGTTCACTGCGTCCCCCGTTGGATCAACTGGCAGAGTTTTTAGATACTTCGCAAGAGGTGTGGTCAGGTTGTCACACGTCCCACAACTTCCGATCTCAGTCGCCGCCTGGCCTGCAGTGAGGCCTGTGGGGAGTGCACCGTCATTATCCACGATATACTCATGCACTGCCGTCATCGTATTATTCACGTCCGACCAACGCCTAGAATTACGTGCGTCAGCAAATCTCTTCACTGGATCCAGCGCCACAAACACAACAGTTGCCAGGATCGCAATAATCGCAATCACAATCAAGAGCTCAATCAGGGTAAACCCTGCCGGCATATGCAGGCCCTTACGAACATTTTTCATCATTCCTCCTCTATTTTTATGCCAACTATTATCAGCACATCATACTCTGAGTCTGAGGTCAAATTTTCCCCCTCCACCACTTCATAATCTGAGTTAAGCGCCCTCTCGAGGGTCTTATAAGCTATCCTTGATTGCCCCTCCTTTATCTGCACCTCAGTCTTGGTATAGTCATAGTTATCTGCATTTGTTTTTGTCATCAATGATCCCTCAAATCCCTCTGCCACCAGGATCTCTCCCACCACACTAGCCTCCCCTGCTACTCCAGATCCGTTCATAATCCCCACCTCCAAGCTCGCTAGATCCACTGGCTCCGGTGTTGGGCTTGGTGCCATGCTCACGGCCGGTGAAATCACTACCTCAGGTTTGACACTCGTCACCGAGCGTGCACGTAGGACTCCTCCCACTACCACTCCCCCCACCAAGATTACTCCCCCCAAGATCATTATTAATTTTTTTGTCGACTTTGACAAAGTCAATGTTTTTTTCTTCTGATCTACTGATTCACTGACACTCTGATCTGCTGACACGCCGGCACGCTGATCATCCACTACCTCTACCTTAAGACTCAAAACATCCTCATCTTTCCCCTTTAGACTCTTTTTCGCAATCGAGACCACGCCGTCCTCTTCGCGCCTCACAGCAAAGCTCACTGGCTCCACATCCTCAATCTTCATCCCAGCTGCAATTGCTGCGGTCGAGAGCATGTCCATCACCGATTTCACTGGTGCAAAAATAAGCACGACTTTCTTACCGTCACTCTCCTCTATTTTATAATCCCACATACTCCCTACTGCATCCGGGAACTCCTGCTCAGCCTCTTTCTCAAAGGCCTGCCTATCGATCCCCTCCTCATTCTCTCCCAATTCATGGATCAAAGTGTATGCCAGCTCATCATCCAGTAACACACGTACCACCTTGGTCTTAAATTTATCTCTAATCATTCTCAATTTATCTGCCAAATCTTCCGGAACCCATGCAGTTTCTGCAGTCGTGACCTTCTCTCCTCTCACTACAGAGAAAACCTCCATCGAGTCACGTTTGAGGTGGATTACTATTACTTTGCTCATTACTGTTCAGTATAGCTTATTACCTGTATGGTCTGTCCAGTCCGAGTCACGACTCCACTCACTCGTCGCACGTAACTAGGCGGACCCACAATCGTACTCACAACACTGATATCTCGGTCATTTCCATTTGAGACTACCCCAATCACACAGCTAGCATTCCCTACTCCCAGAGTCTCTCCCGCATAACTTGGCGAGTTTAGTATCTGCAAGAGTGCCTGCTCCCAACATCCCGTGGCCGCCACTCGTGACTCTACCCCTTTCTTAATCGCCAGCGCTCCCTTAGCTCCCCCCACTCCAGAGACTCCACTTGCTACCACCACCCCCACCATCACGGCCGAGACCACCAAGATCGTAATAAGAGCTACGTAGCCTTTCGGTTTACTGACAACAGCACGTATCTGCATTTCTACCTCCTGTACATAAATAGTTTCCTCCCGATTCATTTGTCTCCCCCTCTTTCCCACAGGTTCGAGCATTCTTACGACACGTCCCACTTGAATACAAAAGGTTTGCGCAATACTCACTACACGTTGTTGGGGCTGGCGTTGGAGTCGGTGTAGGCGTACCTGCCACCGGATCTGGGATCGAGAGTGGCAACTGCCAGCTAGCTTGATCATTCCCTATCTGTACTGTTACCACCTGACT
The DNA here is from genome assembly GCA_963981525.1 of uncultured bacterium. GTDB lineage: Bacteria > Patescibacteriota > Microgenomatia > UBA1400 > UBA12108 > CAXCDZ01. The sequence goes on along the minus strand of CAXCDZ010000055.1, from coordinate 2,265 downwards.
CCCATTCGAGGTATTCATGCTTACATCAAAACTACTCACTGTTCCCAGTGTCTGTCCCGCTCCCCCATCCCAACCTGCTGACTCTGCCACCCGCACCTCCTGCCCCACGACACTTATCACATGCTGTGACTGACTAGTTGCCTCCTGCTGATCCTGACTTCGCTCCCCTAGACCAATCACATTCCATAGAAACGTAATCATCCCAGTTAGCACAATCGAGACCAGTCCCACATACAGGATTGTCTCAACTAGCGTAAACCCTTTAGGGTTGGCAGCAGCACGTATCCGCATTTTTGCCTCCTGTACAAAATATATCTCCCGTCGTCTCCCGAGTCTCTCCCACACTGTTACACGCCCCACTATTCTTCCTACATGTCCCCGCAGTATAACTCAGACTCACGCAGATCTCCGCACAACTTGTCGGCGTGACACCTCCTCCACTTGTCCCCTGCCAATTAGTTAAACGTGTAGTTAGCTCAACCTTGTTGTTTCGAGTAGGAGCAAAATCCCAGCTTACTCTCGAGACCACGTCTCTGGTCTCTGCATCCACCTCCGAGATCACGATCTCTCTCGTATATTTGCCAGTTATATCACTCGTACCACTCAGACTCCATACCCCTGCAGTATTAACCAGTCCATACGTTCCGCTCGCCATCGTTCCCCATCCCTGATCACGCACCGAAGCCACTGCCTCTATCCCTTGTTCAGCTAGTTGAGTAGCCACCCCTTCTTCCTTTGCTAACCTAGACAGAGACAGTGATCCAACAAGCACCCCAATTGAGCCCACCGCCACCACAATAAATATCGCCACCGCCACAATCAGCTCAATAATGCTAAAGCCATTTTTATTCATTGCACCTCCACTAGTCCTAGAGCCGAGACCGTCACCGTTCTACTTGCTCCCCCTGGACCACTTAGTGGGATGCTCGCAGGTGTCGCCTCGCCCACAATCTTTGTGAACACTACCTCCTGGCTACTCACATCTACTGTTCCAGCGAGAGAGTACTCCTCATCCCAAGCTACGTCACGAGCGGCATAGCTCGCCCCCTTGTACGTCGTGATTGCTCCTGGGATCACCCTCACTCCCCAGCTAGAATCCTCTCTCCCACTCATCGCATAACTCCTAGCTGTCGTAAGGGCCACTACCAGCTTATCACTCGCGACTCGCACATTATTACGCCCTAACATCCCTCCTCCCACTCCTGCTCCCATCACTCCCAGGATCGAGACCAATCCAATAATCAAAAGTAACTCAATTAGGGTAAACCCTGCTCTCCTCACCTGATGTTTCCGGTCAACTCGTAGATAGGTGAGATCACCGCCATCGCCACTCCCGCGACCACTAACCCAATAGTAACTAGCATAATCGGCTCCAACACAGTCGAGAGATTCTTAGCTTTTTCCTCGACCTCCTCCTCAAAAAACTCTGCCAAATAAATCAGTGACTCATCCAGCTTCCCTGTCTTCTCCCCGACCTGCACCATCCTTGCCATCAGAGTCGGATAGCTCGGGGCATATTTAAGAAGATTGCCTCCCATCTCGCCTCCTCCTTTTACTTTCTCACCAACCTTGATTAACTCATCCTTGAGTGGCAAACTTGTCAGCGTGTTTGCCGTCGCCGTCAGTGCCTGCATTAGAGGGACTCCATTTTTGACCATCACCCCAAGATTTCGTGCCACGGTAGCAACATTTGCTTCTTGTACGATCACTCCAACTATTGGGAACTTGAGGATCATCTTTTGTACTCGCTTACGGAATTTTCTTCCTCTCATTAGAGCAAGAAACCCCATTACAATTCCGACCAGCACTATTCCAATCAACCAACCCCAGTCTCTCATAATCTCCCCTGCCCCGATCAAGATCCGGGTCGAGAGTGGCAGCTCCACGTCTAGGAGGGAAAAGAACTCAACTAGTTGAGGGAGGACAAAGAACGCAATCGCCCCGCCAATCAATCCCGTCACCGAAAGTACTAATGCGGGATACATCATCGCCGACTGGACTTTTTTCTTGAGCTGGTAGCTCTTAGTGCGCTGAGTCACTAGATATGCTAGTGACTCCTCTAGAGTCCCAGACTCCTCCGCAATCTGGACAACTGAGACATAGAGATTATCAAACACCTTAGGATACTGAGCCAAACCTTCCGAAAGCTTCGCTCCCCCTCTCACCCACTCCGCCACACCTGCGAGGACCATCCTCGCAGCCTTAGTTTTAGCCTGCTCCTGCAATGTCGAAAGTGACTCGAGAATCGGGATCCCAGCCTTGATC
>CAXCDZ010000054.1:0-4944 GCA_963981525.1 uncultured bacterium | reverse complement strand
TGACAGTCAGCTGGTCCTGGTTGACATGAATAGTTAGGGGGACAGTCTGCGCTAGAACCACAGTATTGAACGGGAATCTCTAGCGAATTGCCATAGTTTTCGACAAAAATACTGTAGTCATAGATGTTAACAATCTCATCATGATTAAGATCGGCGATGCTATAGCCTGTTTTGTCATATTCTTCTACAAACAGACTGTAGTCATAGATATCGACTATATTGTCGAGGTTAATGTCACCCATGATTGTGAACTGTCTCTCAATGATGATGTTAAGTCCCTCGTGACCCTGGATAATGTTATCTTGAGTGTTAAGTGCGGCAACGATAGGGTCGAGATAGTCAATCTTGAGTTGGTGAGGGTGGGGGGTGTCATTTGGTAGATCGGAGTTGATGTGGAAGCTAACGGTGGCAATGGTCAATGTGGGGGTCATATCATATGGTGTGGTGTAGTAGTCTGGTGAGACGCCATAAGCAAAACTAGTTGAGGTTGTGGAGATATCTGGGGAAGCAAGAACCTGAGTCATGATGCTGGCAGGCTTGATCGAAGTGATGGTGATTGAGTCGTCATATGTGAGAGTGATTGAGGCGGCGGTGGGCCTAGAGTCAAGAGGGGTAGTGAGAATAATATCGGCAGTGTGATCACCTGATTCGTCTGTTGTGATGGTGTTTGGATCAAAGGTTAGCTTGGTTTGATTAGCACAGTTGAGGATAGGATCGCAAGGAGCCTGGATGCACTGAGGGAATTCCCATTGGCAACCAGCTGGAGGAGGCGATGGGAGAGAGTATCCGTCTGCTATTCGATTAATCTCTACAGGGCGACGGAGAGAGTAAAAAGCCCCAGCGAAGATGAGTCCTATGACAGATAGCGAGATGAGGATGGTTTTTTTGGTGATTTTCATTATTTTTTTAGTATACTATGTTTTGAGTAGTTATTGAATGATTTGGAGGAGTTTGTTCATGATTATCTTCCAGCCAATAAATGCTTTTTGGAGAATGTTGGGTTGCTCTGTTGGTGTGTCTAGGTCTTGTATGGTGGGGGTGTTGGACTCTGATTGGAGTGGGGAGCCGGGTTGTTCGTAGCCAGTGGGTGATGAGGTGGTGTAGTCATCATCATAGTTATAGTCGGAGTTTTGTGAGTCTGGATAATCTGGAGTCTCTTGAGTGGAGGTAGAGTTGATGGAGGCGACGGTTGGTGAGGATTGAGGGGTGGGAGAAGATGAAGGAATGGGGGAATCAGGAGATTCGGGGTCGACAACGATATTAGCGTCAATGGCGGAGAGGAGGGCGTTGGTTTTGCTCTGGGTAGTTGCAGCTTGAGTCTCTGTGGTGAAGGAGAGGCGTGAGTTGGTACTAGATGTAGTGATGGAGATTGTAGCGAGAGTACCAGATCCATTGATACCACCTGAGTCTGGAGGAGCAGCGTATGCGAACTTGACTCTGCCATTCTCTATCTTGGCAGTACTGAGCGAGTTAGCAAGGAAGTCACCTTGAGTAACTGAGTTGACTGTGAGAGTGGTGGGATCATACTCTAGCTCTGCTTGGATTGCAGATACATTACTACCACCAGAATCGGCGGTGAGGGTGATAACCTGTGTTGAGTTGGGGTTGGTGTTGAGAGTAGAGGGGGAGAGAGTGAGCTTGACTGTACCTGTTGGGTGCGAAACTTGGGCAATGCGAGGGATAATGGCAGGGCGATATGAGATATAGCCGATACCAAAGACTAAGGCAAAAACAAGTGATGATCCGAGGAGGTAGCGGAAACGGTAGATGAAAGAGGTGAGATTGGAGAGATATAGGTGTGCTTTTTCTTGGATTAGTTTCATAGTTATTGAGTATAGAGTAAATGCGTAATTATGGGCAGACGACGTATTCGGTGGCAGCTGCGCTACTACCTGGACAGGCAGCTTGACTCGTAGCCAGATCGGGGTCTGAGGGGTTCTCTAGCTCGATCTTGAGATAGTAACCTCCGTCACCCGAGTTGGCATATTGGTACTCTGGCATGGATTTCATGTACGTGATGCCGTTGACTGCAAAAAGCTCTCCTGGATCACAGTTAGCTGAGTCGCAGTGTGGGATGTAGCGTCCAGAAGCAGCGGTAGGGAAAGCTTGGTAGGTGTTGTAGTAGAGCTGGAGGGAGCTCTGGAGCTCGCGGAGTTCTTGTTTGCGCTTGAGGTCGCGGGCTCTGGCGCGGGCGGAGTTGAGGTTGGCGGCGACGATGGTGGCAAGGATGCCGATGATACTAATGACGACCAGGAGTTCGATGAGGGTGAAGCCCTTTTTTAGTTTTGGCATAGTTATTCTTCTTCTGTGACTAGGTCGTGACTGTTATCTTCTAGAGTAATATTACTACTACTAACTCCGTAGTTGCAACCGAGAGTTCCGCAGGTGCGATCGGTGTAAACCTGAGGGTCACCATCGACATCCTTACCAACTGCGATGTCACGAGTGTTTTCGAGTCTGGCGTAGAGCTGATAGCTGGTGTTGATTCCTGATACAGTGAATGATTCGTAGTAGTAGTCGTAGGTGGAGTTACTGTCGTCAGGAAGAGTGATCATATAGACCTCGCCAGTAGTAGGATTCTGAAAAGTATCACCCCACGTGCAGGTGGCAGGGGTAGTTGAGTCACCGCAGCCTACGATACTCCCACTATCATCATCTGGATACTCTCCCTGGTCGTTGTAGTATAGCTCTAGAGCTTTGCTGACGGCAGAGAGATCTGATTTGCGGTTGCTGTCGCGAGATTTGACTCTCGCTGAGCCAAAGCTGTTGAGGCCGATGACGGAGAGGACGCCGATGATACTGATGACGACGAGGAGCTCGATGAGGGTGAAGCCCTTCGGCGCATTCGGCAAGCTCAGCGTGAACTTGCTCAGGGTAAACCTTTTTTTTGGTAGTTTTTGCATATTTATGGACATTGCATCTCCGCTGAAGCGGTAGGACAGTATGCTTCACATTCTACCTCATTCGAGAAGCTGATGGGACAACCTCTGTCAACAATGGGATCATCGGGGAAATAATTGTTGCAGACATAGCTTTGGCAGGCGTAGTTGCCAGGATCTGGAGTTGCAGTGGGAGTGGGAGTGGGGGAGGGAGCGGGCAAAGTAGGGTCTGCTAGCGGGATGTTGAGACTAGCGAAGCCAAAATTGTATCCTGATCTAGTATCAACTACTGCGTTGCATTCTTCTTCCCAGCCACAGAACTCGCTACTGGAGCAGCCTAGGTCAGCAATGGAGGGGTCATCTAGGTTGCCGAGAGTGGTGAGGAGGCGATAACTGCGCAGATCACCACTTGCGAGGTAGCAGTAGGGAGTGGAGTAGACGGGATCACAGGGGATAGTGCCGAGATAGGGAGCGAGTTCATCGCCACCGCAGTTGGCGATGATGTCCCCGTTGGGGTAGTAGGCGTTGTCGTTGAAATAATCTTCGAAGGCAATGCTGATTCTCTGGAGATCTTTTTTGCGGAGGGCGTCTTGGCTTTTGGCAATCTGGTTGCGCCAGGACATGAAACCGAGAACTGAGAGGAGGCCGATGATCGCGACAACGATCATGACTTCGATGAGGGTGAAAGCTGGAGATAGTTTTTTCATTGACAAGCTTGGGTGCCGGTTACACCACAAGCAGTGCGAGACCATGCATCATTACATTCAGAAGCCCACATGTTTGTTGTAACTCCAGCAGTACACCCACTTACACCACAAGCTACAGTGCTTGAAATCCAGTTTCTGCAAAAATTGGTTAGGCATCTATTTTGAGCTGAATACCTAGGGCAAGAGTAGTAGGAAGAGTAATAAGTGCTACCGCATTTGGTTTGGCTAGATGAGCAGTTGTAATCATAGCTACCATCACCTCTATGTGCTGTTGAGCAGGTAGTGGAGCCTGGTTTGGCATTGGCGTTACTGTCGTAGCAGTCGGTGTTGTTGGTGACGTAACCAGCAGTGGGACAGCGCTGAGATGATGCTCCTGCGCCGTAACCATCTCCATCACTGTCTGCGTAGTAGGTACCAATGGTGCAGCATGAGTTGATAGTAGAGTAGATATTCTCATCGCAGTCGGGAGTTAGAGAAGTCATTGCGTTGAACCTGAGGCCATTAGTTGGTGCCGTGGTTTGAAGATAGCCGGTAGCGTTAGCTGGGTAGTAATCTGCATCAGCATCAATAACCCAGATTGGTTTGTCTAGCTCTATTATTCCCCCATCTGCGATTGCGATTGATCCACCGCCTAGGATGATGGATCCAGTAGCAACAGTTTGGTTGGCGAGGATCGTGAGGGTGTTACTGGAAATTGTGAGAATCGCAGTGTTGTCGGTGGAGATACCGGCGGTAATCCCAGTGAGATATCTTTCGCTATCAGCAAAGTCTACAATGGTGTTGGGGAATGAGCAGTTAGAATAAACTATGTGAGTGGAGTCTGAGAGCGAAGGTGCGCAGGCTATGGCCATCGTTGAAGTAGTTGTGGTAGATGAGTAGGCGGAGTTGCCACCTGCGTTATAGGCAACTACCTTGCGAGTGTATGAGGTTGAGGTGGAGAGTCCAGTTTCTGTGCAAGATGAGAGATTGGCAGAGGCACACGTTGCTTTGAGGACGTTGCTGGTGTCATAGACTTTGAAGCCAGTTTCGTCGCTAGCGTTGTCGGTAAAGTTCCAACGAATAGAGCTATTGGAGAGGGGTGTTGCAGTGGCAATAGTTGGGGCAGTGGGGGGAGTGGTGAGGGTTGTGGCGGTGGCGGTAGATGAGTATGAAGAATTTCCATTACTGTTATATGCAACTACCTTGCGGGTGTATGAGGTTAAGGTGGAGAGTCCAGTTTCTGTGCAAGAGGAGAGATTGGCAGATGCGCAGGTAACCTTGAGAACATTGTTTGTGTCGTATACCTTGAAGCCAGTTTCGTCGTTAGCGTTGTCGGTAAAGTTCCAACGAATAGAGCTATTGGAGAGGGGTGTTGCAGT
>CAXCDZ010000053.1:0-5253 GCA_963981525.1 uncultured bacterium | reverse complement strand
CTACTAACTGGGCTGACTCAGTAGCACTAGAGAGACCGTCTATCTCTAGTTGTTGTTCCTGTATAGCCTTGGCTAGCACGGGGATGAACTGGGTGGTGTAGAGTCCTAGCGTGCCGTCGGAGTTACTACCTACTAACTCAGGAAATATCTCATCTACTTCTTGGGCGATAAACCCGAGAGCCCCGTCACCCGTACTCTTCCAGTCAAATGATACTGGGCGTAGCCCAAGGAGCTTATCTAGAGTGCCGTCCTCCAGTGTGAGGATATTGTTCTTGAGATTCTCATCTGATGGGTCTGTGTTGGTGAGGACTCCGCTGTTGCTGTATATGGTGCCGGTTCCCAGAGTGCTTGATTTTATGTTTCCTCCTACATCTAAAGCTTCTCCAGGAGTTATAGTACCTATTCCAAAATTACCTCCAGTATTCACAAAGCTATAGTTTGCAGCAGATCTAATTGCAAATGTCGTTGTTCCACTGTTGTAAAGAAATAACTCTGCTCTGTCACTGGTTGCATCCATAGTAACTCTGAACATGTCATTTGCTGAGCCAGATTTATGCAAAACAATCCCATCATCAGAAGATGATACTTCAACATTTAACTTATGACTTGGACTCGTCGTCCCAATCCCAAGATTCCCTCCTTTTAATTTCATTTTTGATACCCCGCCAATAGTCCAATCAAATGACGATAATGAGCTATGGTATCCATAGTTTGCACTTATTCCACCGAAGTTGTTTGCATCGCCACTGATACGAATATATCCATCATTTGTTCCATCACTTCCACCATAGATTGTTAAATAGTTATTATCCACATCATGGTAAATATCATCTGAAACTTGTATATCTCCTACTACATCTAACTTCGCCCCAGGATCCGTCGTCCCAATCCCGACGTTGCCTGAAGATTCTTCTATGAATAATATATTTGCAGTATTATCACCAGTGATTGTGAAATTACTGTCTCTAATTTGAATGCTGTTTGTACCACTCGAAGAGCCAACAATTCGCATGTAGTTATCAGTGTCTGCATTTGTTCCAAAGAGTATTTTGGGGGTATTGCCTATATCGCTGTGTATTTGAATAGCTGAGTTACTGCCATCAGTTGCTAAAATATTCCCACTTATTTCTAATTTCTCGTTTGGACTCGTCGTCCCAATCCCGACGTTGCCGGCTATCAGAGTTCCACTATAATCTCCGATAGTTCCATTGCCCACCGCAATTTTGTTGGCTGCCAACCTTGAAATTCCTGCATCTGTTGTCCCAATAGCTGTACTATTAGCAAATAAATAACCTTTATCACTACTTACCTGCACACCCAACCAGCCTGAACCAATTCCTGTGTGAGCATAGTTATCTTTAAAATAGTTTCCATAAATATTACCGCTTTGTGCGTAGATACCTCCAATCACATGCAACTTTTGACTTGGTCCCGTCGTCCCAATCCCCACATTTCCCGCAAAGTAAGCATTGCCGGTGGTATCTACGAAGGAGACTCTGGTCCCACTATGTCCATAGATGTTTAGTGGGTAGTCAGATGCAGGTGCAGAAGTGGCGTCGGAGTAGCCCAAGATAATGTCACCATCCTCATCAATCAGGGCCTTCTGGTAACCTGCGATGGCTAGACCTAGGAGCTGTCCTGATGCTGCGCTGGTAGTGGGGTTAATGATGACTGAAGCCTCACTGATAGTCGTGTCGGTAGGTGGATAGGAAAAGGTGGTCTGGCCTGAGAAGGCTTGAGAGGAGTTAGAGTTAATGTTAGCCACCCATAAGTTATTAAACCTGAAGGAAGATGATCCCAAATCACTGCCTAGATCAACACTAGGAAGAACAGCTACTCCATTCCCGATCGTAGCGTTACCACTGAGGACAGATAGCCCATCTACCGTAAGTGATGAGGCTGTGATTGCTCCAGTAGTCAGAGTGCCAACTGTGACTGTGTCGGTAGTGGTAGTCAGAGTAACTGCAGTCCCTGAGTCAGTCCAACCAGAGGTTGTTAGGTCTACCGAATAAGTATTAGTGATCTCATTTCCATCAATAGAAATGTTAGTCCCAGCTGAGAGGGAAGTAATCCCGGAATTGGTGATCTTGTTACCATCTACACTAATCCCATCTCCAGCAGTCAAGGTTAATATCCCTGAGTTGGCGATCTCTCTTCCATCAATACTAATCCCGTCACCTGCCACCAGTGAGTTATCTATATTAATCTCTCCACTCTCTCCATTAACTGAGTACACTACATTTGGAGCAGAGATATCTTGTTTGAATGTAGCCGGAATATTGACAGTAAAGTAGATCTGATCTTGGTCGTCAGTTGCACCTAGTACTCGCGGGGAAGAATGAGTGGTAATAGTAGGTGGATTATCTTGCGCTTGTTTAGCCGGTGAAAAAGTATAGTAGGAGTACATCGCTACAGGCGGGATGATGAGGATGTTAGCAATGATTAGCAGTAGTTTTTTCATACACAAAATCTAGACAAGTAATTGCCTTAATTAAGAATAGCATAATTTCGAGATCCTTAGTGTTGCGGGTTACTCAATTAATATCTATACTGACTAATATATACAGATGAGTAAACTCAAGCTAATAATACTATCCCTCTTGATAGTACCTGCCCTCATGAGTGGACAGGTAAGTCGTGTGCGTGCTATTGATACCTCATCAGGCATTGCCCGGTACATAGTAGCTAGTGGTGAGACGAGTGATGGAACAGTAATCTGTGCCACAGAGACTGGGAATGTACCCTGTACCCGAGGATATGATGCCAATATGGTTGGTGTGGTATCTAGTACTCCAGCAGTTTCTTTCCAGACCGAGACTCCAGCAACAGGCACTGTCCCAATTGTGGATGGTGGCAAGGCATATGTCAGGGTTTCTGGAGTTAATGGTGGTGTGGTGGCAGGTGACTTTGTCACTAGCTCACTTGAAGCTGGTGTAGCTGTCAAAGCACTCAAGTCAGGATACGTTCTTGGCACAGTAACTCAGGATTGGCAACCAGAAAATCCAGAAGACACCAAGCTGATCCCTGTTTCTATTGGCATCAAACCAGCCATCCTCTCTACCAGTGCATCAGACAATCTTTTTGAGCTCATCAAGCAAGGCATGGAGTCTGCCTTTATGACTCCACTCTCAGCTCTTCGCTACGTGGTGGCCGGGATCATCCTCATTCTCTCGGTTGGCTTTGGCCTGACTCACTTTGGTAAGCTGGCTAAATCAGGAGTAGAGGCCGTGGGTCGTAATCCACTGGCTTCCAAAGCTATTCAACTTTCCGTGATGTTTAATGTCTTATTAACCGTTGGAATTATTCTAGTGGGAGTGGCAGTGGCCTATCTGACCCTCGCACTCTAAGTATATTAAGAAATAACTATGATCCATTCATTCAAATATGCTAGAGAAAAAATCGGACAAGTAGGTGAGGTCATTAAGACCAGCCGTTCCCTTGCTCAAGTTACCGATCTCTCAGGAGCAGTTTTGGGTGAGGGAGTTAGTTTTGAGAATGGTGAGCATGGCATGGTGAGCCGATTAGATAAAGACTCTGCCGAGGTAATGGTTTTCTCTCAACTTCCTGTTCCAATTGGGGAAAAGGTTGCCAGAACTGGTGAGATGCTCAAGATCAGTGTGGGTGAGGGAATGCTGGGTGATACTTTTGACGCTCTTGGATATATTTCTGGAGGAGAAAAAGACCCTAGTAAACACACCGCCAACATGCCACTAGAAAGCACTGCTCCGGGAATAGATAAGCGGGCTGAGATTAATCAGTTTCTATCCACTGGCACCACTGTAGTTGATCTAGTTATGCCACTAGGACAAGGTCAGCGTGAGCTAGTCCTAGGTGATCAAAAAACAGGCAAGACTCATTTTGTTCTCCAAACTGTAATTGCTCAAGCCAAGTTAGGGGTGGTCTGTGTACTAGGTCTAATTGGCAAAGAAAAATCCGAGATTAAGAGAATTGAGCAACTGCTGGAAAGTGCAGGAGTGCGGGATAAATGTATTATTATTGCTGAACCTGCAAGATCCACAGCCTCCCGTCTTACCATGGTTCCCTTCACTGCCATGACTGTTGCCGAATACTGGAAAAACCAAGGACAGGACAGCCTAGTTATTCTTGATGACCTCTCTCATCATGCAGTTAGGTACCGCGAGATGAAGCTTTTGGGTGACTCTTTTCCTGGGAGGGACTCATATCCTAATGATATCTTCTATCTTCATGCCAGACTTCTCGAGCGAGCAGGTAATTTTATGGTTAAGAATAAGCCAGTTAGTATTACCTGCCTCCCTGTTCTCTCGACAGTTGACGGAGATATCTCCGGATACATCGAGACCAACATTATGTCGATGACCGATGGACATCTTTTCTTTGACCAAGACCTATTCTTTGATGGGGTGCGCCCTGCAGTTAATGTGTTTTTATCCGTCACTCGTGTGGGCAGACAGACTCAGAGCAAGTTAGCAAAAGAGGTAAGCCAGACCATCCTCACCATCATGACAGAGTACGGTGAGCTCAAGAGATTTCTTAGGTTCGGTGCGGAGTTAACAGATAAGGTTAAGGAGAGTATTAGGCTCGCTCACGGTTTGCGTGAGCTGTTCAAACAAACTGGTAAAGTAAGTATTCTCTCCGATGTTCAGATCTATCTAGTCGGATACCTATGGAGTGGGAAATGGGATGGAATGCGAGCTGAAGAACTAGCCAGCAAAATCCAGGACAATAAAGAGCTTCTTAAGCAAGTTAGTAATGTCATAAAAGATAGCAAAGATTTTTCTAGTCTAGTTACAGCTATTAAAAATCAAAAGAAAATATCATGAGTAGTATTAAACAAATCCAAGCTAACATTGACTCCCATCTCTCCATGCGAGATTTAGTTGAGGTGTATGAGCGAATGGCCGCTAACACCATGAGAAAGATCCGTGACTCCATCTTGGCTTCCCGCGAGTACTATCACAACCTCGCCAAGCTCTCGGCCGAGGTAGGCGCCGACCTTTCTAAGGTTGAGGAGATCAAGAGCAAAAAATCCGCTCTAGTCCTCTTGTCTTCTGACGACGGGATGTACGGCGAGATCATGGACAAAGTTTTTGGCAGATTTCTAAAGGAAATCAAAGACAATCCTTCAGCTGATGTGTATATCTCGGGAAAAGTAGGACAGGACTTAATGGCGGTTGTCTCACCTCGCACCAAATATCAAGCGCTCGCTGTAGTTGAGCTAGATGATGACTCACTCATGACAACTATTGGTGAAACTCTCTGGAAATATCGTGA
>CAXCDZ010000052.1:0-5274 GCA_963981525.1 uncultured bacterium | reverse complement strand
CATATCTACCAGGCTTAGTAGTCAAAAAGGTTAATGACTACATTCCAACTGATCTAGAAACAAAACCTCACAGAATTAGTGAATTCAAACTCTCTAATCACTTTGTCTTACCTCTTAAGAAGCAGGAATCACTAGATAAACATGATCCAATTGCCTACATGACAGGTAGCATGACTAAGCTCTCAAAAAATGAGTTGATTGCTTTCCAGCTTGTTGTTTCTCCCACCAATAAGCGTCGAGTACCAGACATCAAGCGTATCTCCAAGCTGATCTATTCTCGTAATGACTTAGTGGTGAATATTAATAATAGGGATCAAAGATATCCGTGGCTAACAACAGTACGCCAGATAGTTCGCTTGCTCTTACAGATCTTGCTCTTTCCAGTGGGATTATTAGTGTTTCTCTTTACCGATGGCAAAGAAGGGCCTTTTCTATCTTTACAATCAAATAACGCTCAGAAAAAGACTAGTAACCCATATCAACAAGAGATGGAGAGACTGGTTAAAGATAAACTAGATCAACAGCTTTTTACCACCTCCATGCGATTATTGGTCATTGGTGATACTCACTCTAATTTATATAACCGAGAAAAAGGCTTTGTTTCTGCCTTGTCATCATTTAATAACTCCAGCTATCAATCACTCATCAAAACACTTAAATGGCGAATAAATCTTGTGAAGAAACTAAAGCGACTGCTATTTACCAAGCGCCTACTCAAACCCCTTAGCAAGTCAATTCTCTCATCCTCTGAGATTGGTGATATCTACCACTTTCCCTTTACTAGAACTACTAAGACTGAGGACTTGGTAAGAGCACATAGCAAGCAACTACCTGCACCAGTATCTCTCAAAAGAACCAAAAGCCTAGATATTATATTTGCCGAAAATCACTATGGCGGTGACACTACCAAGATTGGCTTAACTCAAGATGAGCGAAGACGGCATATGTATATTCTGGGAGCAACCGGAACTGGTAAGACCACCATGTTACTTTCGATGATCCAGCAGGATATTCAGAATGGAAAGGGATTGTGTCTGATTGATCCACATGGTGATCTAGTTGAAGATATCTTGCATATTATCCCCAAGAACAGAATCAAAGATGTGGTTTACTTTAACCCTGATGATATTGGCTATCCGACCGGCATTAACTTATTAGAACTAACCCCAGGATTAAAGGGTGAGGATGCAATCCGCGAGAAAGAATTTATCGCCGAGAGTATTATCTCTCTGTTTCACAAAATCTATACTGAAAAATATTCTGGCCCTAGGATGGAGTATATTCTCAGGAATACTATCCACACTGCTTTTACGGTGCCCAACGCTACCTTGTTTACCATCTACAAGCTACTAATCAATACTGGATTTAGAAAGTCAGTGGTGAGGAATCTAAAAGATGAGAATCTCTTGGACTTTTGGAAATATGAGTTTGCCAAGGCTGGTGACTATCAAAAGGTGAAGATGATCTCGCCAATTACAAATAAGATTGGAAGGTTTTTGTTTTCTCCTACGGCCAAGAGAATTCTGGAGCAAGATAAATCTACAATTAACTTTGATGAGATTATGAATGAGGGGAAGATTCTCTTGTCCAATGTTTCCAAGGGAAAGATCGGTGAGGATAACTCTGAGGTGTTTGGGGTAGTGATTATGGCCAAGATCCAGTTAGCTGCACTTAAGAGAGCTAGAATGGCCATGAAAGATCGCAAAGACTTCTATCTATATGTAGATGAGTTTCAGAACTTTGCTACTCCTGCTTTTGCACAGATCTTGTCTGAGGCAAGGAAATATAAATTGGGAGCGGTACTAGCTCATCAGACTACTTCTCAGATTGAGGATAAATCATTGATTAATATAACTCTTGCCAATACTGGTACGGTGATTTGCTTTAGAACTGCTAACCCAGAGGATGAAAAGCTAATCTTGCCCCAGTTCCAGCCGTATGTAGAAAAAGGTGAGATTGCTAGTCTGCCATCATTCCGATTTTATATGAGACTTGGGGCACTTAATCCTGAGGAACCATTTTCTGGCACTACAACATTAACTACCGTTGGTGAAAATAGCGAAAGAGTAGATGAGGTGATTACTAGCTCAAGAGCGCGCTATGCGATTAAGTATGTGGAGAAAAAAACGGAGAATTATAGAGGAGGTTATATAGCTAAGAAAAAGCCTTATAAATCAAAAAGAAAATCTGGCAATATTTTACCTTAGTCTTCAATATTATTCTTCTCTTAAAGGATTTTTGTATTCTATTCTTAATGGCAAATCAGACATTGCATAATGCACAAACTGTTGCCCCAATTCAGTAAGTTCGTATAACTCTTCTCTATCAAATGCAGATTTCATAGGTTTTGGCCCAGACCCCCTTGGTCTTCTTGGCGCCCTTGGCTTTGGAATAAAATTACCAGCATAATCAGTTTCACGATGCTGTCTAACAATGCCTCCAGTACTTAGATCTCTATATAGCAACTTGTATAAATCTGCTTCTGCAGAATCTTCTCTAACATCACCCTTGCCTATTTTTGCCCAAACATCACCCCTACTAATTCCATTAGTATTGTAGATGGCTCCTATTACCTGAAAGTGTAGCTCAGAGTATTCATTGATCCAATCAATATACAACTTGATCACATCATCACTACTTAAATCTGTTGCTGCTGCATTAGCAAGAATGTTTCTTATTAATTTTCTTTTTTCCTCACTTTCTGCACCAGACCATTCTCTAAATGTTTTTCTTACTAGAGACTGGTACTCTTTGCTTTTTACTCTTTCTCTTATTTTTTGATCTTGAAAATCTAGTCTTGCTAAAATTTCAATCATTGTAGCTTCTTTTTCTCTAATTTCATCTTTAAGCATTTTGATCCAATATTCAAAGAATTTATTTACATCATCTTGTTCTTTATCTGACCATGCGCTTGCAACTGCTGAAAAAAGCCCTCCTGCAATTGGCACTATTCCACCTACAACTTCTAGAGCTCCCTTGGCTGCTTTTTTACCTTTGGTGTTTTTAGGTAGTTCGTTTGGAATATTCTTATCTGTCATATTGCTATATTAGCATTAAACATTAATTGATATTATTATCGTTTTTCTGCTCCAGCCTGCTAGGACAATTTAGTTTCTATTTAGATTGATATTGAGGTATTTCTTATTTTTTCTTTTACTCCTATTCCCTTATAAATAAGGGGGAATGATATACTTACAACACGAGTCACTCACAAGACTCAAACAACTACTCATAGTCAAACAACACTATGAAACAAACTACACCTAAACAACTTAAGATCCTCTTACTCCTTTATTGCTTCAGATTCCTCAATAGAATCCATATCCAAAAACTTCTCAATCACAAAGACCCCAGACGAATCAATACCTGGCTCAAAGACCTCACAGAAAAAAATATCATCGGACGAAAATACTCTACCAAGCTACTAGCTAACACTAAGCCAGCTATCTACCATCTAGCTACCAAAAGCCGATCTATTCTACTTACTCAACCAAATATCAATGAAAAGCTACTCAAAAGAGTCTGCCGAGAGAAAACTAGATCAGACAAACTAATTAATCACTGCCTATTGGTCGCTGACATCTATTTCTTATTAGACAAACAAGCTCAAGATAATAAAACAAAACTCCATTTTTATACCAAAACTGATCTAACATCTCACTACTATCTGCCCTACAAACGCCCTGACGCATATATTGCCCTTGAATCTAAACGACAAACAAAAAGATATTTCTTAGAAATTATTGATGAAGGCACGCCTCGATTTATGATTAGGAGCAAAATCAATCAATACGTAGAATACTTTCAGGCCAACACTTGGCAAGATAGAACCAATCACCCTAATCCAATGATGCTTTTTGTTTGTCCGGATGAATTAATAAAAATATTCCTTAACAAATACATCTTGCAGATGCAGGAAGAGGAGCTAGAGATTGATCTTGAGTTTTATCTAACCACCAAGGATCAAATTATCAACAATCAAGCTGATTTATGGGAAAGAGCGGAAGACTAAGTCAAAAATGATCCCTTAATCAGTAGCCCAAAAATACTTCTATGATTCCGTCCACCACACTCATGATTCCGGTTTCAATATCCCATCTCTTTTCTCCACTGCCAGTGCGCACCATAATAAACTCGCTAATTGCCCCTACAAAATGTGCGTGCTCTGGTAAGATATCAAACTTGCCCACCTCGTTAGTACTAGAGAAGCTAGTGACTTGACCCTCCCACAACACTCCATCACTCTTGCGGATCACAACCTGAATGGTGAGATTGTTGCGTTTGCTCATTTCTTCTTCTTAACTGTACCGATCATCTTGAACTCGCTAGAGTCTCTATCATCATATTTGCCACTTAAGATATCTGTCATATCCTGGATTGTGTCAGATAGTGCAACGTACTCACCAGGAATACCGGTCTGATCCTCAACTGAAGAGAACGGCTGAGTCATGTACTCCCGAATCAGTTGAGCTCGGTGATAGATCTGTTTGTTCTCTTCTGACAGCTCTCCTTCACCTACGAGAGCGACCATGCGCTCTAGTTCTTTGGCAACACTAAGAATTTGTTGGGCTTGAACCACTGCCTGGTAGTGAGCCTCACCCACAACACTGGCACTAGTAGCTGATGAATTAGATTCGAGAATGTCTACAGCGGGGAAGTGGCCTGACTGATAAACCTCGCGGGAAAGGGTTAGGACAGAGTCTAGGTACGGGGTAATTGCTAGAACTGCTTGGTCAGTGAGATCATCACTGGGGACATAGATAGCTTCGATAGAACTAATGTGAGCCTTGTCAGTTGAAACCAATCTCTCGTGCATTAAGGCCATGTCTTCATGTAAATTAGGCTGGTAGCCGTCCTCACTCATCATATTCTCACTCATTTGGGATAGTTCACTTCCAGCTTGGGCGTAGCGGAACATGTTGTCTATAAAAAACAGAGTGTCGTGTCCTGAGTCACGTGAGTGCTCGGTGATGGCGACTGCACTGAGGGCAGATAGCCATCTAACAGCTGGATCCTCACCCATAGCACCATACACGAGAGTGGTTTTATCAAGCACTTTCTTTTCTTTGAGGACCTCATATAGTTCACGTCCTTCACGGGTACGCTCACCCACACCAGCAAAGACTGCTCTGCCTGATTTTTGTTTCATAAAGACGTTGTGCATAATCTCGGTAAGAAGAATGGATTTACCCACTCCAGCTCCGCCAAATAGTCCCATCCTGCCTCCCTTGACTAGAGGAGCAAAAAAGTCGATGGCCTTGATGCCGGTTTCCC
>CAXCDZ010000051.1:0-5356 GCA_963981525.1 uncultured bacterium | reverse complement strand
GTAATCAAGAAGTAAGTACGGTGGTACCACGCCCTCAGGCGTCCGCACATCAATAGTAATATTAGTGAGGAGTGCCCGTGACCAACCATAAGATCCAATCAGTCGACAATAATCCCAATTTCGTGGCAGAGGAAGAAGTCTTACTCAAAGAGTATTTTGAGGATGGTTTGGTTAACGAGTATCTCCACAAAAACGACAATAGTGACAAAAAATTCTCCTTTATCGATGGTCCCATCACCGCCAATAACCCAATGGGAGTCCATCACGGCTGGGGTAGGACGTACAAAGATCTCTGGCAAAAATACAAGAATCTCAGGGGTTACAAACAGCGTTTCCAGAACGGATTTGATTGTCAGGGTCTCTGGGTCGAGGTAGAGGTAGAGAAGGAGCTCGGCTTCCACAACAAGCAACAGATCGAGGAGTACGGCGTCGACAAGTTTGTCCAGCTATGTAAGGATCGCGTCACCAAGTTCTCGGATGTCCAGACTCAGCAGAGCAAGCGTCTCGGTTATTTTATGGACTGGGACAACTCCTACTACACCATGAGCGACGAAAACAACTACATGATCTGGCATTTCTTGCAGGTCTGCCACAACGAAGGCTGGATCTACAAAGGTCACGAATCAGTTCCCTGGTGCCCACGTTGTCAGACTGCCATCAGCCAGCACGAAATGCTCACCGAAGACTACAAAGAAGTGGTCCACAAAGCCATCTATCTCGAGCTCCCAATCAAGGGGAGGGAAGGGGAGTTTCTCATCGTCTGGACCACCACTCCCTGGACTATCCCTGCCAACATCGCCGTTGCAGTAGAGAAAAAACTGGAGTACTCGTGCGTGGTGGGAGAGTCAGGAGATAAGTTTTGGGTAGCAACTGGCGCAGTTGAGCGGATTTTTGCAGACTCCAAACATGAGGTAGTAAAAACAGTTCTCGGCGCCGAGCTCGTTGGCCTTCACTATTCCGCCCCATTTGATGACTTACCAGCAGTCAAGGAAGTGGCCGAGTCTAATCCAGAGACTTTCCACTCAGTTGTCGCCACCGACAAGCTTATTATGCCTATCTCCGCTGACGAAGGCACTGGGCTCGTCCACACTGCAGTTTCTGCAGGGACAGAGGATTTTAAGCTTGGTCGTCTCCGCGGTCTCCCCATGGTTCCAGTCATTGATGACGAGGCTAGTTATCTGGAAGGTCTAGGTTGGCTTAGCGGCCAAAATGCCAAAAAACACCCCGAACTCATTCTCGACCACCTACAAGAGCGGGATCAAAAGGGAGAGAGCTGGGTCTTTGACATCCATAACTACAAACACCGCTATCCTGGCTGCTGGAGGTGCAAGGCAGAGTTAGTCTGGAAAGTAGCCGACGAATGGTACATCAGTATGGACAAAAAGGGCAAGGACGGACGTACTTACCGCGAGCGCATGCTCAGTGTAGTGGACAAAATTACCTGGATCCCAGACTTTGGTCTCAAGAGAGAGATCGACTGGCTTACCAATATGCATGACTGGATGATCAGCAAACCCAATCGGTACTGGGGACTCGCACTCCCCATCTATGAGTGTGAGTGTGGTCACTTCCAGGTTGTCGGGAGCAAAGAAGAGCTTCATGAAAAAGCAGTCGATGGCTGGAAAGACTTCGACGGTCATAGCCCACACAAACCACATATTGATCAAGTAGTTATTGCATGTGAAAAATGTGGTAAAAATGTGAACAGAGTTGGTGATGTTGGTAATGTCTGGCTAGACGCCGGGATCGTCCCTTTCTCCACTCTCATCGACCCAGATACGAATAAGCCCAGCTACACCGCAGACAAAAAATATTGGTCAGAGTGGTTCCCAGCTGACTTTATCACCGAGTCATTCCCTGGTCAGTTCAAAAACTGGTTCTACGCCATGCTGGCCATGAGCACGGCCCTCGAAGATACCAACTCATATCAGACTGTTTTGGGCTTTGCCTCTATGCTCGCCGAGGACGGCAGACCCATGCACAAGTCTTGGGGTAACTCAATTGAGTTTAACGAAGGAGCAGAAAAAATCGGCGTAGACATCATGCGCTGGCTCTACTTACGCCAGAACCCAGTCAATAATCTTCTCTTTGGCTACAAAGCAGCCGATCAGGTTCGCAGGCAGTTCCACCTCATTCTCTGGAATAGTTATCGATATCTCGTTAACTCCGCAGAAGACGCCAACTGGTCGCCAGATCCAGAGTTCAAACCGTCAAGTAATCCTCTTGATCGGTTCTTAGTTTCCCGCCTCCACTCCACCATCAGAGTAGTAGAGGACTCACTTGATCAGTATGATCCGTATCGCGCAACATTAGCACTGGAGTCATTCGTCTCAGATCTCTCTACTTGGTACATCAGACGGTCGCGCCTTAGATCCAACTCTCCTGAGCTTCTTCACACTCTCCATCAGGTTCTGGTCGATCTCTCGATCATCCTCTCTCCGTTTATGCCATTCATGCCAGACAGAATGTTCCGCAATCTCACAGGTGGTAAGAGTGTTCACCTAGCTGATTGGCCAGTTTGTAGGGGTGAGGTCATCTCACCCGAACTCGAAGAGGCCATGACTCAGTCTCGAAAGGTAGTCGAGCTCGGTCACTCTGCACGTCGCAAGGAGGGCATTCGAGTCAGACAACCTCTTGCCATGATCTCAGTTACCGGGGCAGAGCTACCAGAAGAGCTCTCACCCATAATTCTTGACGAACTCAACGTCAAAAGTATCGAGTACTCAAAAGGAGACGAGCTTACAGCCACACTCGACACCGTCCTCACTCCAGAGCTAGAGCAAGAGGGGATCGCCCGTGATCTTATGCGCGACATCCAAAAAGCCCGCAAAACTGCCTCTCTCAACCCCACAGACATCATCACAGTCGAGCTTCCTTCTTGGCCCTCTGAGTGGGAAGAAGAGATTCGCGATCGAGTTAACGCTGTTGAGTTACAAGTAGGGGAAGAGCTCAAGGTTACCCATGTTAAAAAAGCTTGATCGGTGGCTTACCTCCGCTTATCTCGTCCTCTCGACCATTAGTCTTGTCATAATTGCCAGTATCTCACCAGAGCGATTACTTACCCAAGCTGTCTGGCTCCTGATTGGATTTGGTATCTATCTCTATCTCTCTAGCCAGGACTCTGCAGTCTATATTGCCTTCTCCAGAATTAGCTTTTATTTTGCACTTGCACTTCTCGCGCTCACCTTTGTTTTTGGCGAAGGTACTCGTGGTTCACTCAGGTGGATCCCGATTGCTGGCTTTCACCTCCAGACCTCAGAGTTAGCCAAGCCTCTTCTTATCCTCGCCTTCTCACGCATCATTTCTCAAAAGAATCTCACAAGAATCAAGGATCTAGCAATCATCTCTCTCTGGGTACTACCTCCTCTCCTTCTTATTCTCAAGCAACCTGACCTTGGTACCACGCTAGTCTTGATTGCCATTATTATTACGCAGCTGTTTGTCGCCCGTGCTCCGTTCTGGATCTTTGGTCTTGGGGCTTCTGTTCTTGCCCTTATGATCAGATTCTCACAGTATTTCCTCAAAGATTACCAGCTAGCACGCATCCAGTCATTTCTTAATCCAGAACTTGATCCCCTCGGATCAGGCTATAACGTCATCCAATCAATCATCGCGATTGGTTCTGGCGGGATTCTCGGCAAAGGCCTAGGGCAGGGTACCCAGTCACATCTTCGTTTCTTGCCAGAAAGACACACCGACTTTATTTTTGCTTCACTAGTTGAGGAACTGGGTCTTCTGGGTGGTGCCGCAATTATTATTGTGCTCGGCATTCTCCTCTATCGCCTTACCACTATTATGCTCAGCACAGAGTCTGGGCAGAGTAGGCTCATCCTGGCTGGCATCTTTGGGTATATTTTTTTCCAGTCACTCGTTAATATAGGGATGAATCTAGGGATCACTCCAGTTACCGGAGTCACGCTCCCCCTAGTTTCATACGGTGGTAGCTCGGTTCTGGCTATTGCTATCTCACTCGGAATCGCCGGCTCAATCAGTAATTCCAAGCGGCGCACTGGCGCTCTCATAGAGATAAAATAGGCAGACAGATATAGAGTTATCTGGGATCGGATGGTATAATCCCCATATGAATATCTACGCAATCATCGAAACAGGCGGTAAACAGGAGCAGGTACAGCTCGGCGACCTCATCCGTATCGAGAAGCTCGACGCCCCTGGTAAGACAGTTACTTTTGATCAAGTTCTTCTGGTAAAAGACGAGGATGGAGTCAGGGTAGGCCAACCACTCGTAGAGGGCGCAACTGTCAAAGCAGACGTCATCGAAGAAGCCATCAAAGGCAAAAAGATCCGCGTTTTCCGCTTCAAAGCCAAGGCTCGCTATCGCAAGACCAAAGGTCACAGGCAGACCTACACCGACCTTAGGGTAACAGAGATCGCAGAACATAAGTACACAGCTCCCAAGAAAACTGCTGCTCCTAAGAAACCAGCCGTCAAAAAAGCTCCAGTCAAAAAGAGCTAGTCTTCGCTCCTATCTTCCATACCGTATACTGATTTTATGTACTACATCACGCTCGGCCACTCTCCCAAAATGTCCCTACTCGAGCTCTCTGCGCGCAAGCTAGAAGTAAGTATTATCTCTGATCAACTAGTCTCAACTGACAATTCCGATATTCTCACGATTGCCCCGGAACTAGCAGGTATTACTCGGTTGATCAAGGAGGTCCAGGTTACCTCACCCGACTCACTCATCTCAGACCTTACATCCCTCGTCAGAGACTCTGGACTCAAAAATCACGCCATCACCAACTACTCAGAACATCCCATCTCAGAACATCACCTGTACAGCCTCAGAAGCACGGTCAAAGAGACTCGCCCAGTTAGATTCCTCAGTTTTGAGACCTCAGACCACTCCCTTATTGCCATCCGCAAGCAGCACGTTGCCGAGTTCTCCGTTATCGAGCATAACTCTACTCTCGTAATCGGGAAAACTGTCTGGATCCAGGATGCCGATGACTGGACTCAGCGTGACCGCTCACGCCCATATCAGGATATCAAGCGTGGCATGCTCCCCCCCAAGATCGCTCGCCTTATGGTCAACCTCGCCACTGGTGGAGAGAATGGGGTCCTTCTTGATCCATTTTGTGGCACTGGCACGATTCTCATGGAAGCTATGCTTCTTGGTAACCAGGTTGTGGGCTCAGACAACGACTCCTCCGCTATTGCCGGGACTAAGCGCAATCTCTCCTGGCTCGCAGCCCAGTACCCACAGTTAGCCATAAGCCATAAGCTGTATGCAGTTGACGCTGTTCATGCCGATAGGCATATCGACAGCGTCGACTTTATCGCTACCGAGCCCTATCTTGGACCACTTATCTCACATAAGCTCATTCCCACCCACCAA
>CAXCDZ010000050.1:0-5906 GCA_963981525.1 uncultured bacterium | reverse complement strand
TTTCATGTATATTGGTAGGTATGCTAGTTATTGGGCAAGTGCTCTTATTATTACTGTTTTCTTTTGGACTGATCAAGTCGACGGAGCTGATTGTGGCGGCGATCAGGAAAATGGTAAGACGGAGTAAGGTTGGGGGATTTGGGGTGACGGCTTTTATTCTCGCACTGGCGACCTCTCTACCGGAACTGGTGGTGGGGATCACGGCGTCAATTGAGGGACTCCCGCAAGTAGTGTTAGGTAATGTGTTGGGGAGTAATATTGCGAATGTTTCGCTGGTGATTGGGGGAGCTGCGATTGCAGGGGGAAAGCTTAGAGTAGCAGGGGAGACTCTTAAGCGGGATCTATATCTAGTGTTTGGGGTGGCTGTGTTGCCATTACTACTGATTGCGGATTCGACGCTCTCTAGAGCTGATGGGGTGGTACTCCTGATAGTTTATGTCTTGTTTGTGACGACAGTACTAAAAAAACACACTAGAGCAATCGGTAAGCATGTGATGGAAGAGTCGCCTGTGAAGAGGCTTTTTTTGGCGGTGGCAAAGAGAGGTGGGAGGGGAGATCTAGTTCGATTCTTGCTGGGAGTCGTTGGATTGCTACTATCTAGTCATATGATTGTGCAGTTGTCGGAGATGATTGCGCTTGGGCTAGGACTGCCGATACTGATAATTGGGCTGTTTTTGGTGGCTATTGGTACATCGCTCCCTGAATTGGTGTTTGAGATGAAGGCTGTCGTGTCTGGACAGATAGGGATGGTCTGGGGGGACTTACTGGGATCAGTGGTCGCGAATGCGACACTGGTTCTGGGATTATCGTCTGTGATTGCACCAATGAAACTGAATGGGACGGGACTTGCGCCGTATAGTTTGGCAATAGGGAGTTTTGTGATGCTGTATTCACTATTTGTGTATTTTGCACGGAGTAAGAGTCGATTGGAGAGGTGGGAGGGGGTAGTGTTGCTGCTCCTATACTTTGGGTTTGTGGTGCTTGAGTTGGGGAGAGTGTAAAAATGGGAATCATGAGGACTCATATTCACAGGTATGGTAAACACTTTGATGGGATGCAGGCATTTTATCTGAATGCGCTGATGCGGTCGATGGTGTTTGCGATGGTGGGGATCTTTGTGCCCCTTTATATTTATAAGTTGATGATGCCGATTCTAGGCACTCCAACTTATGCAATCGTGAGTGTGGCGGTGTATTATCTAGTGATTAGGAGCATTACGTTATTAGTTGACATTCCGTCAGCTAAGATAATAGAGAGGATTGGATTCCGGTGGAGTGTGATGACGAGTGTGATGATGCTTGCGGTGTATCTATATAGCTTGAGGATGGCGGAGTATGACTATCGCTATCTAGTGCTTGCTGCAGTGATGATGGGTCTCTCGGTCCCGTTTTATTGGATTGCCAGGGGGAGCGTGATTGCGATCGAGAGTAAGTCAAGTTCGGTAGGGAAGCAGATGGGGTGGTTGGCGGTACTTGAGCGGGTGGCAGGAGTCTTGGGTCCGATCTCGGCAGGACTGATGATTGAGAGATGGGGATTCTCGAGTGTGTATATGGCGGCTGGAGTGATTCTTCTATTATCTGCAGCGCCTCTATTTTCTATGCCTCATCATGTGCATAGGAATGGAGTGAGCTTGCGAGGATACCTGAAATGGCTGACTGACAGGAGATTTTTTCATCAGGCAGTGGGGAGTGTGGCTGGGGCAATGGATGATTATGCGATTGGTTTGGTTTGGCCACTTGCGATATTTCTGATGGGAATAGGGTACTCGTCACTAGGAGGGATATTCTCCCTTATTACTGCTATTTCGATTGTGGTGAGGTACGTTTCTGGAGTAGTTTTTGACAAGTTATATAAGAAACATGGACTGGAAGATGAGGTAATGTTCTCGATTGCTGCGGTTGGAACATCTATCGCGTGGCTTGCGAGATTATTTGTGGGAAATGTTAGTTCTATTTTACTTCTAGATGGTGGGACGAGTGTGTTTGGGACGACGTGGCGGAATGTGAAAGGGGACTATGATGTGCTGGGAGCCAAGAGAATGCATGAGATAGCATATTACACATATAAGCAGATGACTTATTCGATCGGGGTGATTGTGATGAGTTTGTTGTGGATAGTGGGGGCGTGGTACGGAGTGTGGAGAGAGCTGTTGTTTGTGAGTGCGAGTGTGTGGGTGTTGATGTCGATAGTGCAGGCGCGAGAAAGTAACCTAAAATAATGCAGAAGAAAAAAATACAACCCACACTACTAGGGGATATCCTCAGTAAGTATGAGCCCAAGAAGGATGGGAAGTATATTACTCGAGAGTTTCAGGATTATGGGTACCGTCTAGCAGTCGACCTAAATGATATGGCTCACAAGTCGTTATATATCAGGATGGCCAAAAATACTGATAGAAAAATATTGGAGGCAGCCAGACGATTCGTGGTGGATGCTGATCATGCTAAGAGTAAGGGGAGGTTGTTTATGTGGAAGGTGGGGGAGTTGAAGAAAACAAAGGTAAAGCAGTAATCAATCACGCACAATAGTTTCACTATGATCTCCTCAAACGTAGACCGATAATATTTTTCTACTGAAAAATTTATCTTTATTCTCGACTCGTCAGTCTGCGAAAAATCTACAACTTGATGGGACATAGTGAAACTGCAGTGATTGTTAGTTGGTAAGTTTGTTCAATTTCTTCTATAGTGGAGGTATCACCCGTCGCTCTATGAGCTATGGAGTGATTGCACAGATTGATAAATTTAGGAATAATGAGTTTATGAAGAGATATTTATCCTCACATTTGCCGATGGCGATCTGGTACTCCTTAATTGTGTTTGTGCTGAACGGGATTACGTGGCCACTGTCTGCTCAGATGTTAACCTGGGTATGGTGGGTCGTAGGGGTGGTAGTGGGGGTGATGATCTTGTTTCTAGACCGCCTAGTGTACGTCTATAGCTATCCGAATGAGCAGCTTTCGCGTACTGTAATACATCACTATGCTCAGAAGGATTATGTGAATATGCTGGCGGTCCTGGACCTAAGGAGAAATGAGCAGAACAAACTGACCTTCCGCTCTGCTCTATTTATGGTGGTCTGGGTGTTACTGGCGTTTTTTGCACTTACCTCGACTGCTGGATTATTCGGGAAGGGAGTGGTGATGGGGCTTATGTTACATATTCTAATTGATGCTTGGAGATTGCAAAAAATAGATTCACAGCGATTGAATGAGCGACTGTTCTGGCAGATTGGGAGGACAGTGCGGATGGAGGAGCAATTGGTCCTGATGTACGCGGTGAGTGCGTTGTTTGTGATATTTAGTTTTTGGGTGGCGTAAAGATGCATTGGTACGGACTCATTATTGGGATAGGAATGGCGGTGGCGATATCTGTGGCGGAGCGTGTGAGTAAGGGTAAGTTACCTCTCTGGAGTGGGTTGTGGTACATGATCGTGCCCGGGATTGTGGGGGCGAGGATGTACCATGCTATTGATCAGTGGGAGTACTATATGACTAACTCAAATGAGCTGATATTGATCCAGAACGGAGGACTGGGAATCTGGGGAGGAATCATTGGAGCGATACTAGGGTTAGTTGTGTTTGCGATGATTAGAGCTAAGAGAATGGAAGTGAAGTTCGCGGAAGAGTTTTTCTTGCTTGCTGATATTTTTGCACTTGTGGCGCCACTAGGGCAGGCGATCGGGAGATGGGGAAACTATGCCAATGATGAGTTGTGGGGGGTCGCAAGTGGGGGGAGTATCTGGGATAAGCAGCCGATTTTTCTTTATGAGAGTGTACTAAATATTATATTATTTGGAGTGTTATATATGATGTATAAGCGAAGGGTGAGGGGGAGTACATTCGGAGGATATCTTGTAGGATACGGATTAATTAGGGTGATGCTGGAGCCTTTGAGGCAGAATAATTGGGTGGTAGGGGAGATGGCGGTGGCAGCTGTGGTGGGGGTGGGGATGATGATATTGGGAGGGATCATTCTGGTAAGGCGAGAGAGGAAAGTCTGGGACTAGAAGTTGTGTTAGGATTACCACTATGGCAATAGCAGAGTGTACAAGAATTGCGTGTTATCTGGCTGGAAAAGAGGGAGTGTTGTCGTTACCCCTCATTACAGTAGCGGGACTCGTGGACGGGGTTAATCCGTGTGCAATCGGGATGATGGTGATGCTACTGGGCTACCTCCTGACATTTGGGAAGAAGCCGGAGAGAATGGTCAAGACTGGCATTCTCTATATCCTAACTGTGTTTGTGACGTATATGATCGTAGGTCTGGGGCTATATTCTCTGGTGAGTACGCTTGATCTGACAGGGGGAGCGAGAGTGCTTAACCTGGTGGTGGGAGTGGGACTGCTTATAGCAGGAGCTATCCAGTTTAAGGACTTTTTGGGTATTGAGGGTGGGCCACATCTGCGGATCCCAACAGCGTCCAAAGATAAATTAATGGGACTGATTGAGAAGGTGAACTATCCGGCAACAGTAGTATTGGGAATACTTGTGACACTTTTGGAGACTCCGTGCTCACTGCCGATCTATGTCGGGACGGCGACGATTCTTTCCCAATCTGGGATGGCACTACCACTCGTGGTGCTGTATTTCTTGTATTACAACTTCTTATTTGTGCTACCTCTGATTGTAGTGCTGGTGATTGTTTGGAGAGGGAAGAGGTTGTTGGACGTCAAGGAGTGGGAGCATAAGGCAAAGAAATGGATGCATTTGTCGCTGGCAATAGTGTTGCTCGCGATGGGGGTATGGTTGGTAATGAGTTGATTCAATCACGCAGATAGTTGCACTATGATCTCCTCAAACGCCGTGACCGGTAATAATTTTCTGCTGAAAATTTCACCTGCAATCTCGCACCGTCGTGCTGCGATGGCTCAGCAACTTGATGAGACATAGTGTCAACTGCAGTGATTGGACAATGCTTGACAGGTATACCCCGTAGGGGTATATTATACGAATGGCAGATCAAGTATCTAAACGACTATTAAGAATACGTGGGCAAGTGGATGGGATTATCAAGATGTATGACGAGTGCCGAGAGTGTTCGGATGTTGTAATGCAGATTGCGGCAGTTAGGGAAGCTCTATCAGGAGTCGGAAAAGAGATCTTGACGAGTGAAGTGGTAGCGTGTGACAGAGATAAGGATCGTGATAAGCTAGATAAGCTATTAAAAAAATTATTTAAATTTAGTTAACTGCAAACAGGCAGTTGCAAGGGGGCAATATGGCAGGAGCCAACACAATAATATTTACTGATGACAATTTTGACGAATTGGTAATCAAGTCTGACAAACCTGTGATGGTGGACTTTTGGGCACCGTGGTGTGGACCATGCCAGATGGCGGGACCAGTGATAGATGAGATGGCAGATGAGCTAGTGGGCAAGACTGTGATCGGTAAGCTAAATGTGGACGATAATAAGGCAGTAGCCAGTAAGTACGGTGTGATGAGTATTCCTACAGTGATTATGTTTAAGGGTGGGGAAGAAGTGGGGCGCAAAGTTGGATTTGCTGGTAAGCCGATGTATGAGTCGCTTATGGAAGAAGCAAAGTAATAATGAATAAATTACGCATATGGTTGTACTATGATCTCCTCAAACGTAGACCGATAATATTTTTCTGCTGAAAAATTTATCTTTATTCTCGGCCCAGCCGGCCTGTGAAAAATCTACAACTTGATGAGACATAGTGTCAACCGCGGTAATTGATTTATAATAATTAATACTATGAATAAACATAAAATTGCCATCATCGGATCAGGACCTGCAGGATACTCGGCTGCGATCTATACGTCTCGTGCTGAGATTGAGACCACGATCTATGCGGGCAAGGAGCCTGGTGGACAATTGACCAAGACGACTGAGATAGAGAATTACCCAGGCGGACTGGGATTAACTGGTCCAGAGCTAATGG
>CAXCDZ010000049.1:0-5933 GCA_963981525.1 uncultured bacterium | reverse complement strand
GATGGGAATGCTCCTACTCGTGTTCTCGCGAGGAGTAGCGATCTTGGGTGGGATCGGGGCGATAATTGCGTATGTAGTGATTGCGGGAGGCTCGGCAGCGGTAGTGCGCTCTGCAATCATGGGATCTATTGCTCTAACGGCTTATTACTGGGGCAGGGAGGCGGAGGCAAAGCGACTCTTGTGGGTGACGGTGGGGTTGATGGTTGTGGTCCAACCTTTGATGTTACTTGATGTGGGGTTCCAGCTTTCTGTGGTGGCAACAGCTGGATTACTGTACGTTGAACCATGGCTTCAACGTAAATTCAAAATTACAAAAAACAAATTACAAACAAATTCAAAAAATGAAAATATGCAAATTGAAAACGGGATACAAATGTATTTGGGAGAGTATTGGTGGCCGACGGTGGCGGCGACACTGGCCACGATGCCTGTGATCTACTACACATTTGGGAGGGTAAGCTGGATCTCGCCAGTGGTGAATATGATAGTGCTTCCCTTGACTCCACTGATTATGTTGCTAAGCGCTGTGGCAGTGGGGGTGGGAGGTTTGAACCCGGTGTTAGGGCAAGTAGTGAGCTGGGCTTTGTATGTTCCTTTGTGGATGATGGTGGAGGTGATTGCTATGTTTGGGTAAATCGCAAAATATTTCCTCTCATCTGGCACACTACATTTTTTAAACGCAAAATCGGTCTATCTACGCTTGCTAGCGTAGCGACCTATCACTCGGCATCGTCATGCCTGCGTAGTTTTTGCAACTCAAAAAAAGTAGATGCACCAGATGCGTAATATTTCTGAGTCAGAGTTAAAGACATGTGTCACAATGTGAGTATGAAAAAGAGCTGGTATGTTTTCGGATTAATATTGGGAATGGTGTTACTAGCGATCTTGCAGATGCCGGATGGGAAGATGCGGATTATTGCGTGTGATGTGGGCCAGGGGGATGCGATCTTGATAATCAAGGGGAATAATCAGGTGTTGGTGGATGGAGGACCGAGTGGGGAGAAGATATTATCTTGCCTAGAGCGGCATATTCCATATTGGGATAGGACTATCGAGCTTATAGTCCTGACACATGCTGACTATGACCACATGAATGGTCTAGCTAGTGTAATAGATAGATATGAGTTGATCCAGTTTGTTACTGCTGACGGGGTGCATAGTACCCGAGCGTTGGCGCGTTTGATAAGTGGGCTCCGTGAATTCAGTATCTCAGTAGATTCAGTTGAGCAAGGAGATATAGTACGAGTGGGGGATATTGAGAATGGGAGTGGTATAGTGCTGGATGTGTTATGGCCACCTGATGTGGAGGAGCAATATGTGGCTATGTATACTAGCGAAATTAATGAGGAAGAAAGTAAGCGGATACTGGGTGCGAGTGCCAAGCGGGGTGATATGAACGAGAGGAGTGTGGTGATGATGTTAGAGGAGTCTGGTTATAGGGCGCTACTAGTTGGTGACTCTGGTATCCAGACAGAGAAAGAGTTGGTGGAGGATGGGTTGTTGGGTAAGATAGACTATCTCAAACTAGGTCATCATGGATCAAAAAATAGTACAGGCCTGGAGATGTTGGAAGCTACTAGTCCTGAACTGGCGGTGATTAGTGTGGGAAAGAATCGATACGGACATCCAACGGAAGAGGTGCTGACCAGGCTGGAGGATGAAGGGATACGAGTCTTGAGAACTGACCTGGAGGGAGATGTGGTGGTGGAGATTGAGTAAGGTTAGTAACTTTTGCGGGATTTTGCTTGTTTCTTTTGTGAATTTTTGTAGTGCTCGCTCCAGTTGGCACCTCGTGGGGGGAGAGCCTTGTCTAGTTTGGTGCTGAGTTTGTCAAAGAAAGCGGTGATCTTGTCCTCCTTGAGCATGCGATCAACAATCTGTTTGTAGCCGTTACCTTGAGTTTGGAGAGTAGAGTTGATTTTGTTAACAGTGCCGAGACTTACTTTGAGAATGGAACAGATTTCTCGTTGAGTATAGTTTTTTCGAAGCATGTAGGCGATGGAGAGGCGTTTGCCAAGCATGGTGATCTCGGTGTTAGATAGTAGATCATGGAGGAAGGTGCGGGTAGAAGAGGGGGTGGTGAGATCAGAGATCGCTGAGAGGAAGGTGTCATAGATTTGCTCTTTGACTTTTGGGGCGAGATAATTTTTGGAAACTTGAGTCATATGACCTCCTTGGGTTGCTACACAAAGCAACGGTGAGTAATCGATTAATCAGTTAATGTTACCATGTTTCGAAACATGGTAACAAGTGTGGTGGTGTATTGAGAATTTTACAAATATGCGCATATTTGTCTGTAATATTAATACAGATGAGAGAGTTGAGAGACCTTCTTTATTATGTGAAGCTTGGTAAGCTGGCAGATGGTTTGGCGATCCAGAAACGAGTGGTAGTCAGTGGGCAGTGGAGAGAGGGAGAGGGACTGATGACGGGGAGTCTGGTGTGAGGGGGTGTTAACGACAAGTAGAAATGTCCCTTTTTCCGTTAAGTAGAAATGTCCCCTTTCGGGTATTAGTACTTAGTATTGTTAAACGGCTCCGTGTGGCCGGTAGCTGTTAGTATGTTGACCTAGTTCTTCAAAGCTTAAGTCGAAGTGGTTCTTCTTCTTGTAGCTGACCTTGGCTTTCTTGGCCAGTATATCATCGACTTGGCGGTTCACCTGCTTAGCTGTGGTGGTCTGGGTGCTTGGGAGCGTCTTGATTGTGGTGTAGTCAAGATTGTTCCCTCTGCTATCTAAGATCATGATTGAGTCGTCATATCTCTCTAAGATCGTGACTGTTGTTTTTCTGAGAGTATATGGGGAGCGTGTAGTCTTGATCTGATAGATAGTGTTCTTATGTTGACAAGTGAGATTCTTGGAGAGAGTCCGAGCATACTTAGTAGCTAAGATCTTAGTGAGGTCAACTCCCTGATCTAGTTGTCTGTGCATATCCACGCTAGACTTGGGAGGTTTTGATAACTTTGTGTTCAACTTCTTTATGTACTCGGGGAGAAACTGATTAGCCTCTTTAATCGTGGAGATTCCCTTAAGTCTCATCTCTTTCACCAGTCTGTCCTGCAGGGTTTTGTTCACCCTCTCGACTCTTCCCTTGGCTTGGGGAGAGTGGGCAAAGATCAACTTAATCCCCAGTTCATAACAAGCTCTTCCAAACTGAGTGAGTCCCTCGAACCTATTGTTGGGTGAGTTATCTGGTTTCTTGCGGTCATACTTGGCCTTGTTGTTGATCCGAAAGATTGAGTGCTGGTCAACATAAAGAGCTAGTGGGATCCCATGCTCTAAGATGTACTCTTCTAGAAGCTCTAGATAGTCCTGGGTGGTCTCCACCACGCTAAACTTGCACATCATTCTCCCAGTGGCATCATCTATCATCACGTTGAGGTTGCACCGTTCACCTCGATCATCAAACCAAGGATGGGGAGAGCCATCTAGCTGGACTAGCTCTCCATAACAACTTCTCCTTTCTCTAAGCTGGTGTACTTGAGCTTTCCTTCTTGTTCTTGGACTCCATAATCCAGTTGAGATCATTGCAACCCGGATGGTTGTCAGACTCAAGTTGATATCATGTTCCTCAACCAACTTCTCATGAGCTAGAGTGGGGCCAAAGTCAGAGTACTTCTCGTGAATGATCAAGAGCGCCTGATCAAGCTCGACTTGAGAGATCTTGTTGTTGCTAGTCTTCCCTTGAGCTTTGTGTACTAGCCCAACTGCTCCTTCCTGCTTGTATCTCTTTACTATTCTCTTGACTTGCCTGACTGAGACTCCCAAGATCTCAGCTCCCTTTTTTTGTTTGATTTCTCTCCTGACTAACTTCGCCAAGATATCAATCTTTCCGATCTCCTGATTACTCATATAGCATCCTTTCATGAAACCTCCCTTACTCTAGTTATTAACTAACCAGATTATATGAGGGCTTCTCTCGAAAGGGGACATTTCTACTTAACTTGGAGGGGACATTTTGGCTTAACGCTAACATTATTTGAGTGAGTTGTTGACAAGTAAGTTTTTGTAGCGTATGGTATATACAGATGATTACGTTACCTGAGCCAATTGAGTTCTTGTGGGATAAAGGAAATATAGACAAGAATCTGGTGCATGGAGTAAGTAATGAGGAGGTAGAGGAAATATTTTTTGACCAAGAAAAACGAATTGGTCCAGATCTAAAACATAGCACGCGGGAACAGCGACAGATAGTAATCGGTCGCACTAAAACTAAGCGTTGGCTATATGTGGTAATTACAATTAGAGATAACAAAATACGAGTAATCTCGGCAAGATATATGCATAAAAAGGAGGTAAAGCTCTATGAAGAAGCTTTTGAAAACACCAAAATTTAAGAATGAGGAGGAGGAGAGGGCGTACTTTCTCAAACTCGATTTAACTGAGCATTTTGAGCCTGCTGATTTTCAGAAAGTGTTATTTCCTAATCTGAAACCAACAACCAGACCAATCTCAATCAGGCTGCCTGATATGCTCTTGAATAGAGTAAAAGAACGGGCGAATATGCTCTCGGTACCTTATCAATCCCTAATCAAACAGTATATTGAGCAAGGAGTGAGGGTAGTGTAGGAGAAAGAGGGGTAACCAACAAGGTTCGTAACTTTGTTTATTTGTAGAGTTGTGAGTGGGTGCCAAAAGCGATGAAAAGAATATTGTTCTTGTCGATGTGAGTATAGATTGCGCGCCAGTCTCCAGTGATGTTGATACTGTGACAGTTTTTGTATTTGCCAGTTAGAATGTGGTTGTTGAGGAGAGGGTGAAAGGGATTGTCAGCAAAGAGGGTAATGCGAGAGGAGAGTTTGTTCTTGATAGGAGAGGGAGCTTTTTTGAGTTGTTTGATGAATGATTTTTTGTAGTTGAGGATCATTTAAGTGAGTTGTTGAGAAACTTGAGAGCCTTTTCGTTGTTGTCAAAGGAGTGATAGTCGTCAGATTTGATATCCTTTTCAGCTTGTTTGATCTGCTTGACGAGCCAGGGGGAGGGACGCTCATCTGTTGTGAAGGTGACGGACTTGGTCTTGGTGACGTTTTTGAGGAAGGCTTTGATCAGAGAACTGAGGGAGAAGCCGAGCTCGTCAGCGACTGCCTGTGCTTGCTCTTTGAGTTTCGGATCTGTGCGAATCTGAATTACTGCGGTATTGGTCATAGTGAGGTAATTGTACTGTAAATGTAATGAAAGTCAAATTGTTTGATAAGAAGATGGGGGTGGTTGACATGCGTACAACATTGTCTTACAATGTAAGACATGAGATTGGATGAACTTGTCTGGGATGAGTTTAATACGAAGCACGTTAAGAAGCATAGAGTGACAAAAACTGAAGTTGAGGAGGCATGTGAGAATCAGATATATGTTGACAAAACGTACGCAAGGAGACTGCTACTCGTGGGGAGGACGAGTAAGAAGAGGTTGGTGTCAGTGGTGTTGGCAATTGCAGGAAGAAATACATATTATCCAGTGACTGCCAGAGATAGTAGTCGAGGAGAAAGGAAAAAAGCTAATGAGAAAAATGAGTAAGATACCAAAATTTAAGACTATTGCTGAGGAGGCAAAGTTTTGGGATGCACATGACTTTACGGAATTTGCGGATGAGTTGAAGCCTATGAAGTTAGAAGTGATGCTTAGTCAGCCTAAGGAAGAGTTGCTGACTGTGCGTTTGCAGGGTAAATTAAAAAAAGAACTTGCTAAGATTGCTCGAGAGATGGGAGTGAACACCTCGACACTGGCCAGAATGTGGATTGTTGAAAAAGTGAAGCAAGTGGGATCAGTTTAGTATATAGCTGAGGTTATGAAGAAACCTGCCCTAAGAGTCAAAGAAGTCGAGATCTTGATGCTGACGAAGCATCTATCGATTATGATCAAGGCTGGGATCCCGATTCTCGAGTCACTTTCGACATTGCAGGAGCAGGCCAAAACTAAGGCTGCGAGGATGGTCCTC
>CAXCDZ010000048.1:0-5995 GCA_963981525.1 uncultured bacterium | reverse complement strand
GGGTCACAATTTAACCTATAAATATATCTATAATCGTATATTTGATTCAAGCATTCTTTCTGCTTCTCGTCGTACAATCTGATTTTGGAACGTGATATTTACGTATAGTTGTTTTGTATCCAAACCTTCGCCCCGTCTTACTGCCGTAGCATGCTTAATGAGGGTTTGGAATTTTGCTTCTAAATCTAGCTTCAGTATTTCTTCAGTTATTTGCTCATAAGTTACAGCAAAGTTTTGCTTATTTAACATTAATAGAGTGCGTGAACCAAAAAAAACTGATTTTGTAAACTCTGTAGCTGATGTGACTGAGTCTCCTGCTCTGTGTGAGAGTAATGCCGCCAGAGCATAGGCAGTCTGGAATGAGGCAGACTCAAACAGATCAAGTGTCGTAATTGTTGGCGGAGTCATATTTTCTACGATTTTCTTACCAGTGATTGTCTGGGCCACTTCGACAATTTCTCTGAAAAACATCTTCTTTGGAAATGGGGTGTCAATTTTTCCTTGCACAAAATCTTCTAAGGCGAAGGAGTAGATGTTTAGCTCGCTTATATTGTGTAGTTCAGCTAACCTTGCTCGTTCCCATCTTTCTTCCTTCTTGAACAAAGCCCCAAATTCATAGTCACTATATTCTTTGAAATCCTGCCTTGCTCTAGAGCCATAGAGAAAAATTGATTCTGGGGAGGCTACTCGCTGAATATTATCGATGGCATCTTGAATCTTTGAGGGTAGTTTGGTCATTCTGTAATTATATATCACTCAGGATGATCATCGTTGGTTTGAGAGGCTACAGAAATATGGCTAGGCTCCCTTACTTGTGAGGAAGAGGAATAATCAAGCTAGTTCTTTGTTTGTATTCCTGATACTTGGTGTTATTTTTGTATCTCTTGTCGTATTTCTTTTCTAGCAGAGGAACGCCGCTGACATATAATAGGATATAGGTAATGGTGAGAGGGCCGATAATTGTGAGCCATGAAGTGCTGACTAGCGTGGGGATCACAAAGATAAATATTCCCCACCAAACAAGAATCTCACCAAAATAATTAGGGTGCCTGGAATATCTCCATAACCCTGACTCGATCCAGAGACCCTTATTGTCCTGGTTATTCTTGAAGCGATATTTCTGCAAGTCCGCAACTGTCTCGATTATCAGGCCTAGCGCCCATACTATTACGCCGATTGCCATAAATGAGGATACTCTGTGGTCTTGTTGATTATTAAGTGAGTATATTGAAGGCAGTAAGATAGCCCAGGCTACAATTGCCTGAAATAGCCAAAACTTAAGAAACTTGAGAGGTTTTGTTCTCATCTGGTCGAAGCGATCATCTTTTTTGATTTTGAGAATACGAGATAATAGATAGGCAATCAACCTCACTCCCCAAAGGATAATCATAAGAGCAACGACAAGCTGATATGAATAGAATGTTTGATTAAAAAAGAGGAGATAGATGGTAATGAGAATGAAAGTCAGACCATAGGTAAAGTCAGTGAATTTATCTGTTTTGCCGATGCTTGCAAAAAGGAAGAAGAGCAGATTAATACCTAAACTCGCTAACAATGAAAATAGATAGATATTACTAACCATACCAATTATTATAACTAGTTTGAGATTATTGGTATATGACTATTTCTTAACAACCTCCAATAACCCTTCTAGGCCTTTTTTGAGTAGAGAACAGTGCTCCTCATACCACCCAGCTGAGTTGGGATCACTGTCAAAAGCAGCTCGATAATCATCGCAATGCTTGAGAACAATCCGAAAAGAAAAATCATCGTCTCTACCCCCAAAACCACTGATTGGCAAAAGGGGGATACCCACCCCGTGAACGCTCATTGTCTCCTGGAGTATGTACTCTGCAACCTCCAATCCTGTAGTGATGCCTTTCTTGATAAACTTTTCCTTGTAGTCTGACTTTAGCGTGATCAAAGCATAAAATGAACCGCCCGGAATATCTTTGACATCAAAAACTCCTTGGATAACTTCTAGAGATTTTTTCGAGATAACTGAATAGATCAAACTCTCTTTTTCGTAAAACTCTTGCATCAGAGAGTAAGTGCTGGCTCCATCTAGATCATCACTAGCTTCTCTGTTGTAGATTTCGGTCAGGGCAAGTTGTGCTGCACAGTTGACACTCCCATTTCTATGAGTTGCGATAGACCGGAAATCATCAATCAAGTAGCTGAGCTCAGGAGAAACAATTAGTTTTCCTAATCGAAGTCCGGCGAGAGCCTCATTCTTGGAGTATCCACAAGACCTGAGAGTGAGAGGGTAAATCTCTGCCATCGAAACAAATTCGTGATCTGGGAAGATTATCCTGTCATATATCTCATCAGCCAAACAAATAACAGTCTTTTTATCAGAATTGTACTTTTGCATGATCTTGGCTCTTGCCTGCAGGTCTTTTCTGGCAAAAAGTCTCCCACTTGGGTTATTGGGGTTGGTTAGGATGACAATTACTACATCTTTGGCTGCTAGAGATTTTTTTATTGCTGCCTCGAACTCACTGAGACTTGTGGATGAATAGCGGTAAACCGGACAGTCGTTGATTGTTGCTAGTGGAGCGTAAGAGGGATAAGCACAGTCATCAACTACTACAGCTGCAGCTAGTAGACTGGTGGCATAATCCAAACCACCTTTGGAAGTGGGTGGAATAAAGATATTGTTTGCATCTATTTTTTGGCCAGCTTTGTTGTATATTCGCTCCTGCTCTTCTTCTGCAATTAACTGCCTGAGTTCTGACAAACCCTGAGGATCGTAGTATTGGCTGATTGGGGATGAAACCCCTTCATTAGAATGGGCTTGTTGGAGCTTATTTATCAAGGTCACGGGAAGACACTGAGTCAAATCGTTTCTACCAAAAGAAGTATCCAGAACAACACGACCTTCATCTCTAAATCTCTTGGCCTTAGCCAGGATTGCATAAGTAACAGTGGGTGCCAAATCAATGCCTTTTTTGTATAACACAGCCGTCTTCTCCGTGCATATTGATTGAGTCTACCACCATATGTCAAGATTAGTTAGTGCGAGTGGGTTGCAA
Organism: uncultured bacterium; assembly: GCA_963981525.1. Lineage (GTDB taxonomy): Bacteria > Patescibacteriota > Microgenomatia > UBA1400 > UBA12108 > CAXCDZ01. The sequence goes on along the minus strand of CAXCDZ010000048.1, from coordinate 2,960 downwards.
TCATCGATGGTTTACAATTAAGTTGATTTTCTCACAGCATGACAGGTCACAACATACTACACTTGCTTCACTGGCACTCTTAGATATACCTTGTCATTTTCCCTTACTCTTTTGTCAATTTTGAAAGTAACTACCTGGCCCTTGCCGGCAGTTTTTACTTCTACTCCATCGAGCTGGAGACTCACTATCTTGTGCTTAACTAAGCCGGTAGTAGGACCGATGATAAGCAGCTCGTCCCCTAGCTTGGGTTTGTCATCTGTATGCACTATGACCTGAGCTACAGCAATTTCCCCGTAGTACTTCTCTACTAGTCCAATTTGGATCTTTTTGTAGGTGGCTTTGTTCCCGGCGCCTCTAGCCCATTCGTCCATCTGTCTTCCCATGTAGAAACCCTTTGACAGACCTCTGTTAAAAACAGTTCCTAGCCTCTTGTTCCATTCGGGTATGTTCTCTCTATAGCTAGATTGGTCTTGAGATTTCTTGTAGAGATCCAGGGCTTCTCTATAGACACTAATCACGGTATCCACATACTCCGGAGATCTACCCCTACCCTCGAACTTGAGCACTGCGACGCCTGAGTTAACTAGTTCGGGTAGGAATCCAATGGTGGCTAGATCAGCGCTACTCATTACATAATTATTGTCTATATCTAATGACTGATTGGTCGCGGTGTCAGTAACTCTAAACTTGCGCCTACAGACCTGAGTGCATTTACCTCTATTGGCTGAGCGATTAGCACAAAACAAACTCATGCCACATCTCCCACTAACTGAGACGCAGAGAGCGCCATGAGCAAACACCTCTATTTCTATTAGCTCACCTTTTGGCCCTCGGATGTCCTCGGACTTGATTTGCTCTACGATTTCTGCCACCTGATCCAGAGTTAGCTCTCTGGCTAACACGAGCCTATCGGAGTACTGTGCGAAGAACCTCACAGTCTCGATATTGGATATTGAGACTTGAGTCGAGACATGGACGTCCACTCCCTGCTCTCTTGCATAGAGGATTGTGGCCATATCTGCTGCGATTACTGCACTAACTCCAGCATCACTTGCCAGGTTCACCATACGACGCATCCTCGCCATGTCAGAGTTATACATGATGGTGTTGAGGGTAATATTTGTCTCGACTTTCTTTTCTCTACACAGCTTCACAACCTCAGATAAATCCTCCTCGGCAAAATTAGTGCTTGCAGTGGCGCGCATATTAAAGTCGCCCACACCAAAATAGACTGCATCACAACCAGCATCGAGTGCAGCCCGAAGGGAGGCAAAGGACCCGGCTGGAGCTAAAATCTTGGGAATATTCATAGGACGCTTATCATATTTCTTTGAGGATATAATGAGTTGACCGACCTTTGCCTTTTCTCATGATTATTCCTTGCTCGATCAGATGATTGAAGTCCAGAGTTCTTGTTGCTTTGGCTCTCTTAGTGAGACGGGCGTAATCTCGATCAACAATATAGCCACTATCTCTAATATACCGAATGATATCTTGATGGTGTTTTGCTAGTCTAGTATTTGGCGAAGAAGCTACTTTTGGCAGGAGCTTCTCGACTCGTAAGAGCTCATCAATAATCCCGCTGGTGAAGTATTCTAACCACTTAGTAAAGTCAACACTTGCTACTATCTCGTTGTAATCTCCATACTCCCCTACTATCTGAAAATACTTGGTAACGTTCTGATTGTAATAATGCTCAAAACTAAATAGATTGAAGGTGTTAAGACCCATCTTGGCAAGCAAGCATTTGGTAACTAGTCTGGTGGTCCTCCCATTACCATCCATAAAAGGATGGATAATTACCATCTGTTTGTGAAATATGCCTGCAAGAATAAGAGGGTCAACGATATTTTGATTATTTTTGGCAAAAACAATCAACTCGCTAAGCAAAATTTTAATCACATCTACGTCAGGCGGCAAGTAAACTACCTGACCAGTTCTCGGATCATTTACTACAACGGGCTTTTGGCGCAACTTGCCAACATCAGAACTAGGCAGTAAGCCAGTAGTTATGTCTTGGTGGATATCCAACACTGAGTTGAGGCTCAGATCAAACTTATCTTCTGCTAGTAACTTATCAAGAGATTCGAGCGCTTGATTATAATTGAGCACTTCTCGCTCACTATCTCTGATGTTATCTGGCCTGTTTTTGAGTACTTTTTTTACTTCTGTTAGAGGGAGAGGGTTGCCCTCGATACTAGTAGAAGAAAAAACCGATGTCTCACGAGCCATCTTTGCCAGCTCCAAAAACACTACCCTAGGGAAACGTCTGTCATTGAGCTTCTGCACAAGAGCGCTAACGCGCTTGATGTTGGCTAGTAATTGAGCAGATATTTTGTACTTTGGTTGAAACATATTAGTTGAATAATAGTCGATTATTAGTCGATTGTCAATGTCTAACCTGTAAAAAAACACCCCTGCCGAAGCAGGGGTGTTAATCTTTTAACTAAACCAATTTCTTAGTAAGAACGGTTGAAGTCGGGTCGTGGGGCACGAGGTGCCATTGGGCGAGCAATGTTCACAACAATGTTGCGACCTTGCAGGTCCTTACCACTCATACCTTCGACGGCGGCGTTAGCCTCGTCTGCGGAACTCATCTCGACGAAACCAAAACCTTTGGCTCTGCCGGTGGCTCTGTCAGTGATCAGACGGACGTCTGTGACGGTTCCGAATGCTGAGAATGCCTGACGAATGTCGTCCTCGGTGATTCTGTATGGTAGATTACCAACGAACATTTTCGCTGGATTTGTTTGACCTTGGGTGTCCATATTGAGACTCCCTTTCTATAAAAATACCCCCGCTTAGCGGAGTTACGTTTCAGTGAACCGGTTAGAAAAAATTTAAAACCATCAACTTTCGAAACGAACAAATAACATGGTTAGTATAACACACTCTCTCAAATAAGCGTACTGGCAGGGTACATCGGTAACACTTGAAAATAATTAGTGTGAGCATACTGT
>CAXCDZ010000047.1:0-6364 GCA_963981525.1 uncultured bacterium | reverse complement strand
TTTTGATTCTGTTTTCTTGGACGAGCAAGAAAATAGAATGCGGGTGTGCGTCGCCACGCACAATAACCTACTTCCCAAACCGCCTCTGCCTCTCCTCATACTCCATCAGCGCCTTATCTAGCTCACTCGGTGAAAAGTCCGGGAACAACACATCAGTAAAATACAGCTCCGAGTAGACCGACTGCCATGTGAGAAATCCCGAGAGTCTCTTCTCACCGCCAGTGCGAATAATCAGATCAGGATCAGGCATTCCTGCTGTATCCAGATATTTCTCCAGATCCTTCTCCGTAGCCCCCAGTTCCGAACCTTGCAACAGCGAGTGTTCGGAACTTAGTATTTTTCTCACCGCCCGCAAAATCTCATCTCGTCCACCATAATTTAGCGCAAACGTCACCACTATCTTGGTGTTATCTTGACTCACCTCCATCGCCTCCTTCATCCCCTCCTGAATGTCAGCGTCAAATCTACTCATATCTCCGATCATCTGCAATCGTGCACCCTGCTGAGAGAACTTTTCCACTTTACTTGAGAGAGCTCTTCGAAACAGCTTCATAATCCCATCAACTTCATTTCTATCTCGATTCCAGTTCTCCGTCGAGAATGCCCAGAGAGTCAAATACTCGATCCCCAGCTCTCCCGCTCTCTCAATCAGATTCTCTGTCGTACTATCCACCGCCTTCGCATGTCCCGCTATTGTCCCCAATCCTTGGCTTTTGGCCCACCGCCGATTCCCATCCATAATAATTCCAACATGCTTTGGTAGCTTAGTTTTATCTAATTTCATTAAAAAAGATCCTCCTCTACTGTCCGCGCCTCAGGACCCACCCCACACTCCACAACAGTCTTGATCCCATCAATCTCACTCAACTTTTCCTTGACTTGCTCGGCCTCATCTTCCTTGCAGATTACATGCACATGGGGACCCGCATCCACCGTAAAGAATGCTTCGATCCCTTCATCCCGCAACGTATAAAGAGCCTGAAAAACCTCAACAGTCATCCCCTTCCAATAGAGAATGTTTGGTTGAGATGTCATACACATCATATGGAGCCTGTAACACTCATTCTCAATCACTCTCCCGAACCCACTCCAATTATTCTCATCCATCGCTTGTTTGATTCTCTCAATATCCTTCTTGCCCTCACTCACTGCAAGATCAAAGTAGGGGCTAGTTGGCGCGATTGCCATTCCCTCAGTACTCCCCACCTTCTTTGCACTCGTATCCTCCGCCATTACGAGAAGAATTTTAATTTTCCAATCTTCCGGGAACTCAACTCTCTCCGCATACGACGTCTCACTACTCTCACCTGCATTCCATCTCGCAATCCCTCCAGGAATCGACCTACTTGCAGATCCAGATCCTTTTCTTGCTAGTATCGATAATTCCTTACTTGATAGTTCTAGTCCTGCCGCACTCGCTGCCGCCATCGAAAGAGCCGCAAACCCACTCGCACTCGACGCCATCCCTGCGGCCTTAGGGAAATTGTTTTTTGAGACCACTCTCGCTCGTGTCGTGATCCCCGCCATTTCACGTACTCTATCAAGATGCTTACTTACTTTGACTTTTTCCTTCTCACTAAATGTGTCGTCAATCATCCCTACCTCATCTTGCTCTAGCTGGGCATCCCACTCTACCGTTGTTAGAGTATATGCACTATCTAGCGCCACCGACATTGACGAGTTAACTGGCAATCGGAGATTCTCATCCCCTTTCTTTCCCCAGTACTTAACTAATGCAATATTTGAGTGTGCTTTTGCTGTTTTTTTCATTTTTATCCCTATTATTAATCAAGTAATTCTATCATTCTAAGAAAATGTCTCGCCGCAGGTGTCAACTCGTCTCGCATCTCTACTAACTCACTCTTACTGTACGCCCTTACCTCACTCACTTCCTCTTGATCTACCCCAAACTCTCCTTCATATACACCAACATACGACTGGATCATTGCATTATTCTCAGGTCGCTTACTCAGAAATTTCTCACTCTCCGTGAGCTCAGTCTCAACTCCCACCTCTTCCATTAACTCTCTTTTTGCAGCCTCCAGATAACTCTGCCCCTTACTTACATGACCACTCGCAGTCACAGTCCACATGTTCGGAAACTGGCTCTTATTCTTACTTCTCTTCTGTAACCAAACTCTCCCCCTCCTGTCAGATAATAGGACAAATATCTCACGGTGCAACGGATGTGGATCGCTATGACACACTGAACGCGGAAGATGGTCAACTATTTCATCATCCTTATCTACAACTATCAACATTTCTTCCATATTCCCTTTTTCAACTCTTACTCCCTCAGCCCCCGTCACCACATCCATCCACTCTCCTCCAGCCTCCTCAATCGCACTGACAATCTCCTTACTTATCTCCTCACCCCCAAACGCAATCATACAATCCCCACCACCTGCTCCCGACAACTTCGCCCCCCATGCTCCTGCCTTCCTCGTACTCTTGATCATTTTGTTTAGCTCTTCCGAACTCACATTAAGTGTTGCCAATAGATCTTGATTAGTATTAAGGAGCTCTCCAATCTGTTCAATTTTATTATCCGTAAACAGTTTTTTTGCCCTTTTCACCAAGTCAGTAATATCTCCAAAAACTGCCTCTACCCACTTCTCCTGTCGCCTTAACTCAGCCACTTGACGCACGAGAGTTGGCGTATCAGCCTTGATCCCGGTATACCCCACCACCATTGGCAACTCACCCGAGCATATTTGCTCAATCACCTTCCCCGGCGTTACATAATAGAGCGTTCCTCCGTAGACTGATGCAGCTACATCAAATCCACTTCCCACTCCCTGTACATCTAACACCGCCTGGTATGCATGCTTAAAAATCTCATCTTTACTCAGATCTAACTCAAAATATTCAGACAACGCCTGAGCAAGTGCCACCACAACTGCCGCCGATGATCCAAACCCAAACTGGGTAGAAAAGTCAGATTCAGTCGTTACTCGTATTCCTTCATTTATCTTGTATTTTTTGTATATTCTCCTGATCAGATACTCCACAAAAGCCATCGACTTAGGCACATCTCCCTGCCCTAATTTACTCAGTGACTTATGATATTCATCTAATCCTACATTTGGAGAACAAACATGGATCTCTCCCTCACCGTTCGCTTCCACGGTAGCGTATATCCTCTGATCCACTGCCGTCACGATACACGGATTGCCATATACCACCGCATGCTCTCCCATTATCATTAATTTACCTGGAGCCGATGTGGTTACTTTCTTCATTTACTACCTATCTCTGTCTCAAAATAATCAATTTCCTGATTATCTAACATCTCCTTAGCTTTGGCAAAGTCATCCCCCATCACGATCATCATCCCAGATCCAGCCTTGACTCCCCCAGCTCCCGTAATCTTCACTCCATATCCCATCTCTCAACTCATCACCTAGCTGTTTCGCACTCTCCCCAACCACACCTAATGACTCAAGTAAAATACCATTTTCATTAATCAGCTTCACTATTTCTTCTCCCCTCATCAACCTCTCTCTAATCTCTCTTGTTATCTTTCCAATTTTACGCACTATCTCCGGATATCTATCTCCTCCTGCAACCAACTCAACCATTTCTTTCGTTGACTCGCTTGGTGTTCCAGAACTAACAACTAGTATCTGCAAAGACTTTTCCAGTTTCAACTTCTCAATTGGACTGTTCTTAACATAAGCTATCAATCCCTGATATATCACTGCTGCTGGATCAATTCCCGATGGATTACCATGAGCTAACTTCTCACACTCCATCGTCAACTCAAACAATTCATCATCTGAGATGGGGTTGCCCAAATACTCCCTCACCCCCTTTATCGTCGCTGCCGATACTGCAGCTGAGGATCCCAGCCCTGCTCCCACTGGCAACTCACTCTCAATCTCAACACACACAGATTTATCTCCTCCAGCCAACTCAATCGCTTTATTAATTAATCCCATAGAGTCTTCTGGGTACTCAACCATATCTCCACTCACAACTCTTATCGTCACTCCACGAGTAATGCTCACCGAAAGAGCTAACTTGCCAGCAACTACCGCATGTTCACCTGTGAGAATTATCTTACCTGGAACAAACACATTTAACATAACCTAATACTGTCGTCTAATTCACAAAAATCATTCACTCTTTTGCAATTTATCCTGAGCATGCCGAAGGACCCTCCCATCACTCATAATGGTCTGAAACCAAGGCGCGTATTTATCTGGATTATTCGTCACATCCTTTTTCAACTCCTTCCACCCTATCCAGCGATAATCCTCCGCCTCCTCTGGATTTGGCATTACCTTTCCGGACCACTCCCCCATAATCACTTGATCCAGCTCATTCTCACACCAACCCTCTAAGTCAGGTGCATAATAAGAAAATTGATAAAGTTTATCCAAAACTGATTCATCTACTGCTACCCCCATCTCCTCTTTCACTCTCGACACAGCTCGCTCTAGATACTCCTCACCTGGCGCCATGTTATAACAGCATGTGTTTGCCCAGAGTCCGGGGAACACTGGCTTCGCTTGTGCCCGCTTCTGCAACAAAATCTCCACATTATTTACCCCTAGCGAAGTCGCAGACGAAGTGGGGCGATACAAAACTAACGAAAAAGCTCTATGTTTCTGCCCCTTCCCCTGATGCGCCTCCACCAGACTCCCCACACCTAGCTCATTATCTTGCTCATCCACCAACACAACTTTCCGATTTTTATATTTATCTAGATTCATATTCAAGATTATCTCACACCACTTCCACCATCTCACCAGCTTCCAGTCGATCATGAATATCTTTCACTTGCTCTTCTGTCAAATTTTGACTCGCTAACACAGATAAAGACAAATGAGGATTATTCTCTCTATCTCTTCTTAGAACCTCCTCCCAAGCCTCAAGATTTCCATACATTATTCTTCTTTTTCTCCAATACGCAGGATTTCTCACATTAACCTAGTCGCCAATCCCCCTCTAATCATTCGCACTTACCGTGCCCGCCAGAACCTCACCACCAAAGCTACTAGTAATCCCTGCCACATTAATAATCCAATCAGAATCACTCCCAACATCATCGCCATTCCCTCTCGCATTAATCCTGTTAGATTCATCGCATAACTCCCCACTCGCCCCACCACAAATAACCCCACCAACCCCATTACCGGCGACATCACAACCGGCAACAGCACCCTCTCTTTAAGAACCATTTTCTTCACTGACTTATAAGGATGGATCGCCAGTCCCGCCAGCGTCGTCATCCAAACATAGCTAATATAGGCAATCATTGTTTTCATGAGAATCCCCCAAACAACCCCAGAACAATCTCCCTCACCTCTTCGCCGTATACCATACGCCATACTCCATACGCCAACAACGCCATCGGCACCACCAATCTCCACGGATGCACAACTAACCACTCTCCCACTCCTCTCGCCCAACTTGGCAGAATCTCTGTCTCCACTATCTTTCTCTGCTCCATCGCCTTCTTCTCCAGTTCTTGCAAGAACAGCGCCTCACTCTTCATATGCCACCCGAAAAGCTACCCTCGTCCGATACAGGAGAGACTCCGCAGCCTTTGCGCTCATTCCCATTTTCTTCGCAATCTCCTTTACACTCATTCCCAGCTCATATCGATAACTTAAGATGTCCTGCTGTTTTAGAGACATCCTCCCGTATGTTGCAAAAAACTTCGCCTTCAATCTCTTCTTCTTCATCTCCCACTCAGGGGTAGAAACCTCTATCATCATCGAATCAAATAATGGTGCCGTCTTCTCGATCATCTTCCTTACATAACGCTTGCGATACCAATCAGCCACTTCATGTCTTGCAATCGACAAAGCATATGTCTTCACACTTGCCTCACCTCTGTACAGTGACAGCGAATCCAAGAGTGACATAAAAGTATCCTGGAGTAGCTCTTCTACATCCTCTTCTCTCCCCACTCTCCCACGCAAATATGCTCTTACAGAAGGCGCCAACTCCCGATACAACTTCGCTACTGCCCCCTTCTTTCCTGCTAATATTCGCTTGACTAATTGTTTCACCTCCACATTCTACCGCATCTCACCCATGCAGCCCTCCCGCCCACGCCGGGTCACACAATTCTCTGGTAGTTAATTCATCAGAAATGCAGATACGTGCATATGGTGTGGGGAACCCAGACACCAGAACACATTTATCTGCAATATATTAACTAGTCAGTGAATCTGTGACGCCGTGGCGGTGTCATTCTTTTTGGTTCTGTTTTCTTGGACAAGCAAGAAAATAGAATGCGAGTGTGCGTCGCCACGCACTACAAATAAAAACTCCATTTCTTTGCTATAATTTCCCTAATATGGCAACAGGTTTCAATCTAGGCGACAAACTCTCATTCCAAGGAGCTACC
>CAXCDZ010000046.1:0-6532 GCA_963981525.1 uncultured bacterium | reverse complement strand
AAAAACACTTTGAGATATACCTGTGAGCTGTCTGGTTGATTGTTTTGTGACCCCATAGGGAGTCGAACCCTACTCTCCAGGATGAAAACCTGGTGTCCTAACCGATGGACGATGGGGCCCCGTAGCTTGCTAAGGGCAAGCTATAAGGGACGTTGTGGGCCCGCTGGGACTCGAACCCAGGACACCCTGCTTAAAAGGCAGGTGCTCTAACCAACTGAGCTACAGGCCCATCTATATGTGCACTACAGGCACAGTGATGTTTGTAATTTTAGCAGATTTGGGTTACAAAAAGTAGGTGTTGACTGCAAACTCGTACTGTTCGAGGAAAATTCTCTTGAGATGGTAGATGTTGTTGGTTTCGTAGAATACTACCAGTGCCTGTTTGAACTCATCTTTGTCAACGCTCCTGTATGACAAAGGGAAATAATCGTGGGCTAACAAAACTGCGTTTGCCATCATTCGTGCTGTTCTTTTGTTGCCATCTGAGAATGGCTGGATGTAGGCAATGAGAGCTGAGGTGGCAAGTGCCTTTTCGATAGGATGTTGAATGTGATTGATTGTGGTTATGAGACGCTCGACTGCCTGATCTAGCTCCCAGTCATGAGCTAGAGGAATATAGCTAGTACCGGTGATCCCTACTCTCTGATTCCTGATTCCACTGGGAACATTGAGGTCTTTCGTCAATGTATTATGGAGTTGGACTAAATCTGTTTTTGTGAGTTTCCTAAATTGCTCTTTGTTCTCCAATATCAACTTGAAAGCTTGTTTGTGATTGAGAATCATGACTGCCTCTAGGTGTGTTCTCCCACTGGCCTCTCTACCCTCTTTGATAAGACTTTCTGTTTCTAAAATGGTATATGTGTTACCTTCTATCTGAGATGACTTCCAGGAAAGCTCGATGACATAGCGTTCTAACTCTCTAGCAAGAATGGTGTGGTCGAGCTTGCTGGTAGCTTCTTTGAAAGACTTATGAATCTTGTTGAGATCTTTGATATCTGACTCTGTAATGATGTTGGGAATGGTAGCGAATACACTGTCCTGGAATACCGCCCTTGCCATCGTTCTGTGATCTGGTTCGAGCGCAAAATACTGATCGAGATCCAGATATGCTAATAGTGGATGATGAGACGCTGTGTGATACGTGGTGCTAGGACCGCTACCAGCTGATTGGATGAGATTCTTGTCTACTAGAGCTTTGATATCTCGTGCGACTGTGGGTTTTGAGGCAGAGAGAATAGCTGAGAGCTTCTCTGTAATGGCTTTGCGAGTATATTTCTCACCATTAGCAAGGAGATTGATAATTGCTTTTTGTCTGGAGGAGATATCTATCGTCTCATTCATATACAGCTATCGTCTCATAATGAGACGATAAATACAACAGAAGTATGGGAAGATTATTTTTTCTTGGCCTTGGATTTGGCGGAGACTGGCCTCTTGGCTTCGCGGACTTTGGTGGCGCGGCGGCCGATACGATCGCGGAGGAAGTAAAGCTTGGCGCGACGTGTGAATCCTTTGCGTTTGACCTCAATTTTCTTAACTACTGGGGCGTTGAGTGGGAAGATCTTCTCGACACCAATCTGGTTGGTAGCGATCTTGCGGACGATGAAGGTAGGGTCACCTGACATTTTGATTGCGATCACGATTCCGTCAAAATGTTGGATACGTGACTTCTCGCCCTCGGTAATCTCGTGGTGCACTCGGATGGTGTCGCCGACGTGGAAAGTAGTGTCTTGGTGTGTTGCTCTGTTTGCCATTGGTGTATTTTATCAGAGGGATGTGGAATGAGCAATGGTAGCGCGTATGTAAGCCAAAAAGACGGGGTGAGGAGCAAGCGGGCGAGACTTATACTCTGGATGAGCCTGGGTGGCGAGGAAGAAGGGGTGATCCTTGCGTGGTAGCTCGATCATCTCGACGAAAAAGTCGTCGGGTGAGGTGCCGCTGATTACGAATCCCTGGTCCTCAAGACGCTTGCGGTACTCGTTGTTAAACTCGTATCGATGTCTGTGTCTCTCACTAATCTTAGTAGTGCCGTAGATCTCGTGAGCTAGACTCCCCTCTTTGAGCACACAGTCGAATGCGCCTAGTCGCATGCTAGTGCCGTCGCCTTTGATAGTCTGATATTTCTCATCAAATGGAATGCTATGGATAATCGGATGTTTGGTGTCTGGATCGATCTCCTCACTGTTAGCCCCCTTGAGTCCAACGACGTTACGAGCAAACTCGACACTAGCTAGCTGCATGCCGTAGCAGAGTCCGAGAAAGGGGATCTTGTTCTCCCTGGCATACTGAACAGCCCGAATCTTGCCCTCTGTGCCACGTGCACCCCAGCCAATCGGCACGACGATTCCATCCACCCCCTCTAGCTGCCCTACCCCGTCAGTCTCGATGAGGGCGGAGTTTATGTATTTGAGCTCTAGATCAGTCTCGAGATTAATGGCCGTGTGCTCAAGGGTCTCGATGAGGGCGTGGTATGAGTCGGTGAGTTTGTAGCTGCCGGTGGCAAAGTATTTGCCGACGATGGCTATTGTGATCTTACCCTTTTTCTTGCCGAGCGCCTTTTTGACCAGGGACTTCCAGCTGGTGAGGTTAGATCTACTATCCTCTAGACCCAGTTTCTTAAGAAGCAAGGTGTCGAAGTTTTGCTCGTGAAAAGCAAGGGGGACCTGATACATACTCTCGACGTTCTGATTGATGATGATGTCATCTGGTTTGAGGTTGCAAAAGAGTGCGAGTCGCTCCCGACGCCTTGAGTCAAACTCGGACTCGGTGCGGGCAACGAGGAAGTCGGGCTGGATACTCATGGCGTTGAGCTGTTTGACGGACAATTGGGTGGGTTTCGTCTTGGGCTCGCCGACGTGACTGGGGGTCGGGAGGTATGAGACGTGGACGTGGATCACTGTGTCGTCGTGGTCGAGCTTCATTATTCTGCTGGCTTCGTAGTAGAGGACGTTTTGGTACTCGCCGACGGTTCCGCCTAGCTCGATTAGGCAGATCTCAGCCTTGTCAATCCTGGCTGCGTCCTTGATCCTCCTGATGATCTCGTCGGTGACATGGGGGATAGCCTCGACATCCTCGCCCTCGTACCCGAAGTTGCGTTCTCTGGTAATGACTGATTGGTAGATCTGACCCAACGTAATAAAGTTGTGCCCCCCTAGATCGCGGTTGAGGAAACGTTCGTAGTTGCCGATGTCCATGTCTGCCTCTGTGCCGTCGTCACATAAGAAGGTGTCGCCGTGCTCGATCGGGTTAATGAGGCCTGCGTCGACGTTGAGATAGTTCTCGCACTTAACGATCGTGACCTTGTACCCTTTGGACGCGAGGAGCATGCCGAGTGAGGCTGTGGTGATGCCTTTGCCGAGTGAGGAGAGGACGCCGCCGGAGATGAAAACGTATTTGGTTCTTAGTTCTTGGTTCTTAGTTGTTAGTTTTTTTGATTTTGGGTGCACGATTTATTCTAGCATAAGATTAGAGAATCTCGGAGTCTGGAGATGAGTCTGAGGTAAGAATATACATGTCCTGATTGTAGCCACTGACCCCCACAAACTCTGCATCTCCCTTAATTATTCTCTCGAATGGCTTGCAGTATCTACAACCCCCATCCCCCTCTGGACACTTGAATCGTTCTAGAGATCTAGCGAGCTTGATTTCTTTGCCTATTTTTAGGAGAGTTTCGGCGGCGTGATCTAGATCAGGGAGCTCTTGCTCGACTGGCGTATTGTCACGGGCCACGTACCAGTAACTAACTCTGGCCACTGGTCTAGTCTGACAGTTGTGAGCGAGGAGATGATAGATGGGGAGCTGGAGGGAGCCTGGTTTCTCTGTACTCTTGCCAGTCTTGAAGTCAATTATGTGGACGGAGTCTTCGCTCTCGTTATACTCGAGCCAGTCCAGCTTGCCACAAAGAATAATCCCGTCATCTTCGGAGAGCCAGTAGTTGGGGAGGTCCATCTTGATCTTGACTGCGAGACGCTCTAAGGGCCCCTTATTCTTGGTGACGTGAGTGAGGATCTCGGTTGCTTTTTTCTTATATTCATCTTCTGTAGCTTGATCTAGGAACCCGCCCATCTTGCCTGCAAATTTGCCCCAGACCTCTTCTAGTCGGTCGTGGAGAGAGATCTTGAACCGATCAGTAACTGGAATGGTTGAGAGAGACTCAAGAACCTGGTGGACTGCCGAGCCCAGGGCCATCGCAGGACTAGTGGTACTGACCTTGTGGCCAGTGCGAGGATCCTTATAGACGTTATTGAGATAGTAGGCGCGTGGACAGTGCTGGAAGTCGCTGATTGATGAGGGGGAGAGCCATGTGGCGGGGTATTTGTCCATAGCGTTAGCTTACATGATGTCTCAGATTGCGTAAAGTTGTGCGATCTCTCACTACGTGTGGATAAGTCTTATTAACTAGATTCCAGAATCTTTTTCCGTGTCCTCTATGTTTAAGATGAGCTAGTTCGTGGACCACGACATACTTGACAGCGCTCTCTGGTGCATACTGGAGAGCGTAGTTGAAGGTGAGTCTTCCTGATGTGTGACAGTTGCCCCAGTATGATCGGACAGTCTTGAACTTGATTGAGGTGGGATGGAGATCGAGAATCTCTTGGTAGTGATCGATCTGCTTGTGAATAAAGTTTTCGAGCTCGGCTTGGGAGGAAAAATGCTTGATGGGAGGTGTGGTCGGGACAACCCTGGATTGTTGCCTAGTAACCCAATCATGCTTGGAGCGGACAAAGTGGTCGATGAATAGCTTGGGAGTGTAAAGGGGCGCTCTGACTACTAGCTCACCGGAGTCAGTTACCTTGAGCGCAAGAGAACGTTTGCGACGGCGTGAGCGGATGAGGGTGTAGATCATTGGTTGAGGATGAAGTTGATGAGGCGGGAGAAGAGAGATGGTCTGACTGATTTAGTTGGTTGGGCTTTGAGAGTTTTGCCCCAGACCGACAAGATTAACCATTTCCCTTTTTCATTCTGTTTTGCGACGACCTGGATCTGCTCAGTTCCCCAGGTGCGTGTATAGACCCAGCCACCGCGACTCTTAGAATATTTGGATTTATCTGGTTTGCTCCAGGTGGCCCAAGCATCACCCTGCCTGATCTGACGATCCTCTAGCCTCTGTAGAGCGTGATTGGTCCAGATGGTGCCTTTGTATGATCGTTGATATTTCATGTTAACTCTGATTCTAGGACAAATCCGCGTGAGGCGCCATACTGGAGAAAGCCGTCGACCGAGAGTTTGACCCCTTTTAACTTGGAGGACTCCAGATTAATACCTGTGATCGTGGTGTCTACGAAGTTGGCGTCTGTGAGATCAGATGACTCGAAGACTGCTCGCGTGAGGTCAGATGCCGAGAAGTCGACTGTCGTGAGATCGCAGTGGGTAAAGACGGTGTTTTTGAGAGAAGTGTTAGAAAATGAGCAAGTAGAGAGATCGTATCTGGCGCGCTTAACTGAGCTACCTGGCACGAACTCCTGGAAGATGGCGTTATTGATCACAGAGTGATCTAGATTGCAGTTGATGAGCCGGACGCCAGCAAAGTTGATGTAGCTGAGCTTGGAGCCAGCGAAAGAGCATGACTGGAAGTTGGAGCTAGTAAAGTTGGCACTAGAGAAGTCACAGTCCAGAAAATCACAGTTCTCAAACGAGGTAAAGTGGATGGTCTGATTATTGAATCGACAGTTAGTAAAAGTGCTCTTGATGTACTCTTGGCCAGAGAGCTTCTTATCTGTAAATACTTGGTCTTGATATTTCATACCTTGATTATATGTTATTTCCCAAAAGCAATCGCGTCGTGGACAAACCCCCTGGACCCGAGCATGCTGGCGGAGTGGAGAGTGTAGGGACCATACTGGTTGTTGAGCTGATCTATCGCAGAGGATAATGCGTGAGCACGAGCGGAATCGGAGAACAGTTCGTGCTGGTAGGTACTGAGTGGAGAGAGGAGAGAAGAGTCGTGAGATCTGAATCCTGAAAGAGCGGGTTGGCAAGACTCTCACCACGGCGCCAACTGGAGCGATCGGCGAATCTTAGATAGAGATGGACTCCACGACTGGAAAACCCTGCAGTGCGCATCCGACGCGCTGCTTTGTGGGTGAGTTTTACTAGAATAGGGAGCCAGTCCTCACGTTTCATGGGGTGAGGCAAGACATATGACTGACCAAAGGACTGAGGAGGCTTTGTCTCATGACAACTAACTTCCCATCCACGTAGACCTAGATACCAGTCGCGAGAGAGCTTGGAGCGGAAAGCAGAGCGGAGTGTGTTTATGTCGGCAAGAGCAAAATCAAGTGCGTTGTAGACCCCCTGCGTGCGAAGCCTCTTGGCAAGTTGGTGACTGATCCCACAGAGATCTGTGACGTCGAGATCCTGGTAAACCTTGAGATAATTAGTGTTATCGATAATGAATGGCTCATCATGCTTGAGATCACTGCCGAGCTTGGCTAGTAATCTATTAGTACTTATGCCGATTGAGACTGTGATCCAGTCCCCCACCCTAGTCCTGATCTCTTGCTGGATCTCTCGGGCCCTACCTGCGAGGATG
>CAXCDZ010000045.1:0-6701 GCA_963981525.1 uncultured bacterium | reverse complement strand
CAGACTGCGACTATCACGACTGGCCAGGTCACAGAAATCATCTCCGAGACTGGAGAGATCATGAGTACGGGCATGACCGAGGTCGTCTCCACTACCAATGGTATCGTCCAAGAAGTCTATGTCGAGAATGGCCAAGATGTTAAGCGCGGAGCCAAACTCTACTACGTCGAAAGTAGCGCCACTGCAGAGGAGCGAGCCAAGGCGTCTGCCGCCTATCTCTCTGCAAAAAACGCTCTCTCTTCCGCAGAGTCTAGCAGTCTCACTCTTCAGTCCACTATGTTCGCCAAGCAAGAAGAGTTCCGTCTCCTTAACGAATCAGGAGACTACAGCGACGAAAACTCTCAGAATCAGATCCTACCCGCATACACTACCATCGAGAATGACTGGCTTGCCTCCGAAGCCAAATACATTGATCAGCAAGACGTGATTCAAGCTGCCACAACCTCACTCAATCAAGCCTATCTCGCCTACCTCGCCACAGTTGATAGTGTAGTCACTGCGCCGATTACGGGTCAGATTGCCAATCTCGCCATCGCTCCCGGCCAATCAGTCTCAGGCACTAATTCGAGTCTGATTATCGCCAGCCGTGAAGAAACTTGGGTAGAACTATCAGTTAGTGAGGCTGACATCACTCCTATCGCTCCAGACCAAGATGCCACGGTCTCAGTAGACTCTCTTTCTGGTGAGTCTTTTGAGGCAATCGTCAAGCGAGTTGATCAGTTCGGAACTGATAGTAGTGGAGTCGTCATCTATAACGTATATCTCGTGCTCACTGATCCTTCAGATCAGATTCTCCCAGCCATGACTGTCCAAGTCGATATCACTACCGCACATGCTGATGAGGTCGTAGTCGTTGATAACAGCGCCATCAAACCTTATCAGGGTGGCAAAGCAGTCCAGGTCATGGGTAAGTCTGGCAACAACTTGATCTATCTCCCCATCACGCTAGGTCTCACCGGGAGCACTCACTCAGAGGTCACAACTGGTCTAGAAGTTGGCGACGAGATCATCGTCTCTCAATCCACAGACTCGTCAGACAAAGCATCCAGTGGAGGCATCTTCGGCGCACCCGGTGGTGGCAGTAAATAATGGCCTTACCTCTCATCAACTTCAAGGGTATCACCAAAACCTACATCACTGGCCCTGTTAAGTATCAAGCCCTCAAAGGGATCGACTTCTCAATTAACAAGGGCGAATTTGTGAGTATCATGGGTCATTCGGGGAGCGGCAAATCAACTCTCATGAACATTATCGGCGCCCTCGACACTCCCACTACTGGCAAGTATCTCCTAGGAGGCAAAGATATCAGTCAATATCAAGAAGATGAATTAGCTGCGATCAGAAACAAAGAAATTGGTTTTGTCTTCCAGTCATTTAACCTTCTTCCCAGAACCACCGTCCTCAACAACATCATGCGTCCACTCATGTACGGAGGTGTCCCAAAAGGAGAGAGAAAGTCCAGGGCACTGGAAAAACTCAGCCTAGTTGACCTCACTGACAAAGCGAGTAATCTTAGCAACCATCTCTCAGGCGGTCAGATCCAGCGTGTCGCAATCGCTAGGGCACTAGTCATGAATCCGAGCCTCATCCTCGCTGACGAGCCTACAGGTAATCTCGATAGTGCCACTGCCCATGAGATCATGGAGACACTACTCAAACTCAACAAGAAAGGGGTCACAATCATCGTGATCACGCACGAAACTGAGATTGCAGATTTCTCCAAACGCATCATCACCCTCAAAGACGGCCTTATTATCTCTGATAAAAAGAGAGGCAAATAAGATGGATTTCCTCGAACTCCTCGTTCTCGCCGTAGAAGCATTGAGGCGCAATCTCGGCCGCACCCTCCTCACCATGCTTGGCATCATTATTGGCATTGCCTCTGTCATCACGATTATCTCTTTGGGATCTGGCTCAACAGAGTCAATTGTCGGGAGCATCTCTAGTTTTGGCACCAACGTTCTCACAGTCTCACCAGGCAAGTCTGAGCGTGGTCCAGGTCAACAGACCGGTGGAGCTGTAACTACTCTAGTTTCTAGCGATGCCGAAATTCTTATGAATCTAGATAATATCTCGGGTGTTAGTCGAGTTATCAACAAATCCAAAACAATTACCGCCGACTCAGAGTCAACATCCGCCCAAATTTCTGGAGTTGACGCAAGTTACGTCGAGATCAATAATCTCACTCTCGTACGAGGTCAGTTTCTCACTGAATCAGATGTTCTAGGGGGTACAAAAGACGTCGTGATCGGAGACGAAGTAGTCGAAGAATTATTCGGCGAAGACGCACTTGATTACGTTATTGGGGAAACTGTCAGGATCGATGGCAGGGTCTTCCAGATTATTGGCATTACTGAGGAGAGTAGTGCTGCCTATATCCCGATAACTACTGCCCAGAACTTTCTCTTTGGCCAAACCAGCCTCGACAGCATCTCACTCTATCTTATCGATGTCGATCTAGTTGATGACACAATATTGGATGTCGAAGATACCCTTATGTTTGAGCACGATATTGATGACTCAGAGAACATTGATTTTAGCGTTCGCTCATCTCAGAGCATGATTGACACTATTAGTGGAGTCACAGGTACCCTTACCGCCATGCTCTCAGGTATCGCGGCCATCTCTCTTGTTGTTGGTGGGATCGGAATCATGAACATCATGATGGTCACAGTTACCGAGCGAACAAAAGAAATTGGCCTCCTCAAATCCCTTGGTGCTAGAGGAGTAGATATTCTTACTCAGTTCTTGATCGAGGCGCTCGTTCTCACTATTATCGGTGGTGCAATCGGGATTATCCTTGGGTCTGGTATTGCCTATATAGCTTCGAGTGTAATTAGTATTCCTTTTGTCCTCAGTCCCTCCTCTATTCTCCTTTCCTTTAGTGTCTCTGCTGGGGTAGGTGTTGTCTTTGGATACTACCCAGCCAAAAAAGCTGCTAGCCTTACTCCAGTTGACGCCCTCCGTTACGAATAACCCCCTTGTCCTGAGCATGCCGAAGGATTAAGCCTATTTTCAGCTTGCCTAGTTACACTCTCCTTAGTTCTATTCGGAAAGGAGGTATACATGAACAAAAAACTTTTTATAACTTCTATTCTTACTCTCACTCTGCTTATTGGCTATAGTTCAACTGTTCAGGCAGAAGAGACTCAGCGTCCATGGCACGAGCAAATGGTTGCGACCATGGCCGACAAGCTAGGTCTTAGTGAAGACTCAGTCGACTCCGCTTTTACTGAGACCAGAGAGCAGTACCGTGCAGAGCATCAACTCACACAACGAGTTGGTTTTGAGGATCGCCTCGAATCTCTCGTTGATGAGGGCAAACTCACCGAAAGTCAACGTGAAGCTTGGCTTGATAAGCACGAAGAGCACATGGCTGAACGTGAAGCTAACAGGACTGCTCACCACGAGGAGATGCAGACTTGGTTCGCACAGCAGGGTATCGATTCCGACCTAATGGGTCCTATGGGCCAGGGTAAGGGTGCAGGAGGTGGTCGTGGCATGGGAATGCACCGATCAGAATAACTCCAATTGCCTCAAATTGATAACAACCCCGCCTCGGCGGGGTTGTTTTTGTATTAAGGGTATAATCTCCTCATGTTCGCAAAAAATATCAAGCTACTCTCTATCTTCAACTTCCTCGTGGAGTTTGGTCTCTATGGCCCGATTGCCATTCTCTACTTCGCCCATGTATCAGGCTCATATGCCCTTGCTGCAAGCATTTTTAGCATCATCATGCTCTCATCCTCCGTTCTAGAGCTCCCCACCGGAATCTGGTCTGATCGGGTTGGTCGTCGTCGCACCATCATTGCTGGATCTTGGGCACGCGTTCTCAGCATTGTTTTATACGCAATCGGACTCTCATATTGGTATCTCGTGATCGGCGCTATTCTCGAGGGACTAGCACGCTCTCTCTATAGCGGCAACAATGACGCTCTTCTTTACGATACCTTGGCTGACGCTGGTAAGCATGGTGAGTACTCAAAATATCTTGGCAAACTTAGATCCTACGAGCACCTAGCTGTCGCGATTGCTTCGCTCATTGGTGGGATTGTTGCCACCTTCTCATTTGTTTGGTTGATGTGGCTATCTCTCATCCCTCACTTGGTCAAACTCGTAATTAGTTATCAGTTTGTTGAACCCAAAACTCGCAAAAAGATCGATTCCAATATCTACGCTCACACCAAGGAAGCTATTAGGTTGTTTGTCACAAACAAAAAACTACGCCTCCTTAGTATCGCAGACACCATCTCATACTCAACAGGCGAGGTCTCCTTCCAGTTTCGAGCCGCTTTTTTTGCCAGTATCTGGCCGATCTGGGCAATCGGCGCACTCAGCACCATCACCCAATTCGGTGCCGCCTTTAGCTTTCATATCAGTGACAAAATCATCAAAAAGTTTGGACATGAGCGCTTGTTGGTAATTAGGAGTATTGTTGGCAAACTTAGTGGTCTTATCGCCTATGGCATGCCATCTATTATCTCCCCTCTGATCACTTTCTTCCCCTCTTTCCTTTATGGTGCCGGCCAAGTAGCCAAAAATGATCTCATGCAAAACGAATTCACTGACCATCAGCGAGCCACCATGAGTTCTCTCAATTCACTCCTTGGTAGTCTCGGCTTTGCCATCGTAAGTATAATAGTTGGTATTTTCGCAGATAAAACCAGTCCAGCCACAGCATTATTTACCCTCACTCTCATCGCAGTTCCGATCATTGGCATCTACTATAATATCTTCCAGAATGGCGACAAAGCATGAAACAGCTAGTCTACGCCACCACCAATTCAGGTAAGTTCCAGGAAGTTAAAAAGTTTTTAGTTGCTCGCGGCATTATGATCCACTCTCCTAGTGAGTTTGGAGTAGAGATAGATGTAGAAGAATCAGGCAATACGCTAGAAGAGAATGCCACGCTCAAAGCCGAAGTCTTCCGTAACGCTCTACCTGATGAATGTATCGTGATCGGCGACGACACCGGAGTCGAGATAGACGCACTAGGCGGAGAGCCAGGTATTCGAGTCCGTCGATGGATAGGGGAGACCATGACGGATCAAGAAATCATCGACTACTGCATCAAGCGCATGGAGAACGTGCCCTCCCGTGCTCGCTTTGCTCAGTTTCGCACAGTCATCGCAGTCGCCACCAAAGGAACATCAACGCGCACATTCGACGGAATCCTGCCCGGTCACATCGTAGAGACTCCGACCCCCCTCAAGATCAAGGGTTTCCCTTTTGAATCACTCTTCTACGCCGATGAATACGAGATGATGCTAGGTGAGATCCACCAGCTCCCAACCCAACAAAGAACTGACAACCAAGAACTAATTACTAACAATATCCTCACTCACCGCGAACGAGCCATCACCCAGGCTCTCTCACATCTCAGAAAAGTGATATAATGATTTAAATCATTATATCACTGCATAATCAATCTATTCTCCCAGTTACTAGAGTTTAATTCATCCACACTCAAGCAGTTATCTAATTTAATCTCACCAATCGCCTCCCGCACTAAGTTAGTTAGATGGCTCTCTATTCCTAACTCTTTCAAGATGTCATACGACAACTGCCTAATATACGTCCCACTCGAACACGTTACTCTCATCTCAACTTCACTACCATGATTCGAATCATGGTAGTGTTGAACATCTAGTATCTCAATCTCATAAACTGTCACAATCTTTTTTTTCTCTGGCACCACCACACCTTCTCTCGCGTACTCATATAGCTTGCGACCTTTATATTTTGCTGCCGCATATGCTGGCACCACTTGCTCTATCTCACCGATATATTGATTGGCAATTTTTTTAAGTTCTTTAGGTTTTATCTGTATGCCATTAGCCATTTGCTGTATGCTAATTTTTCCTGTTCGATCCAACGTATCAGATTTCGCTCCCAACTTAGCTGTCGACCGGTAAGTTTTTTTCCATGTCTGGATTTCATCAAATCTCTTCGTTGCTCGCCCTAGCATTAGAATCAGCACACCTTCGGCAAAAGGATCCAGCGTTCCCGCATGCCCGATCTTGGTCCCACGTGGAATTATTCTCTTAACCTCACGGATCACGTCATAACTCGTGATCCCACTCGGCTTGTAGATTGGTAGTAGTCCTTGCATTCTAATATTTTACCCTATCTATTAGTCATAATACTTAACATTATAATTGACAAAGATCATAACAATTGTTATTCTTACATTATGATCTCAGATTTTATTCGTAATCAGCGAACTAGCAAAGGCTACACTCAGGCATGGGTTGCAGATCAACTTGACGTTTCTAGACCCACCTATATCCAGATCGAACAAGGCAAGCGAGATCTCTTATTATCAGAGGCACAGCATCTTGCCAAGATCTTTGATCTTTCATTTGAGAATTTTGTCTCAGAACAGCTCCCTCAGTATCAATACAAAGTCACTCCCAACCTAGCCAAACCTCCAGATTCTCCCGATATCAGAATCTCCATTCCTGAGAGCAAACTCGCCAAATTCCGCCAAGTCCTACTCTATATCTTGCATCAAGTCGGCGGTAAGCCTAATGTAGGTATGACAGTCATCTACAAGCTACTCTACTTCATTGATTTTGATTACTACGAACGTTACGAGGAGCAGCTCATGGGGCTCGTATATCTCAAAAATCACCAGGGTCCTACTCCTCAACTTTTTGCCAGAGAAATCAAAAAGATGGAAATAGAAGGGCAGCTCGAAA
>CAXCDZ010000044.1:0-7065 GCA_963981525.1 uncultured bacterium | reverse complement strand
TGGTGGGTTCGTCGATGGGAAGGAGGGCGGCGCGGGCGTACATCATGCGAACGAGCTCGACGAAGCGTTTTTCTCCGCCGGAAAGTGTGGAAAAGGGGCCGGTGGCAAGCTCTGTGGGGATCTGGAAATCGGCAAGAGTGGCGAGAATGCGATCCTCGACTTGATAATAGCCATGCGTAGAGAAGTATTCGAGAGCTTCTGAGAAGCGATCAAGATCAGTGTGACTACCTTGCTCGTATCCAGTGATGATCTGCTGGTACTCGAAATAATGAGGGACACTCGCAAGAATGTAGCTGAGGGGGGTGGAGGAGCCCTGATCGAGATGTTCTTGACTCGTGAGGACGGTAACTAGACCTTTTTGCCTACTAATGTCGCCGAGATAGTCCTGATCCTGACTACCGAGGATGTTGAGGATGGTGGATTTGCCCTCACCGTTTCGACCAATGAGCGCCACTTTTTCTCCATTTTCGATATGGAGGCTGAGATCGGTAAAAAGAGTCTTACTCCCGATACTTTTGGAGAGATGTCTGGCGTCAATTAGCATAAGTGGATACTATAACACGATTATGTTGATAAATTCTGCTATACTTGGGTTAATAAGTGAGGTGAATATGTACAAGTTGGATGAAAAGAAATATAAGAATGCAATTCTTTATTTTTGCAAAAATGTGGGCAAAAGAGGAGTGTGGGGAAAAAAGAAGTTCTACAAATTATTCTATTATCTAGATTTTGACTATTTTGAGCAGCATGAGAAACCGATTACGGGTGATGTGTATCATAAATTGCCGATGGGTCCTGCGCCTTCATATTTTGATGCAATGGTGAATGATTTATCTGGAGAAAAAAAGATAATAGTCTCAGAGAGACCAACTGGAACTGGGTATAATGACACTGTGGTGTATACAACGAACGCTTCACCTGACATGAGTGTGTTCTCTGAAGAAGAAAAGAAGATGCTTAAGGCTGTAGTACGTAAGTATGGAGGCAAGAGCGGGACTCAGTTGGAAAAATTGTCACATAGTGAGGCTCCATACAAGGCAGTTGAGGAGGGGGAGGAAATTCCTCTTGAGCTCGCGCATTATAGAGGTAAGTATTAGTGGAGGGGGAAGTGCAAAGCATCGAGTTTCTGGAACATAAGACTTTTGCGCGACGAATTAGGAAGTTTAACAAGAAATATTCTGGAGGGGATAATGGATATCGACATCTTAAGAAGCTGTTGGGAATCCATTTTTCTGATCCAATAAGTCCAATGTTTACAAAGAAGGTGTTGCGGAGAGTTGACAGAGTGGGGGCGAATATTGAGGTGTACAAGATTACGATGAATGTAAAGGGATTGAGCCAGGGGCAATGTCCGAGAATTTGTTTCTGGTATGTTGGGAAGATGATTATTTTCCTTGCGTTTGGAACACACATCGAGAATTATAAGGATGATCAACTCAAGAAACTGGTGAAGATGAGGATGTTGGAGATGGACTCGACGGTTGTGTTGGAGAGGTGATGAGCGTGTAGTAGAATACACACCATGAGTTTGTCAGTAGGCATAGTCGGATTACCAAATGTGGGGAAGAGTACGCTATTTAATGCACTCTTGTCTAAGCAGCAGGCATATGCGGCGAATTACCCGTTTGCGACTATTGAGCCGAATGTTGGTATCGTGCCTGTGCCTGACGAGCGTCTGGATAAGCTGGCTGAGGTAGTGGGGGCGGCCAAGACGGTGCCTGCGACTGTTGAGTTCGTGGATATTGCGGGACTAATCAAGGGAGCGTCAACTGGTGAGGGGCTGGGGAATAAGTTCCTCTCCCATATCCGTGAGGTCTCGGTGATTGCGCATGTGGTGCGCGTGTTTGCGGACGATAATATCGTAAAGGAAGGGTCAACTGATCCTAAGAGTGATTTTGAGACAGTCCTGACAGAGCTAGATCTATCTGACATGGAGATGGTAGAGAAGCATAATAAAAAAAAGAATGCAGATGAGCAGATATTGCCTCTATTCTCGAAAAAGCCAATCATGGTGATCCTGAACGTGGGGGAAGACCAGTTGTCGGAATGTGAAGCGCTAGAGAACAAGTATGCAGATGAGCTGGGAGTCGAGCGATCTCAAGTGGTTGCGATCTGCGCCAAAGTCGAAGAAGAGCTGTCTGAGCTATCTGGTGAGGAGCGCAGTGAGTATCTAGCAGAGCTGGGAGTTACGGACTCTGGACTAGTGCGACTGATTAGCAAGGCATACGAGACACTGGGGCTGATGAGTTATCTCACAGCAGGGGAGAAAGAGGTGCGAGCATGGACGATTCCAGTAGGGATCACTGCACCTAAGGCAGCCGGGGTGATCCACACTGATTTTACTAAGAAATTTATCAAGGCGAAGATCTGTAATTATGATGATTTTTTGGAGCTAGGCGGTTGGAAGGGGGCGGCGGAAAAGGGGAAAGTGCGGCAAGAAGGCAAGGAATACGTGATGCAGGATGATGATATAGTGGACTTTGCGATCGGAGGATAGTAGAATACCCCATATGAATACATACGAACTAACGTTAATCACGGCCAATAAAAGCGAGATGAAAGAGATCACTAAGCTCGTAACTGAGTTTGTGAAAGCAGCCAAAGGCGAGATCAAGACCGAAGACGAGTGGGGAGAGAAGACTCTCGCATACCCAATCAAGAAACTCAAAACTGGCGTCTATATGCACTACGTTTTGGCTTTGCCACCTGAGGCACAACCCAAACTAGCTGCAGACCTCCGAATCCAAGAAAACCTCCTCAGATCGCTATTTGTGAGAGTAGAGTAAAAGAAGTATTATTGAGTTAGTAAAAAAACACAAAGGAGAGATATGTCTACAAGATCGTTAAACAGAGTAATGCTAATCGGTAACCTAACCCGCGACGTTGACCTACGTTATACCCCCTCAGGTACTGCTGTTGCTACTTTTGGCCTAGCTACTAACCGTGGCTGGACAACTGAGGCAGGTGAGAGACAGGAAGATGTGCAGTTTCACAGGGTTGTGGCATGGAGCAAGCTAGCTGAGATCTGTGGTCAACTCCTATTTAAGGGTCGCAAAGTATATATCGAAGGACGCCTGCAGACACGTAAGTGGACTGGTCAAGATAACGTGCAACGTGAGTCAACTGAAGTTGTGGCTGAGAACATGATGATCCTCGACAACAAGCACCGTGAAGGTGGAGCTCCAGGACAAGGCGGTGCACCAGGGGAATCACCAGCACCAGCTCCAAGTAGTGGCGGTTTTACTGCTGACCCTAATGCACAGCCTACGATCAAACCAGCACCAATTGCTGATGACGGGGTAGTAGTCGTGGATGACCCCACTTCGCCAGAGGCTACGAAGGGGCAAGAAAAGAAGGAAGAGAAGAAAGTTGAGAAACCAGCTAAGGATGACAAGAAGCCAGTAGAGAAGGCAAAAACAGAAAAAGAACAACTAGATGAAGTGAATGTCGAGGACATTCCTTTCTAAACAAACAATTAATATAAAGAAGGTTAAGTATGATCAAGCGTAAAAAAATAGTCTATAAAAAAGTCAAGAAATCAGATATTCCTGAGGTTTTTGATTACAAGGCTCCAGATAGTTTGAAGATTTTTACTACTGAGCGTGGGAAGATCGTGCGTAGAAGCAGGACTGGGATCTCAGCTCGCCAACAGAGAGCACTCACTAAGGCTGTGAAGAGGGCGAGGATTCTTGCTCTGATGCCTTTTGCGGCGTAAAAATAGTCTCAACTTTCTTGCTAGCCATTTCACACATATTTTAAACGTAAAACCACGCATAATTTTCTGCTGAAAATTTGCCTTAAGGTCTCGCGTCGTCACGCTGCGACATTTTTTACAACTTAAAAAATATGTGAATGCCTAGTTATAAGAAAGCTGATAAAATTTGGTGTTCCTGGATTGCTACGCGCGTGCTAAGATAATTGAGTTATGAAACGTAAACTGAGTTACAAAACTGTTAGGCAAGTGGTGGTGGGGCTCTCTATCTCGATATTGATATTTGCTGGAGGATATCAGACTGCGAAGGTGCGACTGGGTTACGCGGAGAGCGCGGCAGTGACTAAGTTCCTGGGCTCACCTAGTAAGAACCAGGTAGTGGGAGCTGATTTTGCGCGGTTCTGGGAAGTATGGAAGCGGTTAGAGAAAAGCTATGTGGATACGAGTAAGCTAGATTATGCAGAGATGACGTGGGGATCGATGAGGGGGCTTGCGAGCTCGCTAGGAGACCCATATACGCAGTATTTGCCACCTGTGGAGAATAAGCAGGCTGAGGAGAATCTTAATGGATCATTTTACGGTGTGGGAATTGAGCTAGGTTATATTGATTCTACATTAGCTGCGATTGCACCTCTCAAGAATACTCCAGCTGATAAGGCAGGGGTAGAGGCAGGTGACCTGATCATAAGAATCCAGGATAAAACAAAAGATCTGGATGTTGAGACTGTGGGAATGAGCCTTCGAGAAGCCGTGACAAATATTAGAGGAGAGCTGGGAGTGCCAGTAACGCTGACGGTGTATAGGAAGGATGTGTTGGAGCCCTTGGAGATCGAGATAGTGCGTGGTGAGATCATCGTACCTTCTCTGGAACTAGAATATGTTAATGAGAATGGGAAAGAATATGCTCATCTAATGCTCCACCGATTCGGAGGGAGAACTGATAGGGAGTGGATACTGGCAGTCAAGGAGATCGTGGGGAAGAATGTGGACGGAGTGATCCTGGACATGCGCAATAATCCGGGAGGCTACTTGGACGGTGCGGTGTTTGTGGTGGGAGAGTTTCTTGATTCTGGTGAAGTAGTGCGACAGCAGGGGAGAGTGCGGGAAGAGATCTATGAAGTTGATAGGAGAGGGAGTCTGACTGAGGTCCCGCTAGTAGTACTAATTAACGGTGGGAGTGCATCGGCCTCGGAGATCGCGGCTGGGGCTCTCCAGGACCACGAGAGAGCGGTAATTGTAGGTGAGCAGTCGTTCGGCAAGGGAACTGTGCAAGAGGTGCAGGATCTCTCTGATGGGTCTAGCTTGCATGTGACGGTGGCTAAGTGGATACTGCCTAGTGGGCGATGGATTGGAGAAGAGGGGATTACACCGGAAGTCGAGAGTAAGGATGATAGGGAGACGGAGGATGTGGATGAGGCGGTGCAAACTGCAATAAAACAATTCTAGTGTCTCAGTAGATTCAGTTTTGAAGTTACTCAGTTGAGTTAATTAACTCGTGGAGAGTGAGGAAGAGCTTGGTTAGATCTCCTTCGAGGATGGTGTCGAGATTGTGGAATGATTCGCCTATGCGGTGGTCTGTAACTCTGTTCTGGGGATAGTTGAAGGTGCGGATCTTCTCGGCTCGTGAGCCAGATCCGACTGCGGAGCGTCTCGCGCTGTCGAGCTTGCCGAGTCTTTTTTCCTCTGCTTGTTCCCATAACTGTGCGCTCAGAAGCTCGAGTGCGATCTCGCGATTGCGCTGCTGGTATCTTTCCTGTGTACTGACTACTGTGATGCCTGTGGGGGTGTGGATGAGGCGGACTGCAGTGCTGACTTTGTTGACGTTTTGGCCACCTTTGCCACCTGAGCGAAAGAACTGCCATTCTAGGTCCTCGTCTTTGACATCCACCTTGGTTTTGTCGACCTTTGGGAGAACGGCGAGACTAGCCGTTGAGGTGTGTAGGCGGCCCTGGGACTCGGTGGAGGGGACACGCTGAACGCGGTGGACGCCTGATTCCCATTTGAGAAGACCATAGGCGCCCTGAGGGAGATCCTTGTTACTTGGCTTGCCAGAGAAGATGATGGTGTTATCGTCGACATACGAGAACTTGAGGCCATTTGAGTCTGCGAATCTGGTGTACATGCGCTTGAGATCTTCGGCCCAGAGCTTTGCTTCTTCGCCGCCAGCACCAGGACGAAACTCGACGATGGCTGGGCGCGAATCTTGAGCGCTGAATGCGGATTCTTCGAGGAGCTTGAACTGTTTGAGGAGAGATTTTTTGCTCTTTTCTGCCTCATCTAACTCTTGCCTAGCCAGTTCTGCCATTTCGGGATCTTTTGCAAGGAGTGTGTTGTCCGTAATACTGCCTTCTATCTTAACTATCTGGCGGGCAAGGAGCGCCTTGGGCTGGAGCTCGGTGAGTTTTTCGCCAATTTCGGCAAGACGAGAAACATTATTCGGATCAGAAGATTGGGAGACGAGTGAGTCGTATTCGGATACTATAGATTGGTAATCGATCATCTAGTTGGCTGCGCGGATATCTGAGAGAGTTTGTGGTCCAGATTGAGATGATTTGCGGTTCTTTTTCTTTTTCTTTTCTTGAGCGGCCTTCTGTTTCTGTTGGAACTTCTCGACTCGGCCGAGCGCGTCAACGAAGCGCATCTCACCAGTGAAGAAGGGATGGCATTTTGCGCAGATGTCGACTTTGATCTCTGACTTGGTCGAGCTGGTGTCAAAAGCAGCACCGCAGTTGCAGGTGACGACTACTGAATGGTTCTTGGGGTGGATGCCTTGTTTCATAACTTGATAATTATACCATCTTTTTGATGAGTTCTTCTAGTGCTAATGTTGGTTGACTCTAGACTCGGCGCGGTAGACGCCGAGGGCGATGACGATGATTGCGAGATATGCAATTGGGGAGGGAGTCTCACCAAGCAGGAGGAAGGCAACTGGGATCGCGACAATACCCTGGAGATAGGTGAAGACGGAGGCTTCGGAGGCCTCTATCTTGTCCTGACCCCAGATGTAGAGGGTGCCGGCGATAAAGGAGCTCATAACAACCATATACAGCATTGAGATTGAGAGGTGTGAGCTAGTGGTAAGTATGCTGAGTGAGGGGAGAGGGTTGTGTGAGATGAGGATGTAGAGAGTGAAGATAATGGCATAGATGGGGAAGGCAAGCGCGGTGACGAGGACCTTTGGTATCTTTTTGTAGAGTTTTTTGGCTAGCAAGCAGTAGAGAGTCCAAAAGATGTTATACCCGATAACCATGAGATTGCCGGAGAGGGAGTAGGTGATCGTGCCGTTAGTCATCATAAGAAGTGGCTCGGCGACTAGGATGAGGGTGCCAATAAAGCTGATTGCCAGGCCTTGC
>CAXCDZ010000043.1:0-7253 GCA_963981525.1 uncultured bacterium | reverse complement strand
CTTGTTCAGGATCGAGCCGATCCACTCTCCTTGTGTTCGCTCATTTAGCTTGTTGTACTCACCAATCCAGAACTGCTTCATCACAGGATCGTTAATCTGTGCCACCACCTTGTCCCGAAATTTCTTATCAGTCAGGAGCCTCGGCACATCTACCAGAGTCGCATTCCCGTACTCACTGAGTGTCAGGAGGGTATTGCGCAGGATATACTCGAGCCTCGGACCCCAGGAGTGGCCATACAGCTTATTAAATATCGCCACAATCCCAGAGACCACCAGCTCCCTCTGCTCCGGGCTCTTGACCTCCAACACATTCAGGTTAATCGGTCGGTCACGGTCGGCGGGGTTAAAATAGATCACATCATTGATCCGACTTGCTGGAATATAGTCAAGAATAGTCTCGGAGAGATCCCCGTGCGGATCAATAATCGCCACCCCTCGACCTTTCTTGAGATCATCTATCGCCATATTCGCAATCATCGTACTCTTACCCGTCCCCGTCTTCCCGATCGCCCACATATGACGACGTCTGTCCTCATCCTTGATCCCAAACACTAAATCGCGATTCTTATGAATCGCCCGGGCAAAATAATTAGTCGATGCCTTCTCCTCATCACTCGCTTCCTCTGCAATCGGCAGATTCTCTGGCGGCTCACTCATCACCTTGATTCCCCACTCCACGAGCGGGATCTTGACCTTTTCACTCGGCAAATGCCACAACGTCGCCATCTCGGGCAGATTAATCACTCTCTTCCCACTCGCCGTGCGCTCCACCAGTCGCTTTTTCCACGCGTCATCTCTAAGTAGTGGAGTCTTGAGAGAAAAAGAGTTACCATCCGAGCGAGAATACACCCCAAACACACTCGCAAGCTCCGCCAAACGAGAGGCCTTACTCACGGCAATTCGAGTCGTGACCAAAAATCCCGCATGCCCGATCTTATCCTGGATCCCACTCGACTCAGGCAACGTTGCTCTCTGCCCTGCCTCGGTTGCATTGGGCTTTGCACGTCCTGCGTCAATTGCCTTTTGTCCCTGCGCCTGCCAGCCACTAGGCGCTGGAGAGAGCACAAACTGAAGCCAGATCACCTCATCCTTCTCAGCCTTGGATAGTACGGTGAGATAACTATTCATCGGATCAGTCTCTGAGAAATCACTCCACGTCTTGATCGGGTAAAAACTCGCGCTCGTTAGAGTTAGCTCGCCCATCTTCATTTTCCCCACTACTCCTGGCAATGGGTCGACAACCGGCAAAATCACCGCCAGTGGATATGTAGACTGGATCTGCGCCGTCACAAACTGGACAAGACCACTCGAACACGTCACAAGATAACGGATCTTTTGCTCCCAGACACCTACTTCTAGTGCGACCGTAGGTGACGGGATCCCCTTTATCAACTTATCAACCTTACTGATCGAGAGCATCTTAGGAAAAGTCGAGAGAAACGTCGCAGCTGACTCCGCCGTTACCTCGGTATCTCGCGGGATCGTTACTTGCAATGTGGACAGTCGCTGCATACATTCAGTATAGCCGAATTATTAAAACTTAGTTACCCTTCCAAAGCTTTACCCAGCAAAGTTATACCTCCCGCCAACAATCCTCCTCCTACAATACTCGCTATCACAACGCAAAGCACTCTTCCTGGATCAGTTTTCCAAAAATCTTGTTCCGGCATCAATTTTTCACTCACCTGTAAATTATCTCACATCACGTCAAGTGCACAAAAAACTACTAGCTCTTACTCTTCCCCTTCACGAGTCTCTTACACTTCGTACACAGCTTCATCTTGACCTTACCCTCAGGGGTAGCCATTCTGTGAGTGTGGAGGTTGGGTTTGCGGATCTTGCGGTGACGATTTTTAGCATGCGACACACTGTGTCCCACGTCTCTTTTCTTGTCACAAAGATCACATCTATTTGCCATAACTCAGGTATTCTATCACGCCTTGTTCGATCTGTGAATTTTTTTGCTATTTCACCTCTTAAGTACTGACACTTCCGCGTCGTCTAAACACGAGCGATGTTCCAATCACGAGCACTACCACTACTGCAATAATCACGAGTAGCGATCTCACGATCTTCCCGATCACACTCCCGACTGCACCAGTTGACGCGCTCACGGCTTCCGCACCCTTTTGCACTGTCATCTCGCCGGTGTTTTCACTAGCAATCGGTGCAGGAGTAGCAACGGGCGCACTCACACTCTCGGAGGCTGAGAATCCAAACTCACGTACCATCCCGCTCACCACGCTGTTATCACTAGGGCGCCTGGGCAGACCATTACTCTCCGCAGTCATATATAGATCAGTATAACTCTCACTCACATTCCCATCCCAGTACCCACGCTCTACCTCACCCACTCGTACCAACTCACCTTTTCCAGTTGTTTTTGCCCAGAGCACATAATGCTCTAGTTGGGTGGCATACGGATAAACCAGTCCCTCACAGCGTCCCACTACTCGGTAGCTATTCCCTTTCCACAACGAGACTCCTTCACAAGATACGTCAGATCCGGAGAGCTCGACTGTTCCCTCATTAGCTATCACGACATTGGTCGTGAGTATTAGCGAGAACACGATGGCCACAAAGCCAGCAAAAAGTTGTTTCATATGCACTATAGGATAACAGATTATCATTATTTGTCAACTTGTAGTGCGCTCACACACAAGGTGTGCCCGTGCTCACCAAGTTGCCAGGCCTGCGCAGCGCGACGGCGCGAGCATGCAGGTGAATTTTTCAGCAGAAAAATATTACCGGCTGTAGCGTTTGGGGAGTGCGGGGCACACCTTGGGTAAAAAAGCGCACCCTGTTATACTCATCTTCATGCTCAACTTTGTCATTCTCGCTATCTCTCTCGTCATCGCAATCACGATCCACGAATTCGCCCATGCCTGGTCAGCTGACCGCCTGGGAGATCCCACTCCTAGACTCCAGGGCAGACTCACTCTCAACCCTCTCGCCCACCTCGATCCACTCGGCACTCTAGCACTCCTGATCATCCGCTTTGGCTGGGGCAAGCCCGTCCAGTTCGACCCCTACAACCTAGCTAATCCCAAGAGAGACTCCGCTCTCATCTCCCTCGCTGGACCCATGAGCAACCTCATCCTCGCAGTTCTCCTCTCCCTTGCTCTCAACTATCTCGCTCTCCCTTACTTACTCATCCCACTCTTCTACTCCCTCATCTCGATGAACATAGTTCTGGCCGTTTTTAACCTAGTCCCCATCTACCCCCTCGACGGCGAGAAGATTCTCTCTGGCCTCCTCCCCACTCAGCTTGCCCATGAATACCAGACTATTATGCGCCAGTACGGCACCATGATCCTTATTTTTATGCTTCTTCCCATTGGTGGCACTTCTCCAATCAGAGCCCTTATCTCTCCAGTCATTTCCTTTGTCACCTCCCTCTTGCTATAATTCACACTCAGTAGGGCCATCGTTTAGTGGCTAAGACAGTTGTCTCCAAAACAACCAACGGAGGTTCGAGTCCTCCTGGCCCTGCAAATATATCAATTATAGTTAGAAACTTGCTGAAAACGCACAGGCTCGTAGCTCTTCTCAACTTCCCCATCCACCCTAATTTTAACAAACTGAGCAAACAGTGCCTTAGCTTTATATCCGAGCAAATGATCTTGTAAATTATAGTGGATATGTGGCTGATTGGTATTACCGGTATTACCACAAAGCCCTAGTTTTTGCCCCTGCTTTACTTTTTCTCCTACTTTTACCACAATAGAGTTATGCTTAAAGTGACACAGTAGACTAAACTCACCATTATCATGGTCAAGCATGATCATGTTTCCTACTCCCACACTCCTGTCAGCTTCTCCTGGGTCACAATCAAACGATCCGTCGACTACCTGAGCTACTTTCCCATCTCCTGGAGCAATCACTTCCCTCCCAAACACGGGGTAGTCTTCAAGACTAGTCTCTTCACCGGTATTATCAGTCCGAAAATCATAAGCATAAAGTTGATTTTGAGGACCTTGATTGGCTGGACGAATATGGTTGTTTGTTTCTACAGTTCTCCCCCCATTACTCACCATCAACTCGCCCTTAAACGGCAGTATCAATTTAGTTTTCGTTTTGTACTTCATATACGCTCATTCTACCATTCTTAACCACATAGGTCTCCACACTTCCACCAGTCCCTGCAAAACACAATATGGCCTTGAGTATACCTGCTATATATGCTATTATTAGTCTATGAATACACAAACTACCCAATTAAGGGTTACCTTACCAATCCAGTTACAAGGATACCTACGCGCCAAAGCCGACAAATTCGGTCTCAGCCTATCTACATATGTTCGCAATCTCATTATTCAAGATGTCAAAGATATGGCATTTCCCAAAACCACTCACGACGAATACTAGTATTGCCTTTTACCTCCAATGTCTCTACCATATACTTATGCCCAAAAAGAAAAAACCAGAAACCCACCAGCCCGTCCCCGAAGAACTATCTTTCATGCGTACTGCCCATGAAGAACGCCATCTACTCGAGACTGTTCAGGTTCCGATTGTCACGGTTAGTGCCACATTCAAAGAAGAACTCGAGGAGCGCTTCGGTGAAGACGTTCCCGAGGACACCCAGGACGTCACCTTCTCCCGCGCCCACTACTCTATGGCTAATGCCGTGGTAGTAGCCGCCACCAAAAAGAAAAAAACCTTCTGGATGATCGACCCCACCAACTACGTCAGTGCCAAAGACTGGCCCAAGATCATGTTTACCGAGCGCATGGGACGACTCATCGCCCGCAACTCCATCCTCAAAGACCTCAAAGACATGGTCGACACCAGGATTCGCAACCAACTTCCTCTCACTGCAGCGATCCGTGAGCCCTTGACCTATGTCACCGGTCGCGTATCCAAACCCATCATCTCTCTCCACTACGAAGCAGGCAACATCCTACTAGAGAACGGCCACTCTGTTCTCCAGGTAGTCACAGATCCCCACGTTCGCCCTCAGTATCTTACCCACGCCGATAACAATAAGCTTACCTGGGCAGTCTTTGACGCAAAAACCAAGGCCCAACTCCTCGAGCTAGGCTACATTCTCGGCCACAAAATCAAAGAATCTCGCGTTCACATCACCGGCTGCCCTGTTGACCCCAGGATCAAGACCAAGGATCGCAACAAATCCACCAAAGCCTTCAAAAAACGCCCCCTTAGGCTAGCTATCACCACAGGAGGGCTTGGCACCAACAAAAAAGAGATAGAGACCATTCTCACCCAGCTCGCTCCAGAGATCAAAAAAGACAAACTCCAGATCATTGCCTATGCTGGAGTTCACGAGGACTTCGCCAACATGTTCCACAAATTCGCAAAAGAACATAAGATCAAGCTCGGCAAAAATGACGACAAGAATGCTCCCCTCAGGATCCTTAGAGACGACGACATCGTCGGAGCTAACGAACTCATTCTCGACCACGTCTTCCCCTGGGCAGACGGCTTCCTCACCAAACCATCCGGCGACATGGCATATGAGGCAGTCACGGCAGGATGTTTCTTACTCACTCTCAAACCATGGGGCGAGTGGGAAGAGAGTATCAGACAATACTTCGAGGAGTTAGGCGTCTCAGTCCCAGCTCGCACACATGATATCGTCAAACAACTAGAAGCGCTAAGTACCGTCGCCGTCAAAGACAAAAAACCATGGATAGAGCTCGCACTCGAACGCGCCAGTAAGCTCCAACTCCCACTCTCAAAGGGTGCCTCCAACATTCTCCGTCTTCACGCCAAACTCTCCAAATAATTCGGGCTCTCTATCTCCCTATATACTAAATCCCTATTTTAACTTCTTACTCTCTTTGTGATCAGTGTGCTTTTTGCATTTCTTACAGTACTTACGAGGTGTCATCTTATCTGGAGTATTCACCTTATTTCGCTCAGTAATATAGTTAAAGCTGGAGCACTCTCCACACTTCAAGCCATATATCTGTCTAGGACCTTTTTTGCTTTTTGCCATAACTGGTATTCTAACACAGATTTGACACTACCCTCAACTCTCCTGTAATCTAGTACTAGTACTAATTAATCTAGGAGAAACATGCCTGCCCTCACCAAACAATCGATTATCAACCTACTCATTGACTCACCTCTTAGAGAGGCAATCAAGATCAATCTCGTCGACATCGTCAATAACACCAAGGATGAGGACCTCTCCAAGGTTTTCCCCACCATCAACAAAGAACTAGAGATCTTCCAAAAAGCCACCACCAGACGACTCAAGCTCGCCGAAGATACTATTAGCAAGCTCTCAAGCGAAGCTCCCACTGCATCTACTGAGCCAACTGAATCCACTGAATCTACTGAATCCACGGCCTTAAAGGTCCCACCTCTCAAGCTCCCTCCACTACCCAAACCAGTAGCTTCTCAAGATCAAGAAATTATCTCGAGCGAAGCGAAGACCCCGCCGCTCGCCAGCGGCGCGGGCACTCCTCCAGTAGCACCTCTCACTCCTCCAATAGCAGCTCCCACCCCACCCAAGCCATTTCCCGGTCTACCAAAAAAAGAATCCTCCGAAGCTGCCGATGAGCAGGCCCTCAAAGACATCCAGAAGGAGCTCGATTCGCTCAAGAATGATGCCACCCTCGACGCCGCACCCGCCGCTCCTGCTGCCGCGCCAGCTGCTCCCGAACCTGCCAAAAATTAGTCTGTCTGGGGTATAATAGCAGTCTGAGATGCCACCTTAGCTCAGTTGGTTAGAGCACCAATTTTGTAAATTGGGGGTCCTGGGTTCGAATCCCTGAGGTGGCTCACACTATTATCCTCTACTCAACCTCTTGCCATCTCCCTAGTATCTCCTTGGCCACTGGCCCAGCCTCATAGCTCCCCTCACCTGCCGAGTCCAACATCACAGTCAAGATCATTTCTGGGTTATCTCCCGGGTAAGCTACAGTAATCCAAGCATGAGGTAGGACCTCATCACTAGTTTGCCCTGCGTGCTGAGCTGTCCCAGTCTTGCAAAGCACATATGGACCAAACTCAAAAAACGAAAACGCCGTACCACCCGTTACGCACGCCGCCCTCATCCCACTCTTCACAATCTCGATATTCTTACTTGATATTCCTAGGTCTACACACTCCACCTCACTATCTTGCAGAAGTGAAACCTGGCAGCGTCTCCCACTCACTGCCGCAAGAGTCATCCTCGCAATCTGAAGGGGGGTTGCCGTCAGATCACCTTGTCCAATCGACAAATGATACGTATTACCCAGAAACCACCTCTCCCCCGCCGCCCTTTCCTTCCATAGTCT
>CAXCDZ010000042.1:0-7531 GCA_963981525.1 uncultured bacterium | reverse complement strand
TAAAAATCTCTCTTGAACAATTAGCAAATACGATAAGCTGGATGGAAGCTAACCACAATCCAGACCAATCACGATCAATTGAAACTACAACTGATGCCTCTAGAAGACTTACTAGATGTTTTAATCTACTTGAAGATCCGCAACGAGATGAATTGATGAAGATGGCGGAGGAGTCTCGTGAGAAATGAGTGGACAGGTAATGCTTCGTTAAGTGAGAGTGCTGCGCGAAGCGTGGGATATTGTAGTGATCCCTTGCGATTTACTGGGCGCCATATTCACTTTGGAAGACACGTAACATCTGTCCATTTGGGTGGACTGGATAATACTCCAGGAGAAGTAGAAGAAGTTAGACTAGTGATCCCTGAGAGAAAACACTCTAATAAGAATGATTATGCCTTGATAAGGTGTAGAAAAACCCGCCAGATATTTGGCGAAGGAAGGGTGATCGTAGAGTGGACAAATGATGAGATGGGGTGGTCTGGAGAAAGTCCTTCGGGTGAGACTGTGTGTGTGATGCCGAGTACGACATATTCACTGAAGACTAGAAAGAATGAGGGGTCGATTGTATATGGAGGTGGTTGGAAAGGGGCGTGGACGACCATGACCAATGAATCTGGCACGATTATTGAAGGTTGCTATCCAGCGTTCAAGGAGGATGGGAGGGTTCAAGAGCTCGAGGAGGGTGATCCTCGAGCGAGTGCGTTATTTTGGGGATTGTTGAGATGTCTCCGGAAATAAAGATACTGATATACTCAAGGAGTGAAGAGCAAGCAAACAAAACAACTACTGATTACGGCGCGAAGTAGTAGAAATGCGGGATTCTGGAATAGCCTGGAGAAATATGTGGGAGGGAGGATTGCGGAAGCTCCGATCGAGTGGTGCGGAGTAGGAGTGGGAGTTGTCGGAATCGTAGTGCTCATCTCAGTAACGACGGGTTATATTAACTCCCCCACCCTAGGCTCAAATAAGATTGAGATAATTAGGACGGCAGGAGAGCAAGGAGATTACAGACTAGCAAGAGAACTCTATGAGCAAGTTGAGGAAGATGTGCTGGGCGCAAGTATAGAGCTAGAAGAGCTCGTATATCCAGAGAAGAAGATTGAACGAGAGATCGAAAAACAAGAAGAGCTCCTGCTCAAGTATCCTGGTAATAGAGATCTATTTCTTAACCTGTCGCGACTATACTCAGAGAGTAATAATCGTGAAAAATCTGCAGAGTATCTAGAAATGGCGAGAGTACTGGATCCGAATGGAGAGATCGTTGAGAGCGCGCTAATGGAACTTGAGTAGTCTGGAAAGTTAGTCTTTTTTGGCGTCTTTTTTCTCGCCCTCTGGCTTGTCTTCACCCTTTGCATCCTTACCCTCTTCTGCTTCTCCCTCTTTGGCTTCACCCTCTTCCCCTTCTGTACCCTCTTCGCCTTCGACTGACTCTTCTTCGACAATCACCTCTTCCTTGACTGGAGCCTGGATGGTAACGATGGTTTCTTCTTCGTCTAGAAGCATGGTGATCTTGGTGCGGTCTAGCTTGAGGTCTTTGGCGAGGATACTGTTACCGACTTCGGTGAGCGCGGAGATGTCGACCTCGATTGACTCAGGGAGGTCGGCAGGAAGAGCCTCGACGTCGATTTCGTTCTTGAGGGTGACGAGAGTGTTGCCACCAGCTACTGCGGGAGATTCGCCAACGACACTAACCGGAACTGTGGCGGTAGTGGTCTTGGTGAGGTCTACCTGGTGAAAATCAACATGAAGAAGGGTGTCGGTGACTGGATTCTGAGCATACCCTGAGATTAGAACTGCTCGGGGTGCCTTTTCTCCCTCGACAGTGAGGTCGATGAGGGAGGTTTCGCCGGCTTCTCTAATCATTTTTACGAGAGTCTTGCCATCGAGTTGAATGGAGATTGACTTTGTTTTTTTGCCGAAGATGTTGGCGGGAATAATGCCATCACGACGTAGCGACTTAACCTTGCGGCCGAAGATCTTGCGTGGTTTGGCTGAGAGTTTGTAATCTGACATTAGGGGGATTATACCAGATTTCGGCATATCAGCATATCGGCGTGTCGGTGGGGAGTGGAGCGGCCAGACTCTATTGGAATTTGGCCGTGATGCGACGATCAGTAATATTGGTAAGGGAGAACTCGAGTTGTTGGGCAGTGATCTCGGCCTGAGGAGAGACGACTACTGGATCGAGATAGAGCGGATGATTGAGATAGATGGTGAGAGGATCCCCGGCAGTACCGGGCTGCTTTTGCCAGTAGAAAGAGTAAGTGGGTGAGTTTTTGGAGAGTTTGGTAGACCTTCTATACCTGACCTCAACAGAGGTTGTGGAGTTAATCGGTGCGCTCATGAGATATCCAACAACGAGACGATTGTGCTGTGCGGTAAGTTTGATGTCTGATTCTGGCAACTCCTTTCCATCAATTGAGACTGAGTCAATCACTGAGTCTGAAGGAAGGTATAGCCTGGAGTAGCTTTTGTAGACGCCAGCTGGCCAAGAGCTAGAAGTAGAGGTGTTTTGGTAGCTGACACTAAGTAGGTAGCTGGGGGTAAGATCTTTGTCGAGGGTGATTGCGAGTTCGAGGGCGCGACGGAGGAAGTAGTTAGCTTTGTTAACGCCCAGGTTGGCATCAACGAGCATGGCGTAGTCTGAGTAGCAGTTCCCGCCTATACCCGGCGAGGCAGGCCCTCCTAGATCTGGACAGGCAGGGTTGCGGAGCTCTCCGTTCCAGCCGAGAGTGCTAAAGGTGTGATTGGTTGCGGGTGAGTCGATTGCAAGGAGGGTGTTTTTTTCGTCGATGCCTTTGGCGAGTGCTTGGGCAACGGGGAGTGCTTGCTTGGGGGTGAGAGAGGTTAGCTGGTTAAAAAGTGCGTCGGCAACAGAAGAAATAAACTCTTTTTTCTGGGTGCTACCCGGGAAGAAGTTAACCTCGGAGTGATACTGTGCACGCTCAAAAATATTGCTGGCAGTGATCTCTTCGTCATAGTCAGGAAGAGTGACTGAGCCGAGAGCCTCGAGAAGTGAGGCAAGTGTGTAGACGTTGATTGCGACGGTGCCATGAACCACCTGACCGAGAGTCTTGTCCAGGAACCACTCGGCACGCCTAGCTGAGGTCGGAAAGTCTGGATCCCAGTTGCTGTCTCTCAAGTACCAGTTGGCTTCGCCGAGATATTCTTTGAGCTCACTAGGTGGCTCGATGTGCCCTTTGAGCTGGCCGTCGGCGGAGTAAACATCATAGATAGGCATGTCGTAGAGCTTGCCGTTTTCGAAACTCATGACGGCAAAAGAGCCAATAAATCCTCCCGTGGGTCTAAGCTCCATGTTGTTCTGGAAGAGAACGAGATATTTGCGCCGATCCCCCACCCCAAGAAGATCTGGGGCAGTGGCAAAAAGTGCTTTGGCTGACAAGGTGCTAGTACGGAGAGTCTGGAGGGTGAGTTTGAGGTTTTGCCAGGTTGAGTGCATGCGTTCTGGAATGATAGATGGGGGATCAGCGGAGAGTGAGCCTCCTAAGAGAGAAAGGGATTCGTAGAGCTCGGATGACTGGAGGCGAGATTGATTAATCAAACTAAGAACATCGCCCTCCCCTGCCCCCAAGACATAGTTAAGAAGAGTTGAGGAAGTGCTAGCAAGATCATGGGCTAGAAGAATCGAGTCAAGACCGTGCCTGTAGAGGGTGGTGAGAGTCGAGATTTGTTGTAGAGAAGAAGAGCTCTTGAAGCCCGGGAGTGAGGTGAGGGCAATAATATTTGCCTCGAGGAAAATTGCGGGAAGCCTGGCCGAAGAGATTGATCTTTTGGAAGGCAGATCGCTACTCTCTGCCTGATCGCGGAATGAGTTGACGGAAAGCAGGGTAAGCGTGAGGCTCATGATCAGGGTGAGGAAGTATAGAAAAAAGGCAATAACTAAGCCACTAATGACAATTGTGAGTGGCTTAGGAGCAGAAAGGCTGAAGTTGGGCAGCTTGAGGCGGGGGAATCTGAACTTGCTTGATTCCTGGGCAAGTGGGACAAATGCGAGTTTGGAGGTAGGCTGCTTGGAAGGAATATGATACTTTGCCGGCTTGACGAGAGCTGAGAGCTTGGAGAGATGGGGGGTCGGGGTATCAGCGTGTCGGCGTGTCGGTAAGTCAGCGTGTCGGGGTGTCGGCGTGTCGGTTTGGGTGGGTGTGTCCACCGGAGACAAATCAGTTTCTAAAGGTTGCTTGGGTTCGGGATTGGGACGGGATTTTTCGGGGGTATATGACTTGATAAATGGAGGGAGAGAGTCAGTAAGATTGTCACTTGATTGCCATCCCGAAAGTGGGGTGAGCTTGGCCGATGGCTGCAAGATTTCTTGGGCGGGGAGTGGCTGGTCAAACTTGAGCTTAATATCTTTATTGAGACTGGATCGGATGAGATAAGCTAGAGAAAGGAGTGAGATTGGCGCCTTGCTGGTAAG
Source organism: uncultured bacterium (assembly GCA_963981525.1). GTDB lineage: Bacteria > Patescibacteriota > Microgenomatia > UBA1400 > UBA12108 > CAXCDZ01. The sequence continues at coordinate 3,096 of CAXCDZ010000042.1, read as the reverse complement.
TAGGGAGATTGGCGCAAGTTTGGGCGTGGTGAGCGCATGGAAAATACCTTCGACCAGATCTTTTTGGGTGATCAGTGAATAGTCAAGGATCCCGTCGTCGGGGAGTGTGATGCTATCCCCAAGACCAGCGGAGTTAAGAAGACGAGTGAGGGTGGGTGCAAAGGTAAAATCAGGGCCAAAATAGTCAGAAAAATATAGTGGAACAAAGTCCTTGTGAGGTGGATCTAGCTTGTCCTGATGATGAGTGAGAAGGAGCGCTCGTGGGGAGTGAGTATCAATCAGTTTTGTGAGCTCCTCGTCTTTTTCACCTCCCCCACCCTCAAGTAAAAGATAGTCCAGATCAAGATCTTCGGGGACGCTCGCGGCTGATGTGTACACCTGGACTGAGAGGTCGGTGAATTTTTTTGTGAGCTCCCCTACTAACCAGTCATTCCCAAGAAGAAGAGCACCTTGAGTAAGGGTTTCTAGTTGGTAGGAGTGGGAGTTAGGCATGATTCTATTGTATGGCGTTCTTACCCAATTGCCAAATCCATTTTTTACTATCCTATATTTAACTAGACTCCCCCACCCCGTTGTTCTTACTTTCTTTTTGCGGTGTTTGTCCTGGCTTGGTAGTCTATTTTTACCCCCTGTTTGTGTTCTTACGTTTTTTTGCACGTTCTATTCTTGAGCGAGTAATCCGTCCTATCCCAAAAATTTCCCCCTAATCTGAGTGGCTTATAACTAGAAAACTCTTAGTGAAGCTCTTGATCCATAGCCATGTTGGCGAGTGAGTCGGCGATGGTGTTGTATTCCCTACGAACATGTGCGATTGTGTATGAGGGAAAATCCTGCAGAAGAGTCATGATATCTCGGTGATACTTGGCAAGAATTACGTTTTTGACACGATAGACCCCCTTGACCTGGTTAACGATAAGGAGCGAGTCCATGAAGATGTGGAGATCTGCGTCTGGATAATTCTCATGAGCCCAAGCTATACCAGCTACCAGCCCCTCGTATTCTGCCTGGTTATTGGTCTGCGTACCGAGATAATTACCGCATTTTTCCAGAACTATTCCCGCATCCTCTGAGACACGTGCGTTGGATGGCAAGTCCGTGATGTCATTGGCGACGAAGCCATAGCCTGCTGGACCAGGATTACCACGTGCGCCACCATCTGTGAAGAGATTGATAATCATAATAATCCTTTAGGGTCTGACCTTTTTGGGCTACTTTTCGAGCTTGGTGCCTCGAGTCCTGTAAGGTCAGACCCTGAGGTGGTTAAGTATATCAGACCAATCAAGATAAACAATTCTGTAACTCCTGTGAAGACAGCGGAAGCCGCGGCGCCGTAGCGGGGGACAAAGACTAGGTTAAGGGTTGCGTTGAGGATGGCGGCGAGGAAATAGAGGATAAGGAGAGATTTTTCGCGCCTAGCCTCGATGAGTTGCCACATTAGAGGAGCAGAGGCATAGAAGAGGGGAAGGAAGAGAACGAGAATACGAAAAGTAGAGACTGAGAGATCTAGACCTGGCTTGACCAGATGAATGAGGGGGGCGAGGGGGTAGAGAATGAGCGCGCCGAGAACTCCAAGAATAGTGAGATTTTTGAGGGAGGAGGAGATCAGACGCTTCTTATCTTTCTTGCTGGAGCCGATCATCATGGGATAGACCGTGTTCATGACGAATACAGGGAGAATAATCGCGACATCAAAGACTCGGTATGCAAAGCCATATTCTCCGACGATGCTTGCATTACGGAAAATACCAAGAATAATGACGTCGAGTTTGCTGGCAAGAACTGAGAGGATAAGGATAAATCCGAGAAGAAGACTTTTCTTGAGGTGGGAGAGAGCGCCGGTGAGCGAGTACTTGTGGGGGAGGTTGGAGCGAAGGAGAATCAGGCTAGTGAGGCCCATGAGAGAGTAGCCTAATGTAAAGGCGAGGAGGATATGCTCGAGGGTGGGGGAGGTAAATAAGTAGTAAATGGTGAGAACCGTACCAAAAATAGTACTAAGAATAATGGCAAGACTACCGCGCCAGTATTCGAGATGGCGCTGAAACCAGGCATTTGAGGAAGTATAGAAACCCTGGAAGAGAATGGCAATGGTGCCAAGCCAGAAGATATTTCTAATCTGGCCCGAGTAGTTGTGGGGAAGGAGGAAGACAATGAAATTAAGGGTCAAGACAGCGATGAGGGAGAGGAGGAGGCGGGAGAGAAGGGTGTTTGCGAGTACCTGCTGTCTGTGTTGCTGGCTTCCAGTCATGGAGCGCACGGCAGATGCGTTGAGGCCAAAGTCGATGGCCGTGAAGCCGATGGGGATGAGGGCGAGGGCTTTGGTGTATTCCCCAAACAGCTCTGATCCTCCCAGGCGAATAATGTAGGTAGTGGAGAGAAGGGTGAGGAGGACGGCGACTCCCTTGGCGATTAATTGCGCGAGGGTGTTGGTGAGGATGGGGGACGTTTGGGCCATACAGATATGTTAACACGGAGGGGTCGGCGTATCAGCGTGTCGGTGGAATCAGTGAGTCAGTGAGTCAGCTGGGAGAGGACGAGCCTGAAATATATGAGAATAAATAGTAATCCCTGGGGTGATGTGAGGAGGTAGTGATCGAAGAGGAGAAGGGGGAGAAGCCCAACAAGGACTCTCCTCCCAGCTTTGCTGTCCCAACTTGGCCGTTGGCCATGTCTCCTGTCGAGGAGAGTCCTTAGGGCGAGAATGCCAAAGATGCCGAACCAGGAGAGAAGGAGAGTAAGGCTATTGTGATCTGGTTGGAGGAGGCGAGTGGTGGGAGAGACGCCAGGATAGGTAGAGATACTCGCGTTAGCGCCGGTGCCGAAGATTGGATATGTCAGAATGACCTGCGAGGAGACTCCTTGCAGGTGAAGGCGATCAGTGAGTGACGTGTCAACAGGACGCCCAAGCGTCCCTGTAAATAACAAATAACAAATAACAAATAACAAACCAAGAAAATACATAAGACGGGTGCGGAGATTCTTGAGAATGTAAAAAGGAATGATGATTCCGAAGAGTGTGAGTGCGGCGGAGCGAGAGTGAGTGAGGGCGACGCCGAAAACTGTGAGAAGAAGGGGAAACCAGAGAGACCCAATAAGGAC
>CAXCDZ010000041.1:0-7879 GCA_963981525.1 uncultured bacterium | reverse complement strand
GTTCTGTAACGAAAAACTCGCGTTAACAAGCATGAATAATCTCCCGTTCCTCTGTGGAGATTAGCGGTCATATTCTCTACTCAGTTACTCATCCAGAGATAATAGTATAATAATCACCATGACCTCGAAAATTAAGAATGTGGGCACAGTTCTGCCAATGACGGCTCTCATAAGTAAAACGGCCGAGACAGGAACCTTCCGTGCTGGGAGAAAATTTATCACTTGGTTAGCCAAGTCAAAACAAAACGCCTGGCAATTCCTCCCTCTTCATGAGACTCAACTAGAACCGGGTTCCGCTACTCAGCACCAACCCTCACCCTACAAGGGGTATGGGATTGGCTTAGATCCACGTTATTTGAGCTCTGATTCTCCCGAGGCCTCAGACGAGCAACTAGCCCAATTTGTTCTAGAGAACGACTATTGGCTCGGTAACTACGCATTATTCTGCGCACTACGCGATCATTTTGGGACTGACAACTGGAGTCTATGGCCCACCGAGATCAGGGCAAGAAATCCAGATAGTCTCAAAAAATGGCGAGAAAAACTATCACCCAAGATTCAACTTCAGACCAATACTCAGTGCCAGCTACACCTTGATTATCACAAACTCCGAACCAAGGCCCACGAGAGCAATATTTCACTAATAGGGGACATGCCATTCTACTTGGGTCTCAATAGTCCTCTCGTATGGCAATATCAGCATCTATTTGAGATAGAGCTAGATGGCAATCTCAAACGAGTCAGTGGCGTCCCACTTGGGCCAAAGTCCCATTTTGGTAGACAAGTATGGGGACACCCACTATACCGATGGCAAGAACCTAACCTAGTCCCAGAACTATCTAGTTTGTTCAAATTCAGACTCCAGTATCTCGCTAGCCAACTTGATTGGGTTAGACTAGATCACGCCAAGGCATTGTTCTCATATGGTGCTATCAATCTGGTCGACAACACTGATCAATATCTAACTGGCCCTGGAACCAAATTCATAGAAGAGTTAATCGACTTTACTCGCGAGAATGACCTAAAGCTTTATGCAGAAGATACTGGCGACAAACTAAGGAAACTCAGCAGCTGCCTACGCTCCAATCACATTCCCGGGATCAAGATATTTCGCTTTGCATATAACGAAAAGTCCAAGAAATTCTCCAACAAATACTTGGATATCTCCCAATATCCCGCCAACACCTTTGCACACACCACGACCCACGATACCGAGACATTGATGGGTTACCTCCAACTACTCTCCAGTTATGAGATCAAGGTTTTGGCTACCAGACTAGACCTTCAACCCACCACAGATCTCTCATCTCTCGCAGAATCGATTAGAGACAAGATCATTGACTCCCCTTCGATCATGACCCTCATTCCACTCCAGGATTGGCTGCTAACTACCGATCGCATCAATATCCCAGGAACAGAGAAATCAATCAATGACACCAATTGGCAGTACCAAATGAGCGTCGCGATAGAAGATCTACCGGCTAACCTGATATGAAGATCCTTATGGTTACGGCCGAAGCCGCTCCATATGTCAGGGTGGGTGGGTTATCCCAAGTAATATACTTCCTCGCTAGGCGATTAGTAGAGCAAGGTCATGATGTTCGTGTGTTTATGCCTAAGTATGGTGTGATCAAAAAACTAGCCAAGTGCAAACAAGTTGTCACTGACTTAGAAGTGCCATTTGGCAAGCTCAACAAAAACTCCATACTTTGCAATGTCAAACAAGTTACTCCCGGCAAATCATCCCCGATAACATACTTGCTCGAGAATCGCGAGTACTACGAGCTTAGAGCCAATGTCTTTGCCTACAAAGATGATCATCTTCGTTTCTTTCTTCTCTCGCGCGGTTGTCTGGAGTGGTTGCTACAAGAACGACAAGCTCAGGATGGCTGGAAGCCAGACATCATTCACTGTCACGACTGGCACACTGGCTATCTTATAGACGAGGCTCGTCGCAACCCACGCTACGCAAAAAAACTCGGAAAAACACCGATTCTCTACACTGTTCACAACTTCAAGTATCAAGGTAACACTGGCTTCAAATATCTAGCGTCAAAAAAACAAGACAAAGGAGAGACTCCACTCAACACAATCAAGGAATACAAACTTCTCGTCCAAAATCCTCTACTGCGCGGCCTGATCTATGCTGATTGGATCAACACAGTTTCCAAGTCACACGTTCAAGAAGTCATGACTTCCGAATATGGTGAAGGCCTGGAGAACACTACAGCCCTAATCAAGGGTAAGTTTTCTGGAATCTTAAATGGTCTGGACAAAAAAGAATTCAATCCTCGTACCGATCCATTTCTCAAAAAAAACTACTCAATAAGCACCATCAAGAGCAGAGTGCAAAACAAACTAGAGCTACAAGAAGTCTTTGGCCTCCCACAAGATGCAGAAACATTCCTGTTTGGTTTTGTTGGCCGACTTTCCAAACAAAAAGGCCTTGATATTCTCTTGCCAATTATCAAAAGGGTGTTAGATGAGTTCCCCGCTCAGTTTATTTTTCTCGGTGGTGGAGATAGTGACTACAAGAACCAATTAGCCAAACTCCAGAACAAGTTCCCCAATAACGTAAGCACACATCTACATCCGGATTTCAAGCTACCCCGCAAGGTTTTTGCGGGAGCTGATGCCATTCTCATCCCAAGCATCTTTGAGCCAGGCGGAATAGTCGCGCTCGAGTCTATGAGGTACGGGGCAATCCCAATTATCAGAAAAACTGGTGGACTAGCCGATAGCGTCATCGATTTTGACCCACAATCTAGAACTGGCAATGGCTTTGTTTTTGAGCATTCATCAGAATGGTCATTGTTCTCTTCCTTAATCAGAGTGCTCAATATCTATCAACAGTCCTCCCTATGGAAACAACTAGTCATCAATGCAATGAAATCTGATTTTTCCTGGAGAGTCACTGCTCGCGAGTATCAAGGTCTTTATAGGCAAGTTATCAAACAACGCAAAAGATTCTTGAGTACTAACCCTCATCTAGCGTATAATCCGTTACACCATGACTAATCAAGACACACTGCCCACTCCCTCACCTTTAGTTGCATATTTCTGTATGGAGTTTGCCCTAGATAACGAGTATGGCATTTATTCTGGTGGATTAGGAGTCTTGGCAGGTGATCTCTTGAACCAAGCTAATGATAACAATGCTAACCTAGTCGGAGTAGGTCTGGCCTATGCTTCTACCTACAACCAAACAATCGCAGATGACGGCAGGCAACTCGAAAACAACATCACAATTGATCCTGTCGCCAATGGATTAACCAAAATAATGGATAAGGATGACGAGCCTATAGAGGTAGTAGTGCCTATTAACAATCGCCTAGTAAGAGTTCGGGCCTGGAGCAAAAAAATAGGCAACATCAATCTCGTTCTCCTTGATACCAATGTTCAGGAAAACTCCTCTGCAGATCAACATATTCTCAATCAACTATACTCGGGCGATCAAGAACATCGGCTACTCCAAGAGATCATTCTTGGTATTGGAGGAGTCAGGATTCTTCACGCCATGGGTCTGAACGTGGATATATATCACATGAACGAGGGTCATAGTGCGTTATTGTCACTTGAGCTAGCACATCAATATCGCAAGCACGACAAAGCCATCAGCATCAACTCTGCTCTAGCAAAAGCCAAACAAAAAATTGTTTTTACCAACCACACCTTAGTAGCTGCTGGTAGGGATCTCTTTTCCTTCGAACTTGTTTCTACCTATCTCCTCCAATACGCACAAGAAATAGAAATTCCAGTTGACGAAATCATAAAAATGGGCAAACTCGAAGCCACTTCATTATTTTCCATGAACATGATGGCACTACGCAATGCCTCTCGCTCCAGTGCAGTTAGTCAGTATCACGCCAAAAAAGCACAAGAAATCTGGCACAATCATCCTCTGATTCCCATTACCAATGGAGTGTATTTTCCCCGCTGGCTCTCGTCTCATGTAGCACCCCTTGTTCAAGCTGGTTTATCAGAACAATCAGGCAAAGATCTCTGGATTGCTCACCAACAAGACAAGACTGAGTTAATAGAATATGTTAAGGAAACGACCCAAAAAGTTATTCCTCAAGAGGCTTTGATTTTTTCTTGGGCCCGTAGATTCGTGACCTACAAACGCCCACTAGCTCTGTTCTGGCAGTTGGACCGACTAGAGAAGATCATCCAAGAAAGCCCTATTCCTCTTCACTTTATCTACGGTGGCAAGCTCCATCCTCAGAACAATGAGGGCAAAGATTTGATGGCGCAAGTAGTCAGACTCTCGAGGAGTGATCGCTTCCGAGACCACATAACTTTTATCCCCAATTACAACTTACAAGTCGCCAAACACCTAGTCCGAGGCAGTGATGTCTGGCTCAACACCCCAATTGTTGGTTACGAAGCCTGTGGTACCAGTGGCATGAAAGCAGCTCTCAACGGCATCCTCCAGTGCAGCACCAACGATGGTTGGGTAAAAGAAATAGATTGGGATCAAACTGGCTGGATACTTGATAGCGAACATATTTCCGAATCACTCTACGACACTATCGAGCAAGAGATTATTCCCTTGTATGCCAAACGAGAACATGATTATCCTGTGCAGTGGGCAGAGATGATGGTCAAGTCCAGCAATATAATCCAAAACAACTACTCAATGTCAAGAATGCTCAAAGATTATTGTGTCCAACTATACGGAATGAGTGCCGACTAACAAATATATCAAGCTATGTTTTGGAGTAGCCTACGGGAGTATGTTCGAACCTTCTTTGGGAGTTATATATTCGATAATGATTCGTCGAGCGCTTGTTTAATTAGTGATTCTAGCTTAGTTAGATCTCCCTCATCAGCTGAGTACATTGCTTGCAGATAATTATCTCTATCCTGTTTAGTATCAGCCTTGATCTCGATAGGAGGCAAGCCAATCTCCAGTAAGATAAATGTTGTGAGCATACGAGTAACTCGACCATTATAATCTTGAAAAGGGTGAATATACACGAATTGATGCTGGAACCACGCCAATAGCTCAATAATGCTCTCAATGCTATCGATTTTGATATGCTTGAGTCTTTCATCTAGATCTGCACATAGACTGGTCACAAGTTGCGGTAACAAGTGAGGACTGGGAGCTTCTTTGCCAGAATACTCAACTCTAATGGTGCGATACTTGCCTGCCCAGTCGGGGAAAATCCATCCAAAAGAGAGCTCGTGTAGTTTGAGAATTAACTCAGGGGTAAGTTTCTGGTCACAACTATCACTCAAGAACTCTAGGCCCTTCTTGGTTCCTTCGAGTTCGAGAGTCAACAGTTTTGACCTAGGGATTATTCCGAATGCAGTTTGTTTGTAAGAAGTAGCGCCTTTGGGCTTTGTAGATGATTTCTTCATCGAAAAATAGCATTGACCATACGTCGAGTTACTGGTTCGCCTTCGAGTTTGGTAGTGCGATAGATCATCTCCGGCATAAAACTGCGCAAGAAAGAACTTCTAGTCTTCTTGCTAGATCTTGACTTGCGATATTTATCATATTTCACTTGCAGTTGTGATTTCATAACCAAATTCTAGCACATTGCGTATAATGGGGTAGCCTACGGGAGTACATTCGAACTATATTTGCGCCAAGCTCAATCAGATCAAATACCCATCACAGGAAATAGGGATAATTCTATTTGCTATCAACGTAGCAAATACTTGCTCAAGATCTGTTTCCTGTTGACGTACATTCGCCCCTGAATAAGCATCAAACAACATCAACCATCCAACATATTTACCTCCGATATTCATCGGGACTATGTGACCAGATCGCTGACAGGTCATACCATGACCATTACAATCTGCATATTTACGCAAGTGATCATGCATAACAGGAGCGCCATCACGAACATGAGACGCGCTCTCTACAATGTAATCAAGTACAATTTTATTTGCATTAATATACAGAAAACAAGAGCTAGCTTTACCAATTTCAGGTATTCCTCCTTTTCCCGCCCAATTACAGTTAATTTTACTAGCAATTTTTCGTCTCTGCTTCGAATTAGCCTTGCTAATAAATTTCATACTTTTCAATTCAGTAACATCAACTTCTTGTACATTTCCTGACAAAGGATAGGAGCTTCGGTGAATAGAACCCTCACGTATTCGTTGTACACGCACTGCACCACCTACAACATGTGTTGACATGTCATAATCGTATATTTGATTTAATCTATTTAACCATTCAATAGCCATTGCCAGAATATACCTTATAACTATTATGGAATCAACTTCAATAACAACAATCTATATCACACTATATCATTTTGGTAGCTTGCGGGAGTACATTCGAACCTGGTTTGCTAACTATCAACCTTCGCTTTGCCTGTCAACTAAGCAATAACTGCGCCTAACAACCTACTCAATACTAAGTAATTCACGAATATATGTTGAGGCCACGAAATTTGCATCGACTTGCTCTGGCTCTCCACCTACTTCTAGCCATTGACTATTAACTTCATCCAGGTTTTCCAAACAATACCCCCCATGAGTAATAGCTAAAAGAGTATTCTTAATTGAATTCACTTCTAATCCTGAATAACTTGAATCGTCGGAAAATAAATAGCCTGTGCGTTCTTGTATCTCAGCTAGTGCTTGACTGAGTATTTCTTGATCATACATAAGTGTATACGAGCCTTTTTTTGACAGTTACTTACCCTTTCTCATGATTGATCATCGATAGAATAGAGATTGAAGCCCATTTCTACAAGTTGAGCGCTAAGTTCCATATCTGTTACAACAGCAGTTGTCGGGCATGGAATTGAAGTTCCCAAACCTTTACAACGATCCCTTACAGTTACACCAGGTAATTCTATAGAATACTTACCTGTAACAGTTGTTACTAGACATTGATCAGGGTATGATCCGGTACATTGGAAGTAATGCTTAATTTCAGTCATGTATGGAGTATACCATACTATGGGATGTTGGGGTCAGCTAGTGGACTCATTCGTGAACAAAAAAATAGAGTTTGACATTACACTACCCGAACTAGAATCGTACATCAATACACTATCAACCACACCTCAAACAATCAACGCACAGATACAAAACACCCTCCTTTCTTCAAACTGTTGCATACGCAACAAGTCCGAATACTCGGAGGGGTGAATTACACTAAATAGAAGGATCATTTATTGAGCAGGCTCGATTTCGGTAATAACACCACCAGAGTGGGTTATAGTCCAGCTAGAACCAATGGGGTATTGACGATATTCATCAAGAGAGTCAGGAGAAAGAGAGAATGACTTATTATTATCCTCAGTAGCGAGGCTAATAGAGTATTCCTCCTCTCGTCCAGATTCCCGATGCTTCTCATCAATCAAGTAGCCTGTTGGCCAGTACGGCTCCTAGTTATGCTCGCTAGCAACGGCAGGGGATAAGTTCACCCACTCCCAAATCTGATAAAAATACCAGGTTGCATATCGAGGTTCCTCGTGGGTGTCAGCAACTTGCTCACAATGCTCAACATCGCCATACACATCTTGCTGACGAGTAACAGGCTCCTGATGACATTCATTCGTGTATACATCATGATAATCAGTAGATCCATCGTCGTAAGTAGTGGTTTCAGTATGGCTATACACATTTTCGCAAACTGTCTCTGTATCACTGACTGTTTCAGAGCCAACAACTTCTCTCTCATAATGGCATTCTTCATGATAGCCATCAATGATCGTGTCGTAGTGGTGTATACGAGACTCTTCACCTGTCTTGTCAGCAGTTGCAGGGAGATTCCAGTCCTCGTGAGCATTGTATTGGTATTCTTGCAAATAGACGGTGTACACCCAGCTTGCGTCGTTCACCGACACTTTTGCATGGCGAGGCCAGAATATAAATGCAATCAAACCAATTACAGCAAGGGTAA
>CAXCDZ010000040.1:0-7943 GCA_963981525.1 uncultured bacterium | reverse complement strand
GTGGTCCGTAGAGCGGCTAATGTGCGCCGTTTGGGAGGCTCTACCTCTGGTAGTATCTAGATAAATGCACCTTCTCACCTTACACACTACATTTTTGTGAACGCAAAATCGGTCTATCTACGACTACTGTCGTAGCGACCTATCGCTCGGTGCCGTCGCACCTGCGCAGTTTTTGCAACTCAAAAAACGTAGTGTGTAAGGTGTGCTGCATTGTAGTCTCTTGCTGTGCGAGGAATGTTGTGGTTGACAAGGTAAGTTGTATGTCGCACAATAATATCAACGTCTAGCGGAGATTATAAGTACCCTCCCCTGGTGAGTATCTATTAGCTATAACTATGGGATATGCACTATATAAACTATAGGTCCTACTATTCAACTATGTGTGTATGTGGACGGTGTGTATGGCTAAAAAAGATGGATATATCGACACCAAGTATTATTCCGAGTAATTGGCAATTGGAGCTATATGAGTGCTAGTAATCAAGGGTCAGGGTTAGAGGCCTTAGTTGAGGAGTACCTCGAGTACCTTACGATCGAACGGCAGGTCTCCCCTTACACTGTGCGCAACTACCAACTCTATCTAAAACGTTTTTCTGATTATCTGCAGAAGAGTGAGGGAGAGATTCCGGTTGAGGAGATTACTGTGAAGATGATTAAGCGGTACCGAGTCTATTTGGCTAGGACCAAGCGAAGCGGAAAACTATTGGCACCAGTGACGCAGGGCTATTATGTGATTGCTCTCAGATCTTTCTTGCGCTATCTTGTGCGTAATGAGTATGAGGTGATCTCACCTGATAGATTGGAGTTACCTCGAGGAAAGGAGCACTCAATTAAGTTTTTGTCATACACTGACGTGGAGAAGATGCTAGAGAAGCCGGATGTCACTAAGATCACTGGGATGCGGGACCGGGCAATGATGGAAGTGTTGTTTGCGACTGGGCTGCGGGTCTCGGAGCTAGTCTCGCTAAATAAGCAGACTGTTAACTTGGAGACCAGGGAGTTTGGAGTACGTGGTAAGGGGAACAAAGTAAGGGTGGTGTTCCTGTCAGAACGCGCAGCGTATTGGATAGAGAGATATCTAAGGGAGCGAGCAGATAACTACGAACCTCTTTTTATCCGGCATGCTGGGAAGAAGCCGGAGATCGATGATCCGAAGGCTGGGGAGAAGCTGAGGCTGACGACCAGGAGCGTGCAGAGGGTGGTGAGGAAGTACGGGAGGATGGCTCACCTACCATACGAGATTACTCCTCACGTGATGCGCCACTGTTTACACCCCGATACTCGAGTGTTTACGGAAAGCGGAGTTAAGACTGCAAGGGAGTTATATTATGATGAGGCTAATCGAATCTGGTCGATTGATTTTGACCAGCATGACCTGGTGATAAAGAAGTTGTCGCAAAAACATTCCCACCTGACATATCTATATAAAATATTTGCAGGTGGGTATGAGATTAGGTGTTCTGGAGAACACAGGTTGTTTGGGTTACGCAAGGGAGTGATCGTGGAGAGGTTGGCAAGTGATGTAGTGGTAGGCGATTATCTTCTTGGGGTGCAGAAGATACCACATCAGGGAGTTGAGAAGTTGGATCCTAGGCTGTGGAGATTGATGGGATATGCAATAGGTGATGGGATTGTGAGCAAGTCAAATAGAGCAGTTGCGTTGTTTGATAAGGATAAGAAGATTCTTGAGTATTACGCTGAGTTAATTAGTGAGTTGTATGGCAAGAAAGCAAAGATACGGCGTAACAAGCTAAGTAACTCATGGACTCTGCACTATTATGACAATGAGCTCGTGAAAATGTTACATGAGATAGGAACTTTTGGGGAAACTGCGAGATCTAAAAGAGTGCCAAGAGCACTATATCAAGCAACAACTCTTGAGATGGCGGAGTTTGTGGCGGGACTGTATGATGCAGATGGGTTGTCGAGTGCTCCTAGACTATTCTCAACATCGAATGAGCTGTTGAAGGATGTTCAGATGTTGTTGTTACACTTTGGGGTTGATGCGCATTTTTTGACGCGTACTAGGACAGCGAAACTACCTCAAGGCAATGAGTTTACTGGCACTATGTCGGAGTTGGTGGTGACTAAGGGGGAAAGCAAAAATCTTTTTTATCAATATATTCCGACGCTTAAAAAGAAGATGGAGTGGAGGGGGGGACGATTCTCTCAAAAATTACCTTACGGAGATGTGATTGGTGCTCTGCTCTCTCGAGCAAAGAAGATGGGGGTGAGCTATAGTACATATTTTGGTAAGTATAAAATAAAAGATCTAACAAGATATCAGGAAGGGCGATTAGTGCCACAGAAAAAGACTTTTGTCGCCTTGATAAAAGGATTTGAGGAGTTAGATGTGATTACTAAGAAGGAAAAAGAAAAATATCTGGCGATTGCTGATTCGAAGATTTACAAGTGGATGAAGGTAAGAAGTAAGAAGAAAATGGGGTCAGCACAGCACTCTGTGTATGACTTCTACGTCCCTGGGACGCATAATCTGATTACTGATGGATTCGTGAGTCATAACTCATTTGCCACGGACCTTTTGTCATCTGGTGCGGGGCTACGTGAGGTGCAGGAGATGCTGGGGCATAAGTCGATCTCAACGACTCAGATCTATACCCATGTGACCAATCCGCAGCTAAAAGGAATCCACGATAAGTATCACTCAGGGAATGAGAAAAGCTAAATTGTATAAAGTGCTCCCCTGGTGGCGCCGAGTTTTTTGATCAGCCCTACCTTCTGGAGTTGCTGGAGATCGTAGTGGATGGTGCTGGTAGGTGTGGAGTGGAAGCGGCGATGGATCTTGTCAAAGCTGCATGGTGAGTGATCTCGAATGATGTTAAGAATCTCTTTTCTTCTGGGGAGGAGCTGATCTTCTTGCTCTAGCTGTTTGAGCTGGCGTTGGAGTGAGGCATGATTGGAACTGTTCATTAGCTAATATTATAATATGTTGTAAGAAGTTGCAAGATATTGGAAGAAGTTAGCTAATTAGATTTTGCCGACGAGGTCTACTCCGGGAGTGAGAGTTTTGTCACCTGGATGCCAGCTGGCAGGACAGACTACTGCCCCGTCGTTGTCGTAGACGAATTTGGCAGCTTGTAGTTTCCTAAGAATTTCGGTAGTGTTGCGACCAATACTGTTGTCGTGGATGTCCATTGCAACTACTTCTTGCTCTGGGTTGATGATAAAGCTGGCTCTGAGAGAGAGTCCCTCCCCTTCTATATAGGTGCCAAACTCTCTGCACATGACGCCAGATGGGTCAGCGAGCATGGGATATTTGATCTTGCCTATTGCCTTGGAGTGATCATGCCATGCTTTGTGAACGAAGGCAGTGTCGGTGCTAATGCTCATGACCTCTGCATCTAGTTTGGTGAACTCAGTATAGTGCTCGGCGGCTTCTTCGAGCTCGGTGGGACAGACGAAGGTGAAGTCGGCGGGATAAAAAAGGAGGACTAGCCACTTACCTTTGTGGTCGGATAGCTTGACCTGAGTTAATTTGCTTTTGTGATATGCTTCGAGAGTAAGATCTGGAATCTGGGTGCCGATGGTTAACATGTATATACCTCCTGTTAGTTAATTAGTGAGGGGCAAGTATAGCATCGATCAGGTTATAATGAGAGTATGAGTCAAATAGCTATTAGGAATCAGATTTACTCTTATGAAAAATTGGGAAGTCAGGGTGCAACGCCAATACTGATAATGCATGGTTGGGGGAGAAGCAAGGAAGAGTGGCTTGCGATTGGTAAAGAATTATCAAAAGAGCGAGAAGTCTATCTACTTGATTTGCCTGGGTTTGGGGGTAGCACCCTACCCTCTCAGGTCAATAATATGGAAGAATATACAGAGCTGGTGATTAAGTTCTGTCAGTACCTCAAGCTTAAGAAACTAATATTGATTGGGCATTCACTGGGAGGTAGAGTGGGAGTATTGATGGCTCAGCCTAATTCGAGAGTCGATGTAGAAAAGTTGGTGCTGGTAGATCCTGCTGGGGTGAAGAGTTTTTCTCTCAAGAGACTGGTGTTGTATGTTGTGTCAAAAATGTTTTTTTGGGTCCCAATTAGGATGAGGAGAAAGTTGGTGCGAGGAGCGATGGATGAGGATTATCAACAGTCTGGCAAGAGAGATCTGTTGTATCGTGTGGTGGTGGGTAATGATCTGCGGTCATGTTTATCCAAAATTAGATGCCCAGTGGTGGTGATTTGGGGGGAGAATGACAATATATTGCCGTTATCTTTAGTTCGAGTTTATCGTAGATTACTTGATAAGAATCGAGTGAGATTAGTCTGGGGAGCTGGGCATGATCCACACCTGAGCCACTACCCTCAACTACTAGCAATCCTACAGGAGTCAATATAATGATAAGTCAGAGACGAAAATACCAATTGGCTCTCTTACAAATAGAGCAGTATGATACGAAAAGATATCTGGAGAAGCGTCAAGGAAATGAAAATCAAGACTTGGTAAGGAGGATGAAGTGGACTGGGAGAATGAGGCTGACTGCAAAACTATCTGCGTTGTTGGGGGTGGTGGGTGCTAATATACTGATTGGAGGAATTGTAAGAATGGTTGAGAAATTGGTCTGGCGGTGGGTGCGTGGAAGATTGCAGGGACTAAGAAATAATGGTTTGAGAGTGGTGGGAATTGTTGGATCATATGGCAAGACGTCTGTAAAACATAATGCTTATGAAATATTGCGAACCAAGTACCGAGTTGTCTCAACTCCAGAGAGCTACAATACAGTCTTAGGAATAGCGAAGTGCTTATATTGGGAGGTTGATGACAAGACTGAGATATTTTTGGTTGAGATGGGGGCGTATCAAAGAGGTGATATTGCAGAGCTTGCGAGAATGGTGCAACCAGATGTGGGAGTCTTGACGGGGATAGCGAGGCAGCATCTCGAGAGATTTGGATCATATGAGAATATCAAGAAAGCCAAAGGAGAGATAGCTGAGTATATGCAGGAAAATGGTGGGAAGTTAGTTGCTAATGGATCTGATGAAGTGGTGCGCGAAGTAGTTGAGAAGATTATTAATAAACGAGTCTGGTATGAGGGAGATGGGAGAGAAGAGATCAACTTGAATGGTGGGCGAAAGATTGCGAGAGTAGTTGGGATGAGTAAAAAAAGTATTATGCAAGCAAAAATCAGACCAGTGCGAAGTAGATTCGAGATGACAACTGATAGGTATGGAATGAGGGTGATTGATGATTCGTATAGTAGTAATGATCGAGGTTTTTCTGATGCAGTGAGACATCTTGGAAAGCAAAAAGAATACTATCGAATCCTTGTGACCCCTGGATTAGTGGAGTTAGGGAGAGAAAGTAAACAAATTCATGAAAAATTGGGTAAGGAGATTATGGGGAATGCTGACATGGTGATTTTGGTGGGAAAAAATGAGCGAACAAGAGGTCTAGAGCGAGGGATAGCGGGTAAGGTAAAGATCATCTATATCAAAAAGACAATGGAGTTCATCCAGATTATTAAGAAGATGAAGTTAGATAAAGAGCCGCTGGTTCTACTGGAGAATGACGTGCCTGAGAACTACTAGCCCAGTTTGCTGCCGAGCTTGCCCCCTTGAGAGATACTTGTGAGGATCGGAGAGTTGAACTCGGTAACGGTTTTTTGAGTTTCTTTGTGCTTGATCATAGCAAGATCTACTAGATGTCCAAGTAGCTTCTTGTAAGAATAACCTGATTTGTTCCAGATATAGAAACTCAGGGATCCTGGGATAGTGTTGATCTCGATGCAGTAGATATCTTTACCCTTGACTAAGAAATCTAGACGAACGAGACCAGCACAGTCAAGGAGATTGAAGATTAGCTTGCTGGTTTCTTGGATTTTCTCTTTGATGGACTTGCTGATCTTAGCTGGGATTATGCGGTCGGTACTGGCCATTCCCTCACTTGCGAGACCTGCCTGCGCAGGCATGTATTTGTCCTTGAAATCTAGAAACTCAGAGCCTTCATGAAAGACTTCTTCGCAGACTGAGCACTCTAGATCTGATCCGGCGTTACCCATAACAGAGATATTGATCTCGCGTGCGTCGGTAATCCCCTCTTCTACTACGATTCTGGTATCCATCGCGGCAGCGAGGTCGATTGCTTGGATTAGCTCGACTTTGGTACTCACGCGAGTGGTCCCAATACTGGATCCGCCACGACTAGGTTTGACAAAAATAGGGTACTTAAGATGAGTAGTGATTTCTTTGACGAAAGTTGCTTGCTTGCTGTACCAGTCTTGGCGGTAGAACCAGATATATGGAGCTTGTTGGATGTTGGCGCCGTCAAAGGCTGTTTTCATGACTACTTTGTCCATGCCAAGAGCAGCGCCGGTGAGACCAGTGCCGACAAGCGGGATCTGGTAGAACTCGGCTAGACCCTGGATCCAGCCACCCTCCCCTACCCCGCCGTGGAAACATGGGAAGATGACGTCAAACGGCTTAGATCTTTTCTTAATTAGTGAAGCTTTGGTGGGAGTTAGGGTAATTGAATTGGGAGAGTAAGGTAGGGATATTTGTTCTGCCTTTTTTTCAAGTAGCGAGAGATCTTTGTAAGAGTCAATGGAGAGGAGGTAGTTGCCA
Organism: uncultured bacterium; assembly: GCA_963981525.1. GTDB lineage: Bacteria > Patescibacteriota > Microgenomatia > UBA1400 > UBA12108 > CAXCDZ01. The sequence continues at coordinate 1,365 of CAXCDZ010000040.1, read as the reverse complement.
GTGAGGATGTCACCTGATTTGGTGACATAAAGAGGGATCACCTCAAACTTGGTTGGCATCGAGGCCATAGCCTGGACTCCGGTGATAATAGAGACTTCGTGTTCTGGGCTTATCCCTCCGTAGATAACGGCGACTCTTAGTTTTGTCATGCGACCCTCCTTCTAATTGAACTATGTAAGCTAGTAAGAACAGTATAGGGGATGGAGTTAGTGAATGTGGCGTGCTGGTAGAGAGAGTTTTTCGCCTGATAATCTGGTGTGATGACGGTGACTGGGTCCCCTACCCTCGCGGTCGTAGTGCGAGGTATCTTGATCGTGGTCATGTTCATGCTGACTCGTCCTACGACTGGACAAGGAGTACCGTCTGTGAGTGTGAAGACCCCTTTGTTGCTCAAGGCCCGTGAAATACCCTCGTGATATCCAAGTGGCAAGGTGGCGATGATCTCGTTCTGCTTGGCCTGGTAGGTGCCGCCGTATCCTACCTGATCTCCTGGCTTGAGATTAATTAGATGACTGACGTGGGAGGTGAGGGTGAGTGCGGGGGTGAGATTCTCTCTTTGTGCCCTACCCTCTTTTGAGTGTGGGCCGAAGGGTGAGTAACCGTAGAATCCGAGTCCGAGTCTGACTAGATTGAGTGAGGGATGTGTGATGATGGTGGCACCGGCGGTGGCGGCGAGATGTTTCCACTGAAAAGAGAGGCCACTCTCCTCGAGCTCTCTCACCATCTGTAAGAACTGTTTGAGCTGGTTGTTAGGAGTTCTGTTCCCAGGCTCATCGGCACGAGCGAGGTGTGAGTATACTCCCTCGACTTTGAGTGAAGTTTTTTTGAGCGCCTGGGTAAAATTATCAATCTGATCAGGGGTGATACCTAGCCTGTTCATGCCTGTGTTGAGTTTGAGGTGGACTCTCGCGTGTGGCTGATATTTAGCTAGTGCGTGGAGTGAGTCGAGATCCCAGACTGAGAAGATGAAAGGGAGCTTTTTCATGACTCGGAAGTTTTCGGGAAAAGTGTAACCCATGATGAAGATGTCTTTTTTGACCCCTACCCTACTGAGTTCGTATGCTTCGTAGAGTGAGTCGACACAGATAAAGGGAGCGTCAGGAAGTTGATTATCAACGAAGTTACCAATCTCTGTCAGGCCGTGCCCATAGGCATTGGCCTTGAGTACTGGAGCGATGGCGCAGCTGGGAGACTGGGACTGGAAATATTGGTAGTTATCTAGGAGTGCCTGGCCACTAACTGTGATCTGATTGAGGACTCGGTATTGCATGAGTTGAGTATAGCAAGTTGAGTTGGCAAGTCAAATGTGCAGAGGGAGAGATGAGATGAAAGTAAATATTTAGCCTAACGTTCCTGTATATGCGA
>CAXCDZ010000039.1:0-8097 GCA_963981525.1 uncultured bacterium | reverse complement strand
TGAGCTCTAGTTTGTGCTGTAGCAATCTCGCCAAGCTCTTGACCTAGCGTGCCCTTGAGATCCTTGAGCTGTTCTAGTTTGTTGAGTGCCCGAGAAATTCTACCCTCTTCCATACCTTCACCCTCGCCATCCTGGAGCATCATCTCTTCTTGGGTTTGGATCTGGAGCTGCTGCTCTTCACCCATGTTTTGGGTCGCAGTCTTGGCCTGATTGGCAACTGCGTTGCCTGCGGGAGCATCACTAACCTCCATGATCTTGGGATCTTGAGTCATTTTGTTGGTATTTTCTCCTTGATTGGAGGCAGCAAAAACCGAGCCTGTGGCGAATATGAGAGCAAAAAGAACGAGAAGAATTGTTTGCATGAAAACCCCTTTAATTATTAAGTAGTATCGTTAATATAGCACGTTTGTTAAGTATGATGCCTATTGCTAATCATCTTTACTGTGAACCAATAGCTTGTAAGTTAAGGGAACAACTGTGACTAAACTAAATAACCCAAGTAGCGAATACATAGCCTTGACTCCGTAATGCGGAATTACTAAGCCAGAAATACCAGTCATGGAAATATAAACAAAGCCAATAAGGAGGCTTAGCAGAGAGATTGCAGTGGCTCGATATTTTGAGGAGAACACAGCATTGGTGAGCGGTGAGAGAACGATCCACCTGGCTGTCGTAACAGATATAATAATCTGAACAAATGGTAATCCCAAGTACCCACTCAACCAATATCCGGGTAAATATCCCAAAATCATAATGATTGGGAAAAAGAGAATTGTACGCTTGGAGTTAAATATTTTTTTGTTGGTTAATAACTTGGCGATAATAACTACATTGAGGAATCTCATACCGGCTGTGAGATATCCACGAATGTCGTTTTCAAACCCCAGATCAACCATCATGTAAGCATTGAAATAAAGAGTACTTGCCCAAGCAATCCCGCCAACAAAAATGTAAAACAGTGAGAGATATTTGGTGTATTGAGTTTTGAATGCTTCTTTTGATCCATCAATAATCTGCTTACGATAATTAGCAAGAGTAAATTTGTCACTATCAATACTGGGTTCGAGATAGAAATAACTCAAGATACTTACAATAACAAGCGCAATGCCATAAAAAGTATAAGGAAGAGTGTTGTTATACTCGAAAATTAATCCTCCAAGAGCTGTAGCTATAATGAGCCCAACTTGATAGATTATGTTTGCATCTGCGTATGCTTTGTCATATTTTTTTTCATTCTTTTCTTCTTTGTACGAGTCGTACAGAATGGCTTCTTCTGAACCTGATCTAAATGAGTCAGAGACCCCTATGAGAAAAGCGAGAATCATGTAATGTGTAAAACTTGATGCAAATGGAAATAATAAATAGCTAATAGCCCCAACAACTGAACCAACAATAATGGTTTTTCGTCTTCCAATGAGATCCGCTAATGCACCGCTGGGCAACTCTAGTGCCATTTGAGCAATATATTGGAATGTGACGAGTACTGAGATCTGTGCTGGAGTTATTCTCTGTTGGTAAAAAACAATCCAGATTGGAATAGTGAAAATTAGTGAGTGAAAAAGCCAGGTGAGTTTGAAAATTCTAGTATTATGTTTTGAGATGTTCACAATACGGAATTATATCGCAAGTTATGCAATGAAGCATTAGGACTAAACCCAACCCATGAGAATAACTGTTCCCATGGCAAGCATGATGAGGCCGGTAATGAGATGGAGATTCTGGAGATGTTTCTGGCGAAGATTCTCGGCACTCGCAGGATTGAGACCTTTGTAGACTGCATAGGAAATCATGATCATGGGTGAGACAAAAATGAGATTGTAGAGAATAAGATACATAGTGGCTCTAAGCTGCGTTGTGCTACTGGCTAGCATACCGAGGATCACGATATAAGGACCACTAGTGCAAGGTAGGAGAATCAAACTAACGACAAAGCCAATACCAAAAGCACCAAGGGGATTTGTGACTGAGTTAAGCAAGCTCTTGAGTTTTGGTCGCCAAGAGAGGGGGACTTCCATAACAAAGACTTTGCCATACCAGAAATAATCTTTGAGATTAAAGAGTCCGAGAATGACTGCGAGATATCCAACGATGTTAAAGAAGATCCCTGAGATGCCCCCAAGACCTAGAGCTTGGTAGAGACCTAGTCCCATGAGTAGGTATGAGATAAAGATCGAGAAGGCGAATGCTAGGCCAGTTTTGAAGGCCTTTTTGCCGTCCCCGGTGGCAAGAATCGTGGTCATGAGAATAATAAGAACCGCAAAGGCACAAGGATTAATTGCGTCAACGATGCTGGCTCCAATAACTGCGACAAAAGTAAGATCGAGAGAAGATTCTGGGTTGGGTTGGGGCTCTGGAGTAGGTGAAGAAGTAGAAAAATCGCTTGCTAGATACTGATTGGCAAGAGTGACAAAGTCATCGATAATAGGCTGGTCGCCAACTAAAATCTGATCGCCGATCACGATAAGTGGGACACCTCTTGACTCAGAAGGCGCATTCAAGTTGTCTAAGAGAGTACTGTAAAAGAGAGCGTTAGTTCGGTTGGAGTAGATTTCTTTTTTCTCGATCTGATATTTCTCAAAGAGCTCATGCTGGTTCATGTAACTCAGAACTTTCGCGCAGTGTGAACACCCGGTACCATAAAAGAAATAGATCGGTTGCTGTTCACTTGCTATGGTAGATTGAGAACTCGCAAAAAAGAAAAATGCTAGGAGAATAGTAATAAAGAGTTTTTTGAGTATCATATGGAGGAATGTTTGATTATTTTTTTTCATAGCGAAGTGTAGTGACGGCAATAAGAGTAGTGATCGGGACTGCAAGAACTAGGCCGATACTGCCAACCAGAGTCCTAACAATCTCGTCGGCAATAAGCTCATTACTGATTAACTGAGAGATGGGTTGTGAGTTATTGAGAAATAAGAGAAGCAGAGGGAGAGCAGCGCCTGTATAGACCAAGACTAGAGTGTTGACCATCGAGGAGATGTGATCTTGACCGACGTTCATGGCTCTGGTGTAGAGTTCTTTGAACTTGATTTTGGGGCTGGCTAGTTTGAGCTCGCTGACAATAGATGACTGGGAGATGGTGATGTCATCAAGCACTCCTAGGACACCGATGATGATCCCAGCAAGAAGTAGCCCTCGAATATTGACTGTGCCACCGAGGGCAACTTGGAGGAAGGCTGCTTCTTCGGAGGCGAAGCCAGTGAGTTTGGCAGCGTCAACGAAATAGCCTGCAAGAGCCCCAACAATAAGAAGAGAGATAACAGTGCCAATAATGGCGACTGTGGTTTTTTTGTTAAACCCATGTGAGAGATAAAAGGTTGCCGGAATGATAAGGAGTGAGCCGATGATGGCAGTGATAATCGGATCTGCACCTGAGGAGATGGTGGGAAGAATGTAACTAAAGATGATCGCAAATGAGACACCCATGCCCACAAGTGAAGTGAGCCCTCTCCATTTGCCTATGATGATGGTGAGCGCGGCAAAAATAACAAAGAGCCAGATAAGCGAATCACGACGTACAAAATCGGTAATGGTATAGATGTCTTGACCGTCCATACCCTTATTAATACTGACAATGACTTTGTCTCCCTGACTGTATTCTGGCAAGTGAACCATGGGAGTAGTGCCGCTCTCGATCTCGATTTCTTGATCACTCAGAGATCCCTTGGTAATAGATAATCTGAGTCGCTGGTATAGCTGAGGGTCTTGACTGTGTTCGGGGATGAAGTTTTTTTCTTCGAGCACTTCGATAATGGTAGCTTCTAGAATCTCTTCTTGGGCTATGACATTTGGGGCAGTATAGAAGCTGGAGAGAAGAATAAATAATGAAAATAGTAGTTGTTTCGTTAGTGACATCAGCGTTGTTCTAGTCGGATTGCCTTGCCGAGCGTGATGGCTGTGGCCAGTTTTTTGTATGCACCACTTAAGATCCTACTAAAAGTAGGTTGGGAGATCTTCATCTCTTTTGCAGCTGGGAGATGTTCTAGATTATCGACGTCGTGGAGTTTGAGGGCTTCGAGCTCATCAGGAGCTAGAACTACTTCTTCTAACTCGCGAAGAGGGACTCCGCGAGGCTTGAAGTAAGTTACGTCGGGATCAAACTGATACCGGCGAGGTGACTTGGGTCTGGGCATAGTTATCCCTTACTCTTCTTGGCAGTTATCACCTTGCATAGGAGTTTGGCATTTGGGACAACTCCCCTTAGAGCAAGGGACTCCCCTTTCGTGATCTATCTGATGTCCGCAGCTTGGGCATGTACAAGTACTGTTGTCTGCTGAGTTCGGATTACCTTGCTGATTTTGGTTTGTCATTTTTTGTCTCCTTGTATTATGAATATATATTCATAATACGCCGTAACTTTGAGTTGTCAAGCTTTGTGTTGCGGAGCGCCCACTAGGCCGCATTTTTTGTATTTGAGACCACTGCCGCATGGGCAGGGGTCGTTGCGGGTAATTTTTTTGCCAGAGGATTTGGGGGAGGATTTTTTTACGACTTTCTTTTGGGCCTTGCCCCCCACTACTTCATCTTTGCGGAGAGTGACGGCTCGCGGCTGAGGTTGGGCTGCGGGATTAAGTCTATACAGTTTCTTGACCACGATGCTTTCGACTGAGCCTAGCAAGCGTTCAAATTGAGTGTAAGCTTCTTTCTGGTACTCCACGAGTGGGTCGCGCTGGGCGTATCCCCGGAGTCCGATGCCATCACGCAGGCCATCCATCTGATCCAGATGGTTCATCCAGCTCTCATCAAGAGTGGTGAGGTAGATGTATTTTTCGATCTCGCGGACCATCTTGTCACCGAGCTTTTCTTCTCTACCCTTATAAGTAGAATGTGCGATATCTTGAAGCGAGTTAATGATGATTGCAGCGTCTTTGGCTTTTGCGAGTTCTTGGACAAGCTTTTTTTGGGAGGAGTCATCAAAGGGAATAATAGTGATAAATTCCTTGACGATCATGTCAATTTCTTTTTGCGTCAACCCCTCACTGAGGCGTGAGTTAACTAGGATCTCGATCTCACCCAGGACGAGTGAGAAAACACGGTCCTTGAGTTTGTCGGGGTTATTCTCGGAATCAGCAAGAATCTGATCGCGGAGTTTGTAGATGATGGAGCGATGATTGTTCATGACGTCGTCGTAGTCCACGACGCGCTTACGCATATCGAAGTAGTGACCCTCGACTTTGACCTGAGCCTGTTCCAGAGCCTTACTAACCATCTGATGTTCGATTGCTTCGTTCTCGGGGATCTTGAGCGCGGTCATCACAGTCGAGATCCGGTCACCGCCAAAGATGCGCATAAGATCATCTTCTAGACTCACATAGAATCTACTGGAACCTGGATCACCCTGGCGACCGGAACGACCACGAAGCTGATTATCAACCCGGCGCGAGTCATGCCGCTCGGTACCGACCACGTGGAGTCCACCTGACTCTAGGACCTCGTCATGCTCTTTCTGCCATTCTTTTTTGTCTCTACCATCTTTACTTCCACCAAGAACGATATCGACACCACGCCCAGCGATGTTGGTTGCCACCGTAATGGCACCCTTGCGCCCAGCGTCTGCGATGATGCGGGCTTCGTTGTCGTGATTCTTGGCGTTGAGGACTTCGTGGGGAAGTTTTTTTCTTTTAAGATATTTGCTAATGATCTGATTATTGTCGATGCTCTTGGTGCCAATCAGGACTGGCTGGCCCAGTTCGTGCCTGACTGCGATGTCCTCGGCGATTGCTTTGTATTTGGCCCGGGTAGTTTTGTAGATGAGGTCAGTGGCGTCATCGCGAACAATGGGACGATTGGTGGGGACCACAACAACATCTAGATCATAGATCTTCTTAAACTCCTCAGACTCGGTGACTGCTGTTCCGGTCATTCCAGAGAGATGATCGTACATGCGGAAGTAGTTTTGGAGCGAGATAGTGGCAAGAGTGCGGCTCTCCTGCTGGACCGCGACACCTTCTTTTGCCTCAATGGATTGGTGGAGGCCGTCGGAGTAGCGCCTGCCATACATCATACGACCCGTGTGCTCGTCGACTATGATGACGGTACCATCTTTGACCACATAATCTTTGTCGCGTGTAAAGAGTGTGGTGGCTTTGAGGGCTTGCTCAACATGGTGAACAGTCTGATATGACTCTTCGTAGAGATTATTGACCTTGAGCCTTTGTTCGAGCCTGCGGATACCGTAGTCAGTGAGGGTGGCGGTTTTGAGCTTTTCGTCGACCTCGTAATCAGTGTCACGAGAGAGAGTAGTAACTAACTGGGAATACTCAAGATACTTATCAGTGGGTTCGGAGTCGGGAGCGCTAATAATAAGAGGGGTTCTGGCTTCGTCAATGAGGATTGAGTCGACTTCGTCAACAACACAGAAATAGTGACCACGCTGGACTTTGTCCCCAGTTCTCATGACCATGTGATCGCGGAGGTAATCAAAGCCAAACTCATTGTTAGTACCGTATGTGATGTCTGCCTCATATGCCTCGCGACGAGGGACTGCGCGCAGATGGCGGATACGTTCGTCATCCTCCCCTACCTCCTCATGCTCCATATCAAGAAGTGCTCCTGGCTGATTCCCCTTGCCAGAATAGATGACGCCAACTGTTAACCCCAAAAAGATGTGAGCCTGACCATACCAACCAGCGTCACGACGTGCGAGATAATCATTAACTGTGATGAGATGGACTCCGCGGCCAACTAGCGCGCGGATGTATGCAACGAGGGCGCTTGATAGAGTCTTGCCTTCACCGGTTTTTTGTTCACTAATTTTGCCGTGGTAGAGAGTGAGGGCGGAGAGGAGCTGAACGTCATATGCGCGCTCGCCAGTGGTACGCCTGATTGCTTCCCTGACTACGGCGAGTGCTTCGGGGAGAATGTCGTCTAGCGAGTCACCACTAGCTAAACGCTTCTTGAACTCGGCTGTTTTGCCGGGAAAGTCCTTGGCTTTGAGATCCTTGAGACTGTCCTCGAAGGCACTGACTTGTTGGACAGTTGAGTCGAGATTCTTGAGTTCTTTTGCGTTACCATCAAAGAATTTGCCGAGGAAATTAAGCATGTGATGAGTATAGCACGGGCGAGTTATACCTTGAGGAAAGAGGAGAGGTCGGCACTGGCTTGTTTGTAATCACTGGAGTCATAGTGGAAGGTCTGCCAGCCAACTGATTCTGCTCTTTTGACATTTTTCTCAGTATTATCAATAAAGAGGATTTCTTCGTGAGGGACGCCGGCCCATTTGGTCGCGATCTGGTAGATGACGGAGTCGGGTTTTTGGACGCCTTCGACGCTGGAGTCAACTGTAACATCCCACTTAGCGGGAGGCATGAGGTCGGCTGCTTTGATAGCGTCAAGCATGTTGGGGTACATATTGGTGAGGAGGCCTGTGCGATACTGAGACTGAATAGACTTGAGTGCAGGCCAGATGGATTTGTTGGGGGTGAAGCGAGCAACAAAATCAGCAAGCATTGAGTAATCAGCTGGGAGAGTGATCCCGAGATCTTTTTTGAGAAGAGGAATAAAAGCGTCAATCTCGAGAACAGTCATAAACTTGCGCTTGAACTTGCTATATAGCTTATCAATCTCAATAATCTGATCTGGAGTCATACCCAGATCGGCGTACATCTCGTGCCACTTATTGGTATCGGAAAAATCCTGAATCAGGACTCCACCGATGTCAAAATAGATGAAATTGATCTTTGTCATGAAGGCATTGTAACATCAAAAAATTGATATACTTAATTTGTGCGGAAGACTAAAGTAATTTTCTATACCAATAACAAGGGTGTTTCTCCTGTCAAAAATGATCTTTTCAAATTAACGAAGAGACAACAGGGTAAGGTTCAGCGAGCCATACAACCAATTGTTGAGTTTGGGGTGGGAACCCATATTAGAAATATCAAGAAATTGACTGGCACTCCACTGTGGGAAATTAGGATTTTGGGGAGAGATAATATTCGTATTCTCTATGCGATGGTGATAGCTGGTTCAATCGTACTGCTAAATATTTTTGTTAAAAAATCACAGAAAACTCCGCGCAAAGAACTGAAAATTGCTTTGGAGAGACTTGCTGATGCCAAGAGGAGATTGACCAGTTGATATCATATATGGTATCAT
>CAXCDZ010000038.1:0-8141 GCA_963981525.1 uncultured bacterium | reverse complement strand
ATTTAAACCCTCATTTTCCACTCAGGCCATACCAAAAGCGAGCTTTTCAATACTTTATCAAGTATTGGACTGAGGAATTTGACGCCAAGCCAACTAGCAATCAATTACTATTTCATATGGCGACAGGGAGTGGGAAAACGCTAATGATGGCCGGACTGATGCTATATCTATACGAACAGGGCTATCGAAACTTCTTATTTTTCGTGAATAACACAAATATTATCGATAAGACCAAAGATAATTTTTTGAATGATATTTCGAGCAAATATCTATTTTCTCAAAATGTAACAAAAGATGATAGGCAAATAAGAATCAGAGAGGTAGATAATTTTCAATCAACTGATGAGAATGACATAAATATAGTTTTTTCAACTATACAAGGCCTACACACTCGCCTAAACAATCCGCGAGAGAATGCAATAACCTATGATGACTTTGCCGAAAAGAAAATTGTACTAATCTCTGATGAGGCACATCATATTAATGTCGAAACAAAAGCTGGACTCACAATAGATAAGCAAGGAGGTATCAAATTAAAAGGCAAGGTGTCAGTTAAAGAGAGGAGGGAGTTAATATCATGGGAAAGCACGGTCAACAAAATATTTGAGATGGGAACAGATAATATATTACTTGAGTTTACGGCTACCATCGACTTCAACAATCAGAGCATAGCCAACAAGTATGCCCCGAGATTGTTATTTGACTATCCACTAACACAATTTCGTATTGATAAGTACTCAAAGGATGTAAGAGTCTTGCAAACGGATGCTGGGCTCTTTGAGCGGGCTTTACAGGCCGTAATACTAAGCCAATATAGACGTAAAATATTTGAAAAAAATAAACTATTAATCAAACCTATTATTTTAATTAAATCCAAAACTATCGCTGAGAACAAGGAGTTTAGATTGAATTTCCAAAAAGGCATTATTAACCTTACTGCTGATGATTTGAGAAAAGTGAAGCAAACGACTAATGATGACACCTTGAAGCGCACCTTTGCATACTTCGAGCTAAATAAGATAGGTTTGGAAAATCTAGTAAGCGAGATTAAAGTTGACTTTGGAAATGAAAAATTACTTATAATAGATACGAATAATGATAGTGTTAAGAAACAGTTAGCACTCAATACACTTGAATCACCAACAAACGAATACAGAGCTATATTTGCAGTCGATAAGTTAAACGAGGGTTGGGATGTACTGAATCTTTTTGATATTGTGCGTCTGGACGTTAAGCGAGATGCTAGGAATAACATCCCAGGCCTTACAACCGTAAGAGAGGCCCAATTAATTGGACGTGGAGCAAGGTATTGCCCTTTTGTATTAGAAGGCTTTGAGCAGGCTTACAAGCGTAAATTTGATGATAATCTTGAGCATGAGATGAGGATATGTGAGGAGCTATACTACCACAGTACATACAACCCAAAATATATTCAAGAGTTACGCACAGCCTTAGTCAAAACAGGTATTATGGGTCATAACATGAAAAAACGAGATATGCTTGTTAAGCCTGAGTTTAAGAAGAGTGAGATGTATAAGTCAGGAAAATTATATTTGAATGATAGACAAAAATACGATCGAGAAGATGTCTCTGGATTATCAACAATGATACGAAACACTCTGTATCAGGCTAACTTACTCACTGGCAAGACCATGACAGAGAATCTATTCGCAGATCAAACGACAAAAGGTCTTGAACGACGAGAAGAAACTGTAACCTTGGGAACACTTAATAAATCACTAATAAGAAAAGCAATCGATAAATATGAATTTTTTGAGTTTGCTAATTTACTAAAACACTTTCCTAAACTAAAAAGTATTGATGAATTTATGACTAGTAGCGACTATCTAGGTAATATGAAAGTGGTCGTATCTGGCTCTAGTAAACAACTAGAATCTATTACCAAAAATGATGGAGTTGGGATCGTAAGCAAAGTGTTGACTAAATTAGTCAATGCGATAGGCAATGATCAAAAAGAGTATCAAGGCAGTAAAAAGTTTAAACCTGTAATGATAAATACTTTGATAACAGATAAGAAGATGATGTTTGCAGATAGCGAAAGCAATGATAAAGAGTTTGGTAAATCCATGACCGACGTCAATGAAACTAGCATATATCTAGACCTAAGCAATAAAAGCTGGTATGTCTACAACGATTGTTTTGGAACCTCTGAGGAAAAATATTTGATCAAATATATCGATATGACATATGAAAAACTAAGCAAGCAATATGATGAGGTGTTCTTAGTACGAAATGAACGTTTTTTTAAGTTATATAATTTTGATGACGGAAAGCCCCTTGAACCTGACTATGTACTATTTCTAAGAAAAAACAAAGATAACACAAGCATGCACTATCAGGTGTTTATCGAACCAAAGGGCAATCATCTATTAGAAAAGGATAAGTGGAAACAGAGTTTTCTCACATCACTCAAAGACGAACATAAAATAGATCAAATATGGAAAGGTAGGAAATATAATATCTGGGGCATGCCATTCTATAATCATGATGCCGAAATTAGTTTTCACGAGACTTTCACAAAAAACCTTCTAACATGAAAGCCATAATAATCTCAAGAGTAAGCACTCAAGAGCAAATGGAGGCTGGTAATTCTCTACCTGCTCAAGAAGAGCGATTAATCAGATATTGTCAGTCCAAGGGCTTTGAGATAGTTGCTAAGCATAGTTTTGACGAGAGTGCATACAAGGATAAGAGAGTCGAGTTTGATGAGATTGTGAATACTATTCTGGCGTACAAGGAAAAAGTAGCGGTCTGCTTTGACAAGATCGATAGACTATCTCGTAACGTCTTCGACTCTAGAGTAAACGTCCTATATGAGAGGTCCCTCAACGACGAGATGGAGTTGCATTTTGCCTCAGATGGGCAAGTAATCAATAGTCAGATTTCTGCATCACAAAAATTTGCTTTTACTCTAACCTTGGGTTTAGGCAAATACTATTCTGATGCAATCAGTGATAACACTAAGAGAGGTATCGAAGGCAAGCTACTCAAGGGCGAGTGGCCAGGCAAGGCACCATTTGGCTATAGCAACATCACTAATGACGATGGGACCAAGACAATCGAAGTACACCCACTCAACTCAAAAATCGTACAGCAAATATACGCCTGGTATGTATCTCGAGCCTATTCAATGAATCAGGTTATAGATATGCTACAAGAACATCATGGCCTCAAGTGGAACAAAAGCAAGGTTGGTGATATTCTCAATAACGAATTTTACGTAGGCGTAATGACTAGAGGTGGCAGGAAGTATGATCATATTTATCGACTAATCATTGAGCGTGAAATCTGGGATAAAGTCAAAGAGATAAAGTATGGTCGCTACACTAACAAGGCAAAAATATCAGGACTCGACTGTTTCAAGTACAGAGGCGTACTGCGCTGTGATGATTGTGGATGCGCTATAACCCATGAAAAGCAAAGAGGTCACAACTACTACCACTGCACACAATCAAAGGGTAAGCATGGCGCTAAGTACCTTAGAGAAGAGGCCATAACCGAACAGCTAGGCGACTTGTTTGACAAGATGAAAATCCCCGATGAGGTGATCGATGAGATCAGGGTTGCACTCAAGGCTAATCATGTAAACAAGGCTGATTTCTATCACGAGCAATACAAAAAGTTTACCCAAGAACACGAGAAATACGAGAAAAGAATCGAAGTGTTATACGATGATCGAGCCGATGGGCGTATTACCGAGAGTGAATATACAAAGAGATATGAGAGATATAGGCAAGAACAGCGATTTTTTGACAACAAACTCAAGAAACTTACCAGGACCGACGACGAGTACTATATGCAAGTCACATATCTGGTAGAGATAGCAAAGAGGGCAGGCGAACTATTCAGATGTTCGAAAGCTGACGAAAAACGTCAATTAATGGGACTCGTACTATCGAACATGCAGGTTAAGGGTAAAAAGGTGCTATACGAAGTGCAAAAGCCATTCGACGCTATCCTAAAATACGCCGAGCGACCGTCTTGGGGTGGCTGAGCGGATTCGAACCGCCGACATCCTCCTTCACAGGGAGGCACTCTAACCAGCTGAGTTACAGCCACCAATACCTGTAATTATACCTCACAACTACATCTCGACAAATTAAGTATAATTATCAGTATGAAAGTCGAAACTACACTGGATGAACTAGAGAGACTTGAGTCTACTCACTTCGACCAAGGCCCGCATATTGACCCATTTGCATTAGTAAGTGTAATGTCTACAATAGTTGTCTTCCCCCAAATTTCTACTAAAGAACAACCTCTCGTCGAAGAAGCACCCAAGTGGAAGGGGGGGCGTCGCACTGCACTCATTCTAGCTCATGACAATCGTGGCGATACAACCCACTCCCCAGTATCAAAAGCGCGCGAACTCAATCACACTCCCAGTCAAACTTACGTCCACACCACCAAATCCAACTCCCTCAGTCGAATTGGCTCTGAGAATCAAGTGTTACGACAAGAAGTCGAACTAACTCTCCAAAATTCAATAACCCATCCCTCTATTCCCACCGCCGGCTCACAAAAATGGTCTAAATCTCGCCCAAAAGGCCTTCCCAAGCCTGGCCCAAGAGCAAGTATCGCCATAGGTACTGACGGCATTTCCTTCTAATCCCAGCAATATATCCCCAATTCGTGTATACTTGTTACATACACTTATAGGATAGATAATGAAAAAGATCAAAAAACTCGACGTCCTCGTGGTCTACTCTGCAGCCATTGCACTCAGCGCCACAGTCCTTGACACCCATAGTAAAAAACCATTTCTCGTCGACTCCGCAAGAGCGAACTATAACGTTTCATATGCCTATTTTCTCAACCACTGCAAAACTCAGGGGCTGTCAGCCGGCTTCACCTCCTCCTCAGACATTACGGGTCCCGGTACTTGCAGTAGTTACTGGACGCAAACTCCCTCAGGTTGGACCAAGGTCAATCACTCCGCCCAGTCCAATCAGATCTTTGATAAGCTCTCTCCTAGCTCAACTAAGAGGGCTGCAGAGCGAACACTCCTTCTCTCTGACAACTCCGTGACTCCATTTAACGACCCCACACTCTTCCAGATCTTCTATGACAAACTTGTCACTTATCGTCAGTTTTCCGACTACGCCATTCCTACCTCCGATATATACTCCAGTCGCCCCAGAGATATTCACATTTCTATCACTAGACTTCGCAAATTACTCAGAGAGCACCCATTCCCAGATGATTTTTCAACTGCGATTGTGCTCAAAGATCGCTTCGGGGCAGGGGGTAACCACGTCTACAAAGTCAGTACCAATATGCCAGTCAAGATCAACCAGATCATGCTCGAGAATCCCAAGATCAAGTTCGTGATCCAACCTTTCCTCCACTTCGACAAAGGTTACACATACAAGAACAGGCAAGCAGCAACTGACATCAGACTCATCATCCAACACAACCAGTTACTCCAGTGCTACATTAGAATTGCAAAAGGGGATGATTTTCGCTGCAATCAACATCAGGGTGGTGAGCTCATCTATCTCACTGATCTAGAAATACCTCCTCTCGTAAACAAGATTGCCAGCAAACTCATGACCAAGATCAACAAGCCTCACTCCCTCTACGCGCTCGACTTCGTGATTAGTAACGCCGGAAGAGTCTATTTCATCGAAGGCAATAGCAATCCCGGAATTGACTGGACTCTCACCAGCAAACTTAGTCAGAACAAAGGCCAACGACTCATTCGTCGCATCATCTCTGAGCTCACTCATCGAGTTAACACTAACCACTCCTAGGAATAATACCCGAAACAGTGTTATACTAGAGTGTTCATGTTTACACTCAACTCACCATTCCAACCAACCGGAGATCAGCCTCAGGCGATAGCAAAGCTCGAGAAAGGGCTCCATGCTGGTCACAAAGATCAGACTCTCCTCGGGGTCACGGGTAGCGGCAAGACCTTTACGATCTCCAACGTCATCGAGCAAACCCAGAAACCAACTCTCCTAATCACCCACAACAAGACTCTCGCCGCCCAGCTATACCAGGAAATGCGCGAGTTCTTCCCTGACTCTGCAGTCAGCTACTTCGTCTCCTACTACGACTTCTACCAACCAGAGGCCTATGTTGCTAGCTCAGATACCTACATTGAGAAAGAAGCTCAGATCAACGAAAGAATAGACAAGCTCCGCCTCGTCACCACGAAAAACATCATGACCCGTAAGGACGTCATCGTCGTGGCCTCGGTGAGCGCGATCTATAACATCGGTGATCCCAGAGAGTACGGCAAGTTCGAGCTTCCAGTCTCGATTGGCACAGAAATCGCCTGGCAAGAACTAGCCCGCAAACTCATCAGCATGCAGTACGAACGCTCAGAATACGAGTTTAGCCGCGGCACATTCCGAGTCAGGGGCAATAGTCTCGACATCTACCCCGCCTATCAGGACACGGCATACCGAATAGAGTTTGGCTTGACCAAGATCTCCTCGATCACCGAATTTGACCCCATCTCCGGCTCTTCAGTGAGCAGTAAACCAAAAGATCTCCAGAATCTCGTTATCTACCCAGCCAAACACTATCTCCTGGATCCTGCGAGGTTCAAACCAGCCGAACTTGAGATACGTGCCGATCTCGACCGAGAATACAAGGCACTCAAGAGCGCTGGCAAACTCATTGAAGCACAAAGGTTACTCCAACGCACCAACTATGATCTGGAGTCCATCCGCGAACTCGGCTACGTCAACGGGATCGAGAACTATAGTCGCTACTTTGATAACCGAGAAAAGGGAGACAGGCCATACACACTCCTTGACTTCTTCGCACACCGCTACGGTGACGACTGGCTCACAGTCCTTGACGAATCTCACATGACTATCCCGCAAATCAGGGGTATGTATAGAGGGGACCAAGCTCGCAAAAAGAACCTAGTTGACTACGGTTTTCGCCTCAACTCAGCTCTCGACAACAGACCGCTCCGATGGGAAGAGTTCGTGCTCCTAGCTCCCCACCTCATTCACGTCTCAGCCACCCCCAACGACTGGGAACTAGATAACTCTCAACAAATTGTCGAGCAGCTGGTCCGCCCCACCGGCATCGTCGATCCCGAAATAGAGATTAGACCAGTCAAAAACGAGATTGCTGACGTCATCAAGGAGATCCAGGCTAGGGCCAAGAAAAACGAGCGCACCCTAGTCACCACTCTAACCAAACAAACTGCCGAAGATCTCTGCGGATACCTCATCGAAAAAGGAGTGCGAGCTAACTACCTCCACTCTGACGTCAAAACTCTCGAGCGCACTGACATTCTCGAGAGGCTGCGCAAAAACGAGTTTGACGCTCTCATCGGAGTCAACCTTCTGCGTGAAGGACTAGATCTCCCAGAGGTAACTCTAGTTGCGATCCTTGACGCTGACCGCGAGGGCTTCCTACGTTCCCGAGTCTCACTTATCCAGACCATGGGTCGCGCCGCTCGTAATGTAAAAGGAGAGGTCATTCTCTATGCCGACAGGATTACCGACTCCATGGCCAGAGCCATCGATGAGATCAAGCGTCGTCGTGAGTACCAGCTCGAGTTTAACAAGGAGCACTCAATCACTCCCACCACAATCAAAAAAGCCATTAGAGAAAACGTCGCAGATCTAGGTGACACAGAGGGACTGCCCTGGCAAACCATCGACTCACAGGAGCATAACAAGATCATCAATCTAGACCCTCACAGCCTCACTCCTCAGGATCACGCAAAATGGATCAAGAGATTAGAGCGCGACATGAAAAGACTCGCCAAAGATATGAACTTCGAGGCCGCTATCCAAGTGAGGGACAAACTAAAAGAATTAAAGAAATAATTATGTTTTCACTTATATGTTTAGAGTTTATTATTTGTTATTTGTTTGTTATTTGTAATTTTGATATTGGGATTTAATTTTTATGTCAATAAAAATAACCGGCGCCCGCCAGCACAACCTCCAGAATCTCAGTCTTGAGATTCCCAAGAACGAATTTGTCGTCATGACCGGCGTCTCAGGGAGTGGCAAGAGCAGTCTAGCATTCGACACCATTTACGCCGAGGGGCAGCGCAGGTACGTCGAGAGTCTCAGTAGCTACGCCAGACAATTTCTGGGACTAATGGACAAACCAGATGTGGATAAGATCGAGGGTCTCTC
>CAXCDZ010000037.1:0-8212 GCA_963981525.1 uncultured bacterium | reverse complement strand
AACGTCTCATTATTTCTAGCTAATTACCTAATCATCACTAGCAACGCCCTAGTACAAGCCATGCTTAACTCAACTGGTGGGCTAAATCATGCTTGGGTGGTGGATGCGATTAACCCAACCACCCTCATTACTGGCACAGCTCCACTGATTATTCTCATCTTCTTAGTACTTTTCCTTATTGTCTCAATCGTCTTACTACTGATGTACATTAGCCGTTTGATCATGATTGCTCTAGGTGCAGTTCTGGCTCCATTTATCTTTATGCTCTGGGCATTACCCAAATTTTCTGATTTTGCCACCATCTCAATCAAAACATATTTTGTGAATGTGTTTATGGTGTTTGTGCATGTAGTAATTATCCAGTTGGCAGGGGCTTTCCTGGCTTTACCTGATCACACCGAGAACTCACTAATTTCTGTAGCGGTTGCTATTGGACTATTTTTTACTCTCCTCAAAACACCATCCTTGATGATGCAGATGGTTTTCTATACCGCCAAGAGTTCGGCTCTTAAAAAAATGGGCAACCAAGTAGTTAATGTGGTGAGTTCAGACAACTCAGCTTCTACCACTCGCAAAGTGGCCGGGAAAGCAAAACTACCAAGAAAGGTAATCAACGGATGAGAACCAGAGTAATCCCAGCTCAAATCACTACAGTTGAAGATAAGATTGTGGGGAGTCTTAACTTAATACAGATAATGATGCTAATGGCGCCAGTATTTTTTATGACTCTGATCTATGCCATCATCCCACCTTCGATGAGTTTTGTGGCTTACAAGCTCACGCTATCTGCCATCTTCTTTGTAGTCTGCATAACTCTCTCACTTAGGATCAAGGGCAAGATAGTTATTCACTGGCTCTCAATCCTGATTCGCTACAACTTGCGAGCCAAATACTATATCTATAACAAAAATGAGTCATATCTAAGAACTCTTTACTTACCAACCATCAACAAATCTCCAGCTACTACAAAGAAGTTGGTTAAAGCTAAAGCCAAGCTAAAAACAAAATCCACCGCCCATAGAATTAAAAACTTGGTTAGCTTAGAAAATATGATCGGCAATGAAGAAGTTGATTTTCGTTACAAGATTGGCAAGAAAGGAGGCTTGAATGTGGCTTTTGAACAAATCAAAAAGTAAGACTAATTCCAGAAAGCAGATTGCAATTAAGGAAGTTAGAAATGGGATCTTAGTACTACCCAATAAGGAGTATCGGCTGATAATCAAGACCTCTTCGATTAACTTCGAACTTAAGAGTGAGGAAGAGCAGGATGTGATCATTGATAGCTATCAAAATTTCCTTAAT
Organism: uncultured bacterium; assembly: GCA_963981525.1. Taxonomy (GTDB): domain Bacteria; phylum Patescibacteriota; class Microgenomatia; order UBA1400; family UBA12108; genus CAXCDZ01. The sequence goes on along the minus strand of CAXCDZ010000037.1, from coordinate 6,910 downwards.
TCCCTGCCTTGCAACTTACAAATCCTAGTACGAGTGCGAGAAGTAGATATTGATCAGTATCTAGAGCAGATGATGCGATCAAAAGATAAGGAAAAAGAAAAAGTCTACAAAAACCAGATCACCAACTACTGCCAATTTATCAAAAACCTAGTATCAGGGAGCAAGATTCTCTCTCGCCACTTTTATATCGTCGTGCCATATCACCATATAGGCAAAGGGAAAGACTTTGAGCTAGTTAAAGAGCAACTCTATATCACCAGAGACTTAATTATGAAAGGTTTAGAAAAAATGGGAATCAAATCTAAGTCACTTGATAGCTTGGCTACACTTGATTTGTTTTATAGTTTCTATAACTCTTCACAAGTCAAAACTCAGGAGCTAAAAGGAGAGACTATTGAGGCATTACTAAGGAATAACTATGTTTAGCATTAAAAACAAAATCAAAGCAGTTAAAAAAGAACATGCTAAACGCATGAGGCGGATTAAGAAGAGGAAAGCTCAGAAACTACTCGAGAAAAAGGCCATCCAGTTTAATTTTGGCCAGCAAGATCAAGTAGACCTTATCTCATACTCAGGACTTGCGGAAGAATCAGCTTACCTGCAAATTGGAGACAGGTATGTGCGCACACTATTCATTTCTGGTTATCCATATGTAGCGAGCGTGGGCTGGCTGAACATGCTGATTAATTTTAACCACAACATTGATATCTCGCATCACATTGAACAGATTAATCCACTACTAGCTCTACCCAAACTTAATCGCAAGATCACTGAGCTAGAATCCACCAAGCGCACCATGCAAAAACAAGGCAAGGTAATTGGCTCTGAAATCACAGATCCACTGGAATCAGCAATTGAGCTTAAAGATAAAATTCAACGTGGACAGGAAAAGCTATTTCAAGTCTCGATCTACATGACGATCACTGCTGACACTCTGGCTGACTTAAACAAAATCACTACTATTCTGGAAACAGTGATGTCCACCAGACTCTTTTACATCAAGATTGCAACTTTCCGCCAACTAGAGGGGTTACAAACTACTTTGCCACGAGGTGAAAACAAGCTGGGGCAGAATAGAAACTTGGATAGCTCTAGTGCCGCCCTGACTTTCCCTTTTGTCTCATCTGAGCTAGTGCAAGAATCTGGGATTTTGTACGGGGTTAACAAATCTAATAACTCACTGGTAATAGTTGATCGGTTTTCACTAAATAATGCTAACGCCATCATTTTTGCTCAATCTGGAAGTGGTAAGAGCTATACCGCCAAGGTTGAGATCTTCAGACAACTTATGCAAGGCACGCGAGTAATTGTGATTGATCCTGAGAGAGAATATAAGCAACTGACTAAATCAGTCAAGGGTACTTACATCAGACTTTCGGCTACTTCCAAAGAAAAAATTAATCCCTTTGATTTTTCTCTAAAGTCATACAACGGTAAGAATAACCTGGCTGAGCATATCCAAGATCTAACTGAGATTATCTCCCTCCTGGTTGGATCACTTAATTCTGAGGAGAGGGCAGTAGTGGATAAAGCCTTGATTGAGACTTACAAGAAAATTGGGATCACGATGCGAAGAAAAAGATTTGCTAAAGATCAAAAGTTTCCACTCCTTAAAGACTTCTATAAAACTCTCAAAAAGATGAAGCAAAAAGATATTTGTGACAGACTGGAGAGATTTGTGACTGGTTCACTCTCTACTGTATTTGATGGGCAGACCAATGTGAATTTAGATAACCGATTAGTGGTGTTTGATATCAAAGACCTGGACGAATCACTCAGGCAGATCATGATTTTAGCTACCGCTAACTTTGTCCACTCACAGGTTAAGGCTGATCCACAAAAACGAATTCTAGTGATCGATGAAGCCTGGATACTACTCCAGCATGAAGAGAGCGCTAGATTCTTAGCTGGACTAGTTAGAAGAGCTCGTAAGCACTATCTGGGAGTCACCCTGATCTCTCAACAAGCCAATGATTTCTTAAATCAAGAGTATGGTCGAGCAATTGCTTCTCAGTCGTCACTACGTATTTTAATGAGACAAGATACTACTACGATTAAAAAAGTAGCTGGAGAGTTTAACTTGAGTGAATATGAGCAACGATATCTGCTAACTTGTGATAAAGGTGAGGGATTAATCATTGCTGATCAGAATCATGTAGCACTCAAGGTGGTAGCCAGTGAAGAAGAACACCCGCTCCTAACGACTGATCCCAGAGAGATCTATCAATAGCTCATGAATATTTACGCCAAAGTTGCCATGATATTTTCTTTTAGAAAAGAATTGAAATTGGTCTTCCTGGCATTTTTGGTAGTGATCATGTTGCCAGTGATTGCCGTTTTCATCCTGGCTCACACTGGTATTAATGTCGTGTCTGACGCTTTGGTGGGAGTGGATAGTGAAACTAAGAACATCCAGATCTTAGACCCTGCTACTGGTGAAGTAGTTAATGAGATTGATCCGACTATTGCTTGGCCTGTGCAAGGCGTGATTACTCTTGAATTTGCTCAGTCTAGCAAATATCAGGTCTTTCATACTGGAATTGATATTGCTAATACTCTAGGTACACCAATCACTCCATTTATGCAGGGAGAGGTTGTCTATGCTGGTGAGATATTCTGGGGATATGGCAAGCATATCATTATTGATCATGGAGATAACATCAAATCAATCTATGCTCACTTGGATAAAATCTTTGTCTTTGAAGGGCAAGAGGTAAATATTGGGGACGAGATTGGAAGGATGGGATCTACTGGCTGGTCAACGGGGTCACATCTACATTTTGAAAGCAGGGTTTATGGAATACCAGTGAATCCGAGAGTGTTTCTAGGGAAAGATAGTTAGTGTAAAATAGATGTAGAATAGGATTAGAAAATATGAGTAAATATACAACTTCTCAAGGTCATGATTTTTCTACAGGCGATTGGCTAGATTTACACTTCGATGCTTGCAAGCCTGAATATGGAAGTATGATTAAATCAATCGGAATTAAGCCTGGTTGGAAAGTATTGGATGCAGGTTGCGGTAATGGGAGATTTCTTGATATATTGTCTGAGCTGGTTACTTCTCAAGGTGAAATAGTAGCAATAGATTTGGCCGAGGAAAATATAAAAGCAGTTAACAATGCCGTAAAAGCTGGTCGTTTCCAGGCTTCAGTTTCGGCTTCAGTTGGAGATGTTACTGCATTAGAACTTCAGAATGATTTTTTTGATCTTGTTTGGTGTGCAAATGTAACTCAATATCTAGATGAAGATGATTTGAATAAGACTTTGGATCAATTTAAACAAGTACTAAAGCCTAACGGTTTAGTAGCGATAAAAGAAACTGACGGATCATCTTATTTCTTTCACCCGACAAAAAACACCAACCTTTTGTGGGATTCAGTGAAGGAAATGAGTAACTATGATAAAGAACGGTGGTTTGTTCATCCGATTGAAATGCGTAGTACTCTTAAACACTGTGGGTTTAATAATATTAGTCAATCGACGCACACTATTGAACGTAGATTCCCTCTTGATGAAAAAACTATGAAATATCTAACAAAACTATTTAGTCTGGAAGACGTGAATTGGTCAGAAATTAACCTTCAGACAGAAGAAAATCAACAAGAATGGAGAAGCTTACTTGACAAGAATTCTCCTGACTATATTCTAGCTCAACCCAATTTCTATTGGCGAGAAGGTCACATTGTCGCTATTGGGCAAAAGTAGATATTCAAAAATGATACAATGTTTATTGAGAGAGAAAGTAAGTATATGGGATCACAAAAACAGTTTGGACAAAACATCAAAATAGCTCGCAGTAAATCTGATCTTACCCAACAACAAGTTGCTGACAAAGCAAAGATGCATGTTAATTACTATGCTCGTATCGAGCGTGGTGGAGAAAACCCTTCATATGAGGCATTAGAAAAAATAGTTAAAGCACTTGGAATTAAATCTTCTGAGGTTTTGCCGTTTTAAAATAGGAGATCAACCAGCACGAACTCCACTGGGAACTATTTTCTCTGGAACAGCTAAAACTGGAGTGATCTTGTCAGAATAACCTATGTCGAAAAGCATGCCTTCCGACTCATGACCCATCATTTTTCTTGACTCAAGATTAACAACAAATAATGCTTGCAATCCGACTATTTCTTGTGGATTTTCTCGTTCTTTTTTCATTCCAACAATAATATTGCGTTTATGGTCACCAAAATCTACAATCAGCTTAACTAATTTGTCTGATTCGACTATATCTATAACTTGTTCAATAGAACCAATCCTAATATCTATTTTATTGAGATCATCATATTTTATGATAGGTTTGATTGGTGCTGGCACAATTTTTTTCATATTTGTAAGTCTATCATTACTAATTACTATAACTAATCGTTCCTGGTAACTTTCCCATCGTCAGAAACCTCTATTTTCCCTGATTTCATGTCGTCGTCAATTCTATCAACAACTTTTCCTGCCATTGTCTTCATGCCTTCAATAGCTTTAAGCGCATTCTCGCGAGTGGCGCTAGATGAATCTGATTCCTCAAGCATCTTAAGTACTTTTTGGATTTCTGCTTCTGTTGGTTGTTTTGTCATAGTTTCTTTCTACCAATAGCCATGACCTACATAAAATAGCTCATCACTACTAAGTATATACTCGAATAATTGCTTTGATTCAATTGGCGCAATCATTCCGCCAATATCTTTTTTTACTTCTCCAGAGCTATTTGTCCAAGAAAACTGTTGAGGAAGCATAACAAATCCAAACTTCCCATGAAGTCGTACTGAACCCTTATCACCTGGATTTACTGAAAGAAATCCGACCTCGCAACCTGATTCTTTGAGAAACTCCATTGCTTTTTCTGCCACTTTGCTGGCAATACCTCTTCTTTGCCAATCTGGATGAGTACAAATCCCATAACCACCCAACTTAATAGTTTTTTCTAGATGGTCTTGCTCGGTCTCATGAACTCCTGCCCAACCTACCAACTTCTCATCAGAATAAGCTAATACCTGAGCTGACATTGGATGATAAAAATCAGCAGTTGCCTCTGCCTCGTCAACATCAACAAATGCTAATTTGGTCAAAGCCGAAACATCCAACTCTTGCTTTGTCGTTAACTTACTTAAAACAACAAAGTTTATTTGATCTAATGTTTTTTTTGATTTTTTATCTATCATTGTCATGTAGTATAGCATTTGAGTGTTAACCTCTTATATAAACCTCTCGAGTTTCAAAAAATTAAACATATCCACGGCGAAGCCGCCGCCTTCAAAGCGGCGCATAATTTCTCTGCTTTTTACCTGAGATAATATGTTGAGACTACCCTCCCATAATATTTCCTGATCAATGATTGCTAGTTTGCGATGGTGATTACCCTTGCAGATTAGTGTCTGAACTCCAATCCGTTCAAAGTGACATATCTCACGCTCAGACTGCTCTTTGTAGGGAGATAGATGCTCTCTAGGGTCTCTGGTGATGACATAGATCTTAACTCCGCGCCTGACAAGCTTGTTAAACACAGGTACTAGCTTATTCATTCGCTTGGTAGTGATAAACGGACTCTCGATCACTACCTGCTGTTTGGCCTTGAGTAAGTCCATGGTAAACTGTCTATAGAAAGTTGACTCGTCAAATAAGGAAGTCTTAAACATCGCTTTTCTCCTGTTCTGATGTCTCGTACATCTGGCGGAGTTGCTCAAAATGAGCTAAGAGCGGTTCAAACTGACTTGCCTTGGGGTCACACTTGAGATAATTTACCTCCTAATCGTACCGTAGTTCCGAACCACCAGCTTCTAACTCGTTTCAAGCTATAATGAGATTATGGACGATCATATCAGGAAGTTAATTGAAGAGCAGTATGGCTTAGCTATTGAAAGCCTCGTAGAGGCTCCTCGACAGTTCGTTGCAGAAACATTTATTCTTAATTGTTCCGACATCAGATATTTCTGCAAGATTGTAGATAAACCTCTCTTCATTCCTCCCATTATAGAGAGCCTCCCCGTCATAAATGAACTATACAAAAAAGGCTTAGAAAGATTGAACTATCCTATTCCCACTAGAAAGGGAGAACTGTATCTACAGAAAGATGGATCGTTGATCGTTTTATTCAACTATATAGACGCAGAGCAGAGCGAGGATTATGACTTCTACTCTTTCGGAAGATTGATCTCAACTCTTCACAGTGCTACCAGCAAGATTGATGTCACCACAGCAAAGGAGGATTTTGATTACCGATATGCCGAGAGCTTTGAGAAACAACTAAATAACATTGTGGAGAGTGATAGTGCTGATAGGATCACCCAGTCACTTCGAACTCTCCTTATAAAGTATCTAGATGAAGTACGCCATGACTACGCAAACTTTCTGGATCTAAGTCAACAGCTGAAGGCGGGAGAACATAAAATGGTTATCACACATGGAGATCCAGGTGGGAATACTCTTGTAAAGTCGCCCACAGATCTCTATTTGATCGATTGGGATAACATCTTGCTTGCACCACCTGAGCGAGATACATGGTTCTTCCAACATGAGTCAGAGTTTATTCGTGGCTACCAATCAATCAATTCAAATTATCAGATAGATCATAGGCTTAGTCATTTCTTCACTTACAATAGGTATTTTGAAGATCTTGTTGAGTACTTTGCTGAGATCCTTGGCACTGGAACAGAGGTATATCGGAAAAAGAATCTCGCAGGATTAGAGGAAGACTGTTTAGAGGGTTGGCTAAGACCATCTATCCGTCAATTTGATCCATATTCTTAGGTTTGATTGCTTAACAGGATATAGCTACCGCTGGCTGATGCATATCTGGAGAGAAGAGGTTGAACAGGTCAATCAGATGTGAGATTATGCGGTTCGGTTGCGTTATGCTTAGGGTCACAATTTAACCTATAAATATATCTATAATCGTATATTTGATTCAAGCATT
>CAXCDZ010000036.1:0-8230 GCA_963981525.1 uncultured bacterium | reverse complement strand
AGCTCTATCCCCGTCCTCTCACCTAGCCCCATCTTACTCGCCCAGCTCACAATCTCATCCACTCCAACCTTTTCACCCAAACGATAAAAGAAAATATCATTTGATCTCGCGAGCGCTCGCTCCAAGTTTATCTCCCCCTCAGTTTTCCCGTACTGATCAAAATACCAGTTCCCATAACGATACTGATCAATCACTATCTCTCCCGTATCTTCTATTAGAGTCTCCTGATCTATCTCACCAGATTCTAGTCCTGCATAAGCCGTCACTAACTTAAAAACACTCCCTGGCGCATATACTCCACTCGTAACTCGATTCAAAAAATATTCCGATTCTTTATCACGCAAAAGCGCCTGTTTTTCCACTTCATCTGACTGAACTGTAAAAAGATTAGGGTCATACGAAGGTCCCGAGTATAGCGCCATAACCTTACCTTGCATATCAAGTGCTACCACCCCTCCTTTGCGTTCTCCCACTGCCTCGGCCACAATTCTTTGCAACTCACTATTAATCGAGAGAGTAACGTCAGTTCCCTGCTCAGCCTCATTGACTCCAAGCTCCCGCACTGTCGCCCCCTTAACGTCTAGCTCCACGACTTTTCCTCCATCCCTCCCTTTTAATCTAGACTCATACACCTTCTCCACCCCAGTTCTTCCGGTCCAATCACCTAGGTAATAGCATAATCCGTACTCACAACCTAACTCATCCTCACGCACCTGAGACATATATCCTAGTAGATGTGCTGCCTGTTCTCCGAGCAGGTACTTTCTTCCTCCCCTTTCGTCCCCCGTATTTTCCACCATCTTTCTCCCCAACTGATCAAGAATAACCCCGCGAGAGGCGTATTGTCTAATATGTTCGATATTGTTATTCTCTGACTTAAGATGGTATTTGCCTCGCTCAAACACAGTCAAAAACAACATCCTCGATAATACTCCCACCCCCATCACTAACATTAAGAGATTAACTATTCTCACTCTCACTCTCATCCTATGGGCATCTGCTGATTCATTTTTTGCGTAGCCTAAACGTTTGCCTTGACTCGACAACATCAACTTCTCCTGCCATCCGCCCAGCTCATCCTGATTTTTATGCTTCTTACTCACCTCCACATTCTACTATAGTACTTGACAGTCAGTGGCCTAAATGAGTAAATAAGATTGCCCTGCGAGCAAGCAGTTTGTGAGGAAGTTTTTTCTCCACAATTTCTGAGCTTATAGGGAGGGCCCGTCCAACTAATCCATTGGGCTAGTCGGCAGCTCACCCACCTGGTTACATCCGGGAAAGCTCTTTCTCACTCACTGACTGCTCCAGGGTTTTTATTATTCTAACTCTTGATCCTCAACTCATTATCAGAGATAATACACATATCGCCGATGTAGCTCAAGTGGTTAGAGCGCAAACATGGTAAGTTTGAGGTAGACGGTTCGAATCCGTCCATCGGCTCACATTATAAATTTGACATTCGCTATATATTCGGGCATAGTAATACATATGCCCCCTAGCAAGAAGCTACTCACAAAACTCTATCTTGAAAAACATTTTTCTGCCACCGAAATTGCCTCCCTTCTCGGATTTAGTGAAAACAAGGTCAGATATTGGCTAGCAAAACACAATATCCCTATTCGCTCTAGATCAGCTGCCAATTACCATAGATATAATCCTGATGGGCATCCATTTTCAATCAAAAAAGATCTATCTATAGCAGAAACACAACTATTTAACCTATGCCTTGGACTATATTGGGGAGAAGGAGGCAAATCCACGCATCATGCCACGCGACTCGGCAACTCAGATCCCAACATGATCAAGATTTTTTATACTTTTCTACAAACTATCTGCAACGTAAAAGAAAACAAAATTTATTTTTATCTACAAGTATTCAAAAATCAAAGTGTGGAGTCAGCAAAGGATTTTTGGGTAAAACAACTCAATATTTCACAAGATCGCATCAACACATGTAAGCCAACAAAACCTCTTGGTAAAGGCACATATAACAAAATCAACAAATATGGTGTTCTAACCATTGCAGTCTACAATATACGACTCAAAAAATGGATGATCGACGAGCTTTCCAAAATCGGCTATAATCCAGATATTAAAGATAAACTGCTGGGATGCCGGAGTGGTCAAACGGAACGGTCTGTAAAACCGTCAGCGCAAGCTTTCACAAGTTCGAATCTTGTTCCCAGCACATGAACCTAAAAGGAAAAACAATCCTCATCACTGGCGCAACCGGCGGTATCGGCTCAGTCCTTGCCAGTCACCTCGCGCACGAAGGCTCTAATCTCATTCTCCTAGGTCGTGACTCTGATAAACTAACTTCCCTTCTTGAAAACCTTGATCACCCAGATCACCACACTATCTACACCTGCAACCTCACCAGTTCCACTGATCGCACCGAGTTAATCAAGCAGATTCAAAAAACCCATCCCAAGATAGACATTCTCATCAACAATGCTGGCATCGGAATCTACAAACCATCATCAGATATTTCCCCCTCAGAATGGAAAGAGTCATATGAACTAAACGTCCACACTCCCTTCTTCCTCTCTCAATCATTAACACCTACTATAACTATCAACATAGGCTCCTGCTCAGCTGTTCAATACAAAGAAATGCGTACTCTCTATAATTCCACCAAAGCCGCCCTCCGCTCGCTCACTCTCAGTCTTAGCCTCGAGCACCCTGGTAAATATACCCACATTACTCTCGACAGCACACTTACTCCCTTCGGACCTCTAACTCTCAAAGAAAAACAAAAAAGACTCGATAATGGCATGCAATATCTCTCACCAGACTGGGTTAGTGAAAAAATCACCAAAATACTTCAAGATGATAAACGCGAATCAGAATATTGCCTTAGCCCTCATTGCTACGACGAATGTGGAGTCTGGAAAAAACCTTAATTACTTAAAACTTAATCTCCTTTAAAAAATCCCGGAAATCTCCACTCATTTCTGGATCTCTGAGTGCAAACTCCACCTGAGTCTTCATATACTCTAGCTTGTTACCTGTGTCGTAGTACTTGCCATTCTTGATCTCTACTGCCAAGACATGCTTTTTGTCCTCGAGCATCAGTTTGAGCGCATCGTTATAGTAGAACTCATTCCCTGGTTTTAGGTCAGCCATTACCTGATCTAGATACTGAAAAATGTCAGGAGTAAACAAAAACCCAGAGACATTCGCAAGATCAGACGGCGCATTTGCCTTCCCTGGCTTCTCCACAATCACATCACAATCAATCACACCTTCCTCAAGTTCTGTCCCACCCGCAAATCCATATCGATCATAATCCTCATCACTTTTGGCTCGCACACTGGCCATACAACTATACCCATGCTTCTCGTACGCTGCCAGTAACTGACGAAATCTTGTAGGACTCGCCATAATAAAATCATCTGACCAAGTATAAATAAACGGCTCATCTCCCACAATGCTTCGCACATTCATAAGAGGCGTTCCGTTCCCGTATGGACCTTTTTGCCTGACATAATAGAAGTTAGCCATCTCGGAGATCTTCTGCACTGACTCCAAAAGATGCTTCTTCTTCTCCCCACCCATTTTTAGGTTCTCAATCAGATCAGTACTAGGACCATCAAAATGATCTTCAATCGTTCGCTTGTGATATCCCGTAACCAGTATTATGTCCTCGATCCCCGCATCCACCAGTTCCTCTACTATGTACTGGATCACCGGCTTATCCACGATCGGCAGCATCTCTTTTGGCATCGCTTTGGTCTGAGGCAAGAATCTAGTCCCAAATCCTGCAGCAGGAATAACAGCCTTCGTGATTTTTTTTCTTGCCATTTTTTGTCTCCTGCTAATTTTTTATATACTCATTAACTCGACTTCTTTTGCTTTCCCCATCTCATCCAACTTCTCCACATTCGTATTAACCTCGTCCTGCATCTTCTTAAGTCCATCCTTAATATCATCTTCACTCACTCCCGACTCACCCTCCAGAGCCTCTATCTCCCCCTTAATTTCTGTTCTCACTTGGCGGATCATCACCCTCCCACTCTCCAGCTTCTGACTCACCACCTTCACGAGCTCCAGTCGTCTCTCCTCAGTTAGTGACGGGATCGAGATCTTAACCATCTCACCGTCCACTACTGGCTGGATATTAAGCTCGGCCTTCTGTATTCCAGTTGCAATTGCTCCCGTAAGCGACTTATCCCAAGGAGAAATCACAATTAGTGATGGGTCTGGCGCTGTAATCGTCGCCAGTTCGCGCAGCTCCATCATTGCCCCGTACGCCTCTACCTTCACTGCTTCGACTAGAGATGGCTTTGCTCTTCCCGTTCTCACACTTGATAAATCCTGCTTCACAACCTCCAACGTTTTCTCGAGTCTCTCCATAAGTTTCTTGATCAACAAATCTGTCATACGTTGCTAGTGTATCACAATTCATAATTGTCCCGCGCCCTTCGTAGCCACAAGCGAAGTAGGGTGCTACAATACCACTATGAATATTCTTAAGTACCTCAAGGAAGTTAAGCTCGAACTAGGCAAAGTAACCTGGCCAGAAAGATCAGACTCGATCCGTCTTACCTCGATCGTGATCATCGCCTCATTCGTCGTCGGCCTCTATGTAGGCGGACTAGACATCATGTTTACCTCACTTCTTGGCCTCTTTATCAAATAGACGCGCTGTGCTATACTTGACAGGTTCCCCCAAGTATTAATTAATAGAATAGGGATCATTAACTATGGCCGACAAACCAGAAGACATCCTCCAGGAAAAAGACGCCGCCAAAGAAGGCGATGTTACCAGTGAGGTAGTCAAGAACAACCCATACCACGTTATCTACGAAAAAAGTGAAAAGCTCAGAGAGACTGCCAAGTGGTACGTCATCCACACCTATTCAGGTCACGAGCTAAGAGTCGCCGAACAGCTCAAAATCAGGCTGGAATCCATGGCAGTTGTTGGTAAGGTTTTTGAGGCAATCATTCCCGCCCAAGACAAGATTCAGGTCAAAAAAGGCCAGAAAAAAACCATCAAAGAAAAGATTCTCCCTGGCTACATGCTCGTCAAGATGATCATGGATGACCAGAGCTGGCTCGCAGTCCGCACCACTCCTGGCGTCACCGCCTTTATCGGCTCGATCGGTCGCAAACCCACCCCCATCCCAGAGCGCGAAGTCGACAACATCCTCAAGTTCATGCAGGTCAAAGCTCCCAAATTCAAGAGCACCTTCTCCGTCGGCGAAGCTGTCAAGATCGTGGATGGTCCTTTTGCAGACTTTTTGGGCACAGTTGACACGATTGACGAGGCAAAAGGCAAGCTCAATGTCTTGGTCTCGATCTTTGGTCGCGAGACTCCAGTCGAACTCGACTTTATTCAGGTATCCAAAATATAACTAAGAACCAAAAACTAATAACTAGGAGCTAGTATATGGCAAAAAAAATCAAAACAGTCCTCAAAGTCTTCCCTATGGGAGGTGCAGCTAATCCTGCTCCACCAATCGGTCCAGCCCTTGGTCAGCATGGTGTTAACATCATGGACTTCGTCAACCAATATAACAAAGCCACAGAAGATAAAAAAGGCCAGCTAGTCCCCGCCGAGATCACGATCTACGAAGATCGTACCTTCACTTTTGTCCTCAAGCTTCCTCCCGTCTCAGCTCTCATCAAAAAAGAGCTCAACCTCAAGCAAGGCAGCGGAGAACCCAACAAAAACAAGGTCGGCAAACTCACCAAAGATCAGGTAGAGAAAATCGCCGCGGAGAAGATGCCTGACCTTAACACCACTACTCTTGAGTCAGCTGTCAACACTGTGACTGGCACCGCCAGATCTATGGGAGTCGAAGTAGAGAAATAACCATTATTATCCGTTTACTTGTCCTTATCACGAATAAGGTGTAAGGAGGAAAAACATATGAGCCATAAAACAATCGTCTGGGAAGACCTATACACAGATCTAGGCACTCGTATTGCCAACACTCTCAGGACTGCCAGAGTCAAACCAGAACAACTTAGCACCATGAGCGACGGTGAGATCACCGCACTCCCTGGTATTGGCGAAGTAGCACTCGAAGAGATCAGAGCTAAATACACTCTCAGTCTCGAGAAAAAATCAACTCCCAAATCAACACCAAAAGTCGCTACTGAATCAACTGAGCCAACTGAATCTACTGAAAATACAGAATCCACTGACACCCCTCGTCGCCCCCGCCACATCAACCGAGGAGGCAAAAAAATCAAAGCCAGCAAAAGCAAGGTTGATAGAAAGAATCTCTACACACCAGAGGATGCGATCAAGCTTATCAAAAACACCAACATCACCTCCTTTGACGCCACCCTCACTCTCCATCTCAATCTTATCGAGAGAGTCTCGCGAGTAGAGGTCACGTTCCCGCACATGGCAGGTGCCAAAAAGAAAATCGCCATCGCCAGCGACGCAGTCATAGCAGAGATCGAGAAGGGCAAATTTAATTTTGATATCCTTCTTGCTACTCCAGCCATGATGCCGCGCCTAGCCAAGCACGCCAGAGTCCTCGGGCCCAAAGGCCTCATGCCTAGCCCCAAAGCAGGCACAGTCACTCCCGACCCAGAGGCAAAAAAAGCAGAATTCGCAGGTGGTAAGACCATGCTCAAAGGAGAGGGTAAGTTCCCCCTCATGCACATCGTCCTAGGTAAGCTCAGCCAACCTGATAAGGAGTTAGTTGCCAACCTCGACACTGTACTCGAGGCAGTCAAGGTAAACAAAATCACCAAAGCTACTCTAGCCTCTACAATGAGCCCAGGGGTAAAATTGCTCCTTAGCTAATTCTTTGCTATAATAACAACATCCTAAAGACAACGCGCATATAAGTCGCGTCGAGGGTAATTTTTCCTTTTGTCTTTTCGTGTTTATGTATCAACCAGTTCACTGATCACTGCAAACTGATCACTGGACTACTTATTAGGAGTCCTACATGCCAAACAAAAAAAATATCGCAGAAGTAGCAGATCTCACCAAAAAGGTCGAGGCCTCCTCAGCTATCTATCTTGCTGACTACGCAGGTCTATCAGGTAACGATCAGGTAGAGTTACGTTCCCAGATTACCCAAGCTGGCGGCGAACTCAAAATCACCAAAAACAGACTCCTCGCCCTCGCCCTCAAAAGCAAGCATGCCGAGCTCTCTCCTGAGATGGTCCAGGCCCTCAAAGGCCCCAACGCCACCTTATTCGCAGGTGACGATGCTATCGCTCCCCTCAAAGCACTGGTCGAGTTCGCCAAAGAAAACGGCGCAAAAAAGCCAGAGATCAAGGCCGGCATTCTGGGTACCGAAGCACTCACACTCGATAAGGTCAAGTATCTCGCTTCTCTACCTGGCAAGGATCAGCTCATCGCCAAACTCCTCGGCACACTCGCCAATCCTGCACGTAACCTGGTCGGCGTCCTCACCGCACCTACCCGCAACCTAGTCTACGCACTTAATGCAATTAGCAAAAAATAAATAACACGAAAGGACAAATATGTCTGACGAAAAAACAGCAGAAGTAAAACTATCTGCAAATCTACAAAAACTAGTTGACCAAATCGAGAAACTCTCGGTTCTAGAAGTCGCTGAATTGGTCAGTGCCCTCGAAGACAAATTCGGGGTATCAGCAGCCGCTCCCGTCATGGCCGCAGGTGCAGCTCCAGCCGGAGACGCTCCCGTTGCAGAAGAGAAGGATGAGTACGACGTCGTCCTCACAGCCGCAGGCGCCAGCAAGATCGGAGTGATCAAAGCAGTCAGAGCCCTCAACCAGACTCTAGGTCTCAAAGAAGCCAAAGATCTCGTCGAAGCAGCCCCCAAAACTGTGCTAGAAGGTGCTAAAAAAGAAGACGCAGAAGCAGCCAAAGCCAAACTCGAAGAGGCCGGTGCTACTGTAGAACTCAAATAAGCAATTTATCTTAATTGATGCAATAAAAAACCCCGCCACCAGGCGGGGTTTTTGTTTATCACTACCCTATAACATTGACACATCTAGTATAATAGCTTTATGACGTCATCAAATATGGGTATTATCCCCACCACTACCATAGGGCACAGTCTAGAGATGGAGGCGCGTCGCGTCCTCTACCTAGCTGCCAAGCTACCCACTCAGATCTACCAAGAGAGGGGATTTCTCATTCTCCCTCGCCCAGAGCCCAGGCTCAGCAAAAACACCATCGTCTTCCCCGACCTCGCATACACCTCCATCCCAGACTTTTGGTTTCGCACAAGTCGCCTAGAGTTATCCACACCCATTACAGCTCCAC
>CAXCDZ010000035.1:0-8524 GCA_963981525.1 uncultured bacterium | reverse complement strand
TATACTCCTCTCTCGCCCTCTCCATTCCCGCCTCCACCCCCCACTCACTTGCCATCTGCCTTCTCATCATACGTAGTTCTATCTCATCCTTATTCTCACTTCGCTGCGCATACTTATGATAGTCATCCTCAGTCCGGAATCCCTGTGGTTTTGCGGGCGGTGGATTACCTCCTGATTGCTGCCCATCCCCTGCTGGATTTGGTTGCTGAGCTGCCACTGCCTGCTCCATGGCCTGCATGGCCTGATTCTCCTCCTGACCCTCCTCAACATCTTCAGTTTTTGCGCCCACCGCAGTCTTGAGGACCTCCATCGGCTCCCTTACCACACGCTTTGCAGCTGCCTTGGCAATCCCTCCGAACTGTTTCCCCACCTGACCCAGAACATTCCCCTGTTTATTCATACCTATCAGTGTACTCGACTTCCCCACTCACTTCACCTACGAGGAGTCTCCTCGCAGGTGAATTTTGCTATACTTACATCAATGCCTAGCAAAAATGCTCTCAAAGAATATATTGAGGGCGGCTACTATCATATCTATAACCGCGGTGTGGATAAGCGCACCATTTTTGAGGATGACCAAGACTACAAAACATTCCTCTCGTATCTCAAGTTTTACCTCACTGCTCCCAACCTACGAGGAGACTCCTCGCAGGATAAAATTCCTCCGTCCAAGCAACTCAACAACTATCATGAGCAGATCTCCCTCATTTCATACTGCCTCATGCCCAATCACTTTCACATCATGGTCCAACAACACACCTACGACACCATCAACTATTTTATGCGCTCACTTGCCACCAAATATGTCAGATACTTTAATACCAAACACAATCGAATCGGACCACTATTCCAAGGCACCTACAAAGCAGCTCACATCACTAATGAATACCAGTTCACTTACCTCACCAAGTACATCCACCGCAACCCCCTCTCCCTTCCAGCCTACAAGGAGTCTCCTCGTAGGGAACTCCACACCTACCAATACTCATCCTATCCCAATTATCTTGGACAGTTCTCGCAATCATGGATTACAAAAGATGACATACTCACCTATTTCTCCAATACCAATCCCAACCTTAGTTACCAAAACTTCGTCGAAGACTCAGAGCCAGACGATATTACTATTATCAAAGATTACACAATCGATCTTATTTAACCTACGAGGAGACTCCTCGTAGGTTACCCCACCCACCTCTTAGCCATCATCAGT
The DNA here is from genome assembly GCA_963981525.1 of uncultured bacterium. Taxonomy (GTDB): domain Bacteria; phylum Patescibacteriota; class Microgenomatia; order UBA1400; family UBA12108; genus CAXCDZ01. The sequence goes on along the minus strand of CAXCDZ010000035.1, from coordinate 7,314 downwards.
AATCCAAGAATTAGAGCACTATAGATCAAAGTCCTCAACAGATCCTTCCCCACATACTGACGATCTAGATACGCGAACTCTTTCTTGTCTTTCCGCTCTTCCTGCTCACCTATCTTGAGGGCAAAATTATCCAACCGATAACTCGACTTAATCTTTTCATTCCTGGTCTTTTTCTTCTTGGGCATACTTACCAGCCTACTCTTCGTTGTATTCTTTATTCTCTTTCATGTCCTGCTCAATTAGACGGCGGAGATACACTGCTCGTGGAACACGTCGATTCTTCGCAATCCAGTCAAGATATGATCCAATTGCGGGTGAGATAAAGAAGTTAAATCTAGTATCTACTCGCGTTCTCGCATATTCAATATACTCCCCTAAAACCTTCTTAAGGTTGTCCACATCATACTCAGCGAGATACAATTGATCCTTGCCGCCACTTTGTAATAAATGAGGCTTACTTCCCTTGAGATACAAAGCAACTACCTGCTTGTTATCAGCTAATGCTTCCGATATTTCTTGTCCTACACCAAAAGATGGAACAGAAGTCTCAACAACCATCAAGTCGACTTGTTTTTTCCACTTACTCATTTTTCGCTGAGCCGCTAACGCCTCATCCTCACTCTGCTCAGTAAGATTTTCTCCTATTTTTCCAATTCTATGTTCCACTACCACTACATGTCCCAGCTCCTTAAGCACAGATACTATCAAATCTTGACTGTCACGAACATCGTTCGTCACATTACTCATCGCGGAAGAAAAATATATTTTCATCTACTCTCCTTTTATATATTCTACTTATTATACACAAAACAATCTTGACACCTTGGCTCATAAACAATCTCATCTGATGGATTCCAATACTCTGGATCAGAAAGACTAGTTGACTTACCATTAATCAATCTCTGGCCAATCTCCGCATTTGGTAATCCGCATTGCTGACAAGTTGCATTCAATTTATATTTTTTATCTGCCAACAATCTACATAAATCCACAAAAACAAATGCATCTCCCTGAGAATTATACAAAATGCTAAACATAACAGTCCATCCCCCACGCTCACGAAATCTCTTCATTTCACTAATAAAATAGCTTTGTAATTCTTGAGGCACTAAATGCAATTCATCCAAAATCACCAAATCATTATCATGAAATAACTCCTCAACATCTGCCTTAGTCTTAAACAGTTTGGAAGGAAATGTTGCCCCACTTCTCGAATATAGTTCATCTGACTTAATGTCAGTTCTTCCTTTAGCATAAGGCTGATAACAGCCTATCGAAACGCTTTTTCCTAATTTTGTAGCGATCATCATTGCCACTACAGTTTTCCCAGAGCTCAACGGACCCTCTACAATAATAGTTTTACCCTTATCTCTATCAGCATCTTGAAAATTCTTAACAATCTCAGAAGAAACCTCCTCTGCCTTATCTATCACATATGAATATAATTCTAGTTCATCAGCACTAGCCAGTTTTTTTACAGTCTCAACAGTTATATTTTTATTATTCATATCCCCTTTCTTGTCCCCATTGCCTGGGTTAATGTTTCCTCATCCGCATACTCCAGCTCTACTCCCGTTGGCAATCCCCTTCCGATTCTCGTAATCACGAGGCTCGATAGGTCAGGATTAGATTTTTTTCGTTCTTCCAAACGATCATTGATGTAGAGTGCAGTTGCCTCGCCCTCCAAAGAAGTATTGGTAGCAAGGATAATTTCTGATATTTTAGCATTCCCCACCCTAGTAAGCAAAGTATCGATATACAGCTCTTCCGGACCAATCCCATTTAGTGGAGAGAGCGAGCCATGCAAAACATGATATCGACCCTTATATCCCCCGGATTTCTCAAGAGCCAGCACATCCTGAAAAGACTCCACCACACAGACCACACTCTCCTCTCGCGAATCATCCTGGCAGACCAGGCACTCATTTTCTTCGCTCAAGTTATGGCAAACCACACACATCTTGGTCTTGCGCTTAAGATCCGTGAGAGAACTCGCAAAGCTATCCAGATCATTCTGCGGCACTCGCAGGAGATAGAAAGCCAGTCGTTGCGCCGTTCTCTTGCCAACTCCCGGAAGCTTCTCAAAACTCGTGGTCAAATCATCTACTATTTTTGGTAATTTCATCAGCTATTTACTGACCGCCACCACCTAGTAGTCCCTTAAGTCCACCACTCATCTCCTGCAATTTTTTCGCAGCGATCTTCTGACTCTTCTTGACTGCATCGTTAAGGACTTTTACTAGTCTCTCCTCATACTTATCATCGATCGTGATAGTCTGGAATTTCTGGTCAGCTGTGAGCACCACTCTGATTCCATCCTCTTCAACTTCGATCACTTCTGCAGCGAGCTGTTTTTGCATCTGCACTGCTTGGTCTCTAATATTTTTGAGTTGGCTAGCCTGCTGCCCAACTTGTTTAAACTTATCAAATGCCATATCTGACTCCTTATTATTATGTAAATATTTCGATCGCACTCTCCACAAGACTTTCCTCTGGAGAACTCTGTGATATCGTATCAACTTTGGGCTTTGTTTGCAAACTTACTTTACGGACCTCGCATGTTATTCGCATTGGCTGCCCAACAGCCACAGTAATAAGCTGTTCTATCTTGGCTCTGTGCCGCTCTGCCATAATCTGATCACGATGAAAATCATAATCAACTTGGATCGTAAGCAAGTCTCCCTGGATCATGCCTGGTCTGGCTTTCGCGAGTAGTGCACCAAGGGAAAAACTCCCCCCCTCCCCATTTAGACTCTTGGCTAACTCTCGCCATAATTCTCGCGCAGTCCCTTTATATTTACTCACTTTCTGCTTCACTAATGGCTCTGGACTCTTACTTACTTTTTCTACTGGCTCAGACTTTTCAGTCGTAGGCTGGTCTGCCCCTGCCTGCGCAGGCAGGTTGGGCGGATCCTCTTTCTTCTCTCCCTCCCCACCGACACTCCGACGCACCGACACGCCGACACGCTGATCCCCACACCACTTCACGATCATCATCTCCACAAGAATCTCTGGCACTGGGCTCTGGGCCTGTTTTGTGATCGTCTCATCAATCAGATAAACCAGCTCCACGAGCTCTACTTGACCCCCATCCACTACTCGGTCCCGCATCTTTTTCATTAACTCCACTAGTGCATAGCTCATGTCTACCCCTTCGCCCACTCCCTTACGGAATGCCTCCAGAGAATCTGAGAGATTCTTTTCCTCCATCGCTCCTGCCCAGTCATCCACTAGATATCCGGCAGAACCACTCAGCACCTCTTGCATCTCTTCTAGCCCTACCTTCTGGCCAGCCGACAGTACCTGATCTAGTATCTTAATCCCGTCCCGGAAAGATCCATCCACCGAACTCGCTAGTAGCTCAAGAGCCTCATCCGAGACCTCAGCCTTCTCACCTGCAACCACTCTCGCAAACGACCGCACCATCTCCTCACTCGTAGCTTTCGTAAACAGAATCCGCACACATCTACTCGCGATGGTCTCCGGCACCTTATGCGCTTCGGTAGTGCATAGTACAAACAGCGCATGCTCTGGTGGCTCCTCCAGAGTCTTCAGGAGCGCATTAAAAGCCTCCGTCGTCATCATATGCACCTCGTCGATAATATAGACTTTTTTGCGCAAACTAGAAGGTGACAATCCTATCTTTTCCTTTAGCTCTCGCACGTCGTCAATCCCTCGATTACTCGCAGCATCTATCTCAATCACATCCATCGCACTCGAGCTAAGTACTGATTGGCAAGCCGAGCACTCATTACATGGCTCACCTAACTTTTCTCCATTTTTTTCACAGTTCACCACACGGGCCAGGATCCTCGCAGCAGATGTCTTCCCCGCACCTCGCGGACCCGTAAAAAGGTATGCATGCCCGATTTTACTTGACTTAAGTATCCTCATAAGACTCTCACGCACACTCGTGAGATCCAGCTCATCAATCGTCTTGGGTCTGTATTTGAGATAGAGATTCATCCAGATCAGTATATCAGCGTATCAGCATATCAGTAAACCAGTAGATCAGTAAATCTGAAACACCGACTAACTGACACGCCGATATGCCGACCTACTCATGATGATGACCCAAGAGATGCATGAGTCCATGCTCAGCCAAAAACTGGATCTGCGCGTCAAGCTTAATCTGCTTCTCCAGAGCCTGCCTAACCGCCACCGGATAACAAACCACAATATCCCCTAACCTGAGCACTTCATCCGGACTAGCCACAAATGGCTGCGAATCATCTGGGTCAATCAGCGGGAACGACAGCACATCTGTCGGACCAGGGAGTTCCATATGCTCAATGTGGAGCTCTGTCATCTTGCGCTTACCCACCACCATCACCGCTAACTCAACGTTATCAGTCAGTTGATGCTCCGTAAGGATCTTAATGAGGCCCTTGCGTATCCCATCTCGGTCAACCGGATACTTCGCGTCGGACAGAATATTAATCGTAATCACTCTTTAACCCTGATACACTTCCTTCACCATCCTGCTTACCACGCTCCCATCTGCCTTACCCTTAAGCTCTCTCATTACAGCATTCATCACCATCCCAAAATTAGCATACTCCCCGTTCCCAATGATCTCCTTAACTTTGGCTCTCACTTCTTCCTCACCCATCATGGTTGGTAGATACTCTTCAATTAGTTTGAGCTCATCTTCCTCAATAGCCAGTTGCTCCGCCCGGTCGGCCTCACGGTACGCCACAATACTCTCTCGCCTCTTTTTAGCTTCTTTTTGGAGCACCTTGATCTCATCCTCCTTGGTCATCTCCGGAGTATCAATCTGCGCATAACGGATCGCAGAGATTAGCATTCGAATGGTCGAGAGACGTTTTTTGTCCCCCGATTTCATCGCGGTCTTCATCTCATCTGTGAGTTGGCTGAGTAAGCTCATTTGTTATTTCTTTGGATTAAGTGCTTCACGTTGCTTACGCTCGGTGAATTTTTTACGTCTAACTTCGTTAAGGCGTTCCTTTTTCTTCATTGCTTTGGTCTCGTGGAACTCGCGTCTTCGCACCTCCACCAGAATATCCTCCGCAAGGACCTTACGCTTAAACTTGCGAATCATCGCATCTGTTGAGTCATTCCCTTTTGCTTTTACTGTTACTGGCATATTTTAATTGCACCGCCCTTCGATCACTAGTTATGCGACAGTGATTCAAGTCGCTTCAATCTGTTATAGACTTAATAAGCTCAAGTATCTCTTCGATACTGAGTTTGGATGGTTCTGGCTTTTTTCCCTTACTAGATCCATGTAATAACATGTGTCCAGAGTTGTGATAAAACCATTTACCCTCGCCAGCCTCGCCGAGTCTAGGCGGGCCATCAAGCTTGTGTATTTTATCATACAAAGGCCTTAATGACTTCTCCACCGAGGGCACAGTCTTGATTCCGATATACTGGCTCTTCTCATTCTTGACTAGCACGATCTCGTATCCCATCCGCTGAGCGATCTTGTGTACATTATCCGCACCCGACTCTACCATCAGTCCCTTGCCCCACACTGACTGGAACTCGACTCCCTCCTTGATCTCTTCTCTTGCCTTGTACAGATCCTTCATCTTCTGATAAACCCCGTCCAGCTGCACCATAATCATCCGCACCACCACCTCATCCTCATGGATTTGCAAGCGATGCAGGGCCGGGATAATCTCACTTAGCGTAAAAGAAAATCTAGTCTCATTCGCCTCACTCCAGTCGTAGTCAAGAAATAGGTCAATCGCCCTCGCATGCTTGATCATGGCCTTGAGAGCCTCGTCACTCGGCTTAACAAGGCCTTCTTCTACGAGACTCTTATAAACTAGCTCACTCGCACATGTGTCCTGCCTACCTTTCTGGTGATGATCATACCTGCCAAACCCCACATCCACATGCACCACATCAAGATTACCATCAACTGGTAGATCCTTATACGTCGTCGATCCTGGGATATATACTAGCTTTGCGTCCCCGTATCGGGGCTGGTCAAACCTAACTAGCAGCCATGTACTCATAATCGCATCTAGATCTGGGTTCTGGTGGGTCACAATCGTTTTTGGCATATGTACAGTATATCAGTAGATTTAGTGATAATCACACGCCAAAAAAGAGACTACCATGTTTCTATTTTGCGAGTATTCGTTAAGAAATTGAGTTAGATTACTCTATTCATGTGAGTACCGCATTCTGGTTGAGTCCTCAACCAGAAGGACGCTACGAGCACTAATATAAGAACTTAATTTTAGTCACTCGACAAAATTGGAATTGGTAGGCTCTCTGCGTGTGATGGGATCAGTTAAGCAAAAATATCTCGTACTGTCACCACCACCAGCAATCCAATCAAAAGGATTATCCCCACCCCATGCACCCACCTCTCCACCTTAGCCGATCGCTTACGCCCCACAACCTTCTCAATTGCAAGAAAAGCCAGTCGCCCACCATCCAGTGCGGGAAGTGGGAGCAGATTAAACACCGCTAGGTTAAAAGAAATAATCCCACCAAACCTCAAGAATGCCAGCCAGCCAGCCTGCACCTGCTCCTGCCCGATCTGCACTACCTTGATCGGTCCTCCTATCCCTTTCCACAACTCCGCCGGATGCATTAGTAGCTCAACCATATACCTGCTCCACCCATAAGCTTCCTTGGTCCCTTCCACTACACCCCAGAACGGAGCTGTATACCAAGGCTTCTTTTCATACTCGATTACCGGATAACTCACGATCCCTACTCCTAGCGCCCCTTCTCCTTCTGGAGGATTCTCGCGGGGTGTGATCATTACTTGGCGACTTGCGTCACTCGTCGTCCCATCTGACTCTAACTCTGCCAGATAGATACTCACCTGACTCCCCTTCTTACCACTAATTATCTCCACAAACTGACTAGAGTCATTAATTGTCTCCTCTCCCACTCTTCGCACTACGTCCCCTTCTTTGAGTCCCGAGATCTCAGCAGGTGATCCTGGGAGTATCTCAGTCAGCACTACCTGCTCACCAGTGATGTTAGGCACTCCCAGCACCGAGTAAACAATCCCAAACAAAACAATCCCAGTCAGTACATTCATCCCTATTCCCGCAAGCATAATAATGGCTCTCTGCCATCCAGGTTTGGAGAACAGCGCTCTCCCAGTGATCTTTCCACTCAACTTATCCCAAGCCGATGGATCCATATCTTCACCAAATAGTCTGACAAACCCTCCGATTGGTAACCAATTCAGCGTATACTCAGTCTCTCCCTTTTTGACAATAGTCATGGCCTTTGGAGGCAATCCAATCCCAAACTCCTCGACTTTTACCCCAAACTTCTTCGCTGCCAGGAAATGCCCCAACTCATGCACCAACACCA
>CAXCDZ010000034.1:0-8650 GCA_963981525.1 uncultured bacterium | reverse complement strand
GGATTCGAACCTCTGACCTGCCGGATGTAAACCGGACGCTCTACCAACTGAGCTACGAGTCCAGTAGGAGTCTTGGGTGGGTCCACTGGGATTCGAACCCAGGACACCCTGCTTAAGAGGCAGGTGCTCTAACCAACTGAGCTATAGACCCATACATCATGCAGCGCCACTGTTCGATGACACTACATGAATGTGTGCCGAGGAGAGGTATCCCAGATTACTACGTATCTGGACACATTTCTCGTGTCCCTGCGGGACTCGATGTGCGACTCTCACCTCTCGGTTCAAGTGCCATCTTCACAACATATTATCCACCTGCCGTATGGCAGGTTGAGTAATATGTGCCGAGGAGAGGACTTGAACCTCCATGGATTGCTCCACACGCCCCTCAAGCGTGCGCGTCTACCATTTCGCCACCTCGGCAATTACTTTTCAAAGTACTTCCGAATTATACAAGTAACTTGACAAACTGGCTAGCGTAGGCCAGCATGTGAATAGATATGAAATCCCTGCTCAAACTCCTGGTCTGGTATCCAGCCACAATTATTACCCTCCTTTTTACCATTCACACGTACCAGACTTACACCCTCACCACAGGTGCCTCTGGACTTATCAGGCAAGAACTCGCGAGCCTCACCAATTCGCCCAGCATCAGCTTCTCGGCACTTCCCAAGGTGGCTTTTGAGATCAAAACTGCCTTTGCCACCCGTGATGCACGTCCAGTCGTAATCGAAAAATACTTCGCGCGCTACAACTCACCCATGCAGGGCTTGGGCGAGTACATCGTCCAAACTGGAGAAGAGTACGGAGTCGACCCGTATCTCATCGTCGCAATCGGACAGCAAGAATCAAACCTGGGAAAACTCATGCCAGATAACTGTTACAACGCCTGGGGGTGGGGGATCCACTCTGCTGGCACTCTCTGCTTCTCAGATTGGACAGAGGCCATTATGGTTTATGCAAAAGGCCTATCAGAGGGATATCACGCCTACAACCTCTACACTCCAGACGAGATCATGACCAAATACGTCCCACACTCACCAGGAGGCGCCTGGGCAAAAGGAGTCAACCAATTCCTATCAGATCTCCAGACTGGCGATTTCTAAGCAACTTGACTTTTCTTTAGTCTTATAGTATATTCCCCAGTACATCAATTTTCGTTCACCTACCGCTATGCCGGTAGGTTTTTTGTTATGAAAAGACTAATCACTGCAATCACAATCGCTATCATCGCCATCCTTTCACTCGCTGCCCCCACCGGGGCATACGATGAACGTGTCGTTAAGATGAACATCGTACTCGAAAAATATAACTCTCCTATGGCTGGTCTAGAGGCAGAACTGATCAAAATTGCCGAAGATCATGACCTTGACTGGACCCTGATGGCCGCCATTGCCGGGACCGAATCAAGCTTTGGCAAACGCATGCCATATCAGTGTATCAATCCTTATGGATGGGGTATCTACGGCGACAACAAGCTTTGTTTTGAGTCTTTCACAGACGCCGCACTCGGTGTCTCTACTGGCCTCAGCACTAAATACAACACCACCTCACTCACCTCAATTGCCAGGACCTATAATACAGTTAGTACTGATAGCTGGCTCGCACACACCCAGTTTTTTATCAACAAGATCAAAAACACCGAGATTCCTGTCGAAAAACTCCCAATTACGCTATAATGCCTGAGTAGCCGCAGTGGTGAAATGGTATACACGCTAGTTTTAGGAACTAGTGCCTTTACGGGCGTAGGGGTTCAAGTCCTCTCTGCGGCACATATTAATCAGTCTGCCATAGGCAGATGGATAATATGTCGTGCAAATGGCACTTGAACCCCAGGGTCAGTGTCTGCACATCAAGTCCCGAAGGGACATGAGAAATGCGTCCAGATACAAAGTAATCTGGGATGCCTCCCTGAGCACCAAAATTATTTAACTTACTAGGAATCTATGACCAAACCAACAACCAAAAGCACAAAAAAACCAATTACAAAAAAACCAGTTGCAAAAAAAGCCTCCACCCTCAAAGATGGCTCAATCAAACTCAAGATCAAGATCAAAAAAGAAGATGTAGCACGTGCATACGGCCAGATTCTCATCGAATCTGCCAAACACGTCGAGATCAAAGGATTTCGCAAAGGCAAGGCTCCTATCAAGATGGTAGAGGCATCTCTCGACCCTTCCAAGCTCTACTCACGTGTCATTAACGTCGTTGTCCCGCCCATGTACAGCGATGCACTCAAAAAAGGTAATCACAGGCCTCTCATCGACCCATCCATCACCCCAATCAAGATGGAGGAGGGTAAGGACTGGGAATTCGAGATCGAGACTGCCGAAGCTCCAGAGGTAAAGGTAGGAGAATACAAAAAATACATCAAATCAGCACTCACAAAGGCTCGCAAGGAACACAAAGAACCAAAAAAGGGAGAAGAAGCTAAGGCAGACCAGCACTGGGAGCTCAATACAGTTCTTGACGCTATCCTCAAAAATAGCCAGGTAGAGCCGTCTCCAGCTCTCATCAAACACGAGTCAGACGCCTCCATCCACAAGTTAGAACACCAACTAACCTCGCTCAAACTCTCCGTAGATGACTACCTCAAGAGCATCAAGAAAACTCGAGAAGATATGGAAAAAGAGTACTCTACCACCGCCAAAGACAACATCCGACTCGAGTTCTCCCTCAAAGCCATCACCGAAACAGAGAACCCAGAAGTCACCGCAAAAGAAGTCCAGGATGCCAAGCCTCCTCAGGGCCAAGAAGCCTACGTACGCTATCTACTCCAAAAACAGAAAGTGCTTGACATTCTCGTCAAATTATAGGATACTTCTCAGTAATTATGAAGCAAGATCCGTTCAATAACTTCAAGCCTCTTAACACCCAAAAACGCAAGAAAAAGAGCAAACAATTTGGCAGCAGCTTAGTAGAGCAGCTCAAAAGCATCGGCTCCTCAGTCACTGATTCACTCAAAAATGACGTCGTCAAAGGATCAGCCCAAAGCGTCTTCGAACAACTCATCGGCAATAGCAAATCAGGCCGGACCCCAGAAGAAGAACAGCTCAGCACAGCCGCACTCGAGAATCTCATCAAAGAACGTGAGCAAGCTGCCGCAGATGAGGCAGATCAAAATGCTAGGGAAGAAGAGCGCGCTATCTTCTCGCACAAGCAAGGCAAAGAAAAGGTTCTTTTTTCCTTCGCAGACGAAAAGCTGAAAAAAGAAATCAACGAAGTTCGTCAAGAACTATCCGCACTCGTCAGATCCATGGGACAGGTACAGAAACAAGTCGAACAGGCTGTCATTCAAGAAATCGTCAATCCTGGTCAATACCACAAAACATTCCTCGAAAATCTCAAGTCATTCGTAATCACCATGCGCAAAAGCATGGAGGATGCTTCCCTCTGGCTCTCGATGAGCTCAGGACGTCAACAAAAAGGCGCCTTCTGGGCCAACACCAAAAAACACGGCAACAAATACTCAATGTCTCAGGAGCGCCAAAGCGCAATGAGTGTTGGGTAAAAAAATCAATCCAGAAAACTTCACAAAAAACAACGCAGCTTCAAAATAGGGTGGGTCCGAGAGGAATTGAACCTCTGACCTCTTCGATGTCAACGAAGCGCTCTAGCCAACTGAGCTACGGACCCATTTTCGATTATTCACATATTTTACCATCTGATCACCCAAAGCCAAAATATGTCTCTGTAATTCCATATTAGAAACACTAACCGCACAGACTCCGTAATAATTACTCTTCGTCTTCGATTTTGCAGTTCGTTTATCAAACTGTGTTTTATGAAACTGTGTCATCGGTACCGTAAGTAAATCAGACCAGTATTGTATAAGCTCCGTTTCTTTTTGATCCATCCGTGCGAATATTTGCACCCTAATTTTATCTTCATTGATCGTATATAATACGCGTATCAACGTAAGAAATAGTTTCACGATTCTTGGATTAGAATTTCCAAGACCAACTCTCCCATTAACCTTGAATCCATCTCCCAAATACAAACCCACCAACATAATTTCAAGCAGGTTTTTGTCAATTTTCATTGAATTAACAGTCTCTTTTGCTTCACGCTTGTGCATATTAATACTATTTTTCTTCGTCGTAACATGCACCTGGCTAGCCATTTTTCTTGCGCGCTCTAAACCCTCCAACCAGTTCTGATGCAGTCTTTTACTCTGAGCCTGTGTCAAATGCACATCTTTTAACCAACCGCTCAATGTAGATTTGGCAATCCCAAGTTCATTCTCGATAGATCTATAGCTTTTACCAGACCTACGAAGCTCAATCGCGCGTCGTTTATCATCAATTCTCATATAGTACCACTATATCATAGTGCGCATGCTATCTTTTAGGTACGGTTTATACCCAAACACCTCCCAATTATGTATAATACTCTCATGATTAATGAGATCACAACTACCACAACTACTACCAACCCGTAAGGGATAGTGTTGTCGTAGCTCACTATCCCGCTCGAGCGGGATTTTTTATACCAATTAATAACTGATATACTAGGAAACATATGAATCAACAAAACAAAAACGACTTACTCGCACTCCGCCACTCAGCAGAGCACATCCTCACCCAAGCCATGCACGAGCTGTATGGTAAGGACCAGGTTGTAATGGCCATGGGACCCGCCACTGACACCGGCTTCTACTTTGACTTTGACTCAACTGACGACTTCAAATTAACCGAAGAAATGTTCCCTGAGATAGAATCAAAAATGAAAGAGATCGTTAAGCGAGCCCTCCCCATCACCCGCGAGACCATCACTCAAGTTGAAGCTCGCAAGCTGTTTGTTGATAATCCATACAAAATAGAATGGCTCGATGAGATCAAAGATAAAGGAGAGGAGATCTCCATCTACCGCACGGGTGACCAGTTTGTTGACCTCTGTGCTGGCCCTCATGTAGATAACACTAGTGAGGTCAAAGTCATCAAACTCCTCTCAATCGCAGGCGCATACTGGCACGGTGACGAAAAAAACAAAATGCTCACCAGGCTGTACGGCACTGCTTTCAAGACTCCCAAAGAACTCAAGCAGTATCTCTGGCAACAGCAAGAAGCCAAGAAGCGTGATCATCGCAAACTAGGAAAAGAGCTAGATCTCTTTACATTTTCACCACTTGTAGGCTCCGGCCTCCCGCTCTACACAGCTCGTGGCACCCATCTCAGACGCACTCTCAACGAGTTTGTCGAAAGTGTTCAGAGTGACCAGGAATACACTCAAGTCTGGACTCCTCAGATTGCCCGCGCCGAACTGTTCAAAAAGAGTGGTCACTACGACAAATACAAAGACGACATGTTCACAGTTCATAGCCACTACAGTGACGACGAGATGTTCCTCAAGCCCATGAACTGCCCTCAACACGCCGAGATCTACAATAGTCGTCCCCGTAGCTATCGCGATCTACCCATTAGACTCACTGATTTTGCCATGCTTTACCGCGACGAAAAACCAGGCGAACTCAACGGACTTGCTCGAGTAAGAGCCTTCTCACAAGATGACTGCCATGTATTCTGTCGCATGGACCAGGTCGATGCAGAAGTCGACTTGATGATTCAGATGACGAAAAAAATCATGAATACCTTTGGTTTCAAGTATCGCTACCGACTCTCAACTCGTGATCCAGAACACCCAGAAAAATATCTTGGTGACCCCAAAGAGTGGGATCGGGTGGAGGAGTGGGCAGTCAAGATCATGGAACGAAATGAGATCGAGTACTACGACGGTCCAGGCGAAGCCGCCTTCTACGCTCCCAAGATGGACCTCATGGCTACCGACGCGCTCGGCAGAGAATGGCAACTCAGCACTGTCCAGATCGACATGGTCCAACCTCGTCGTTTTGACATGACCTACACCAATAATGAAGGTAAAGACGAGAGGCCAGTCACGATCCACCGCGCAATCATTGGTTCACCCGAAAGACTTATGATGATCCTTATCGAACACTACGCCGGCGCATTCCCCATCTGGCTCGCTCCAGTCCAGCTCCAGCTCGTCACAATCTCCGACACAGAGGTAGAACATGCCCAGTCACTCCTCACTTCACTCAAAAAAGCCGGCCTCAGAGTTGAGCTCGATGACTCCAACAAGAGCCTGGGCAAAAAACTCGCCCTCGCTCGGGGCAACAAATCTCCCTACACCGGGATTGTTGGCGCAAAAGAAGTCGAGACCAATACTATCACCCTCAAAAATAGGGAAGGGGACCAAACCACTCTCAACCTAGACGAAACGATTGCCAAATTAAGGCAAGAGATCGATAGTAAGGTATAATAACTTCCAGATGAAATTCTACCAAATCAATCAGTACATTCGCGCAGACGAGCTCCGAGTAGTTGACTCAGACAGCAAGCAGGTCGGTGTACTCCCCCGTGAAGAAGCGCTCGAGATGGCCAAGGCCAAAGGGCTCGACCTCGTCGAGATCGCCCCCAAGGCAAAACCTCCCGTCGCCAAAATCATCGACTTCAAGAAGTTCAAGTACCTCGAAGCCAAGAAGGAGAGAGAGGCCAAATCCAAGTCCGGCAAAGTCGAGCTCAAAGAAGTCCGCTTCACTCCTTTTATCGCTCAAGGCGACTTTGAGTCCAGAATGGGCAGGATTAGAGACTTCTTTCAGAATGGCGACAGAGTCAAGGTTGTGGTAAAATTCACCGGTCGTCAGATCACCCGTACTGATTTTGGTCGTAAAGTCCTTGATCGTATCGTGACTGAACTAGAGGAAGAGGCCAAGCCAGATGGCGAAGCAAAGCTCCAGGGCAAACAGCTCTATCTTATCCTCAACCCAATCAAAAAGAACAAATAACAACATGACCAAACAAAAATCACGCAAATCACTAACTCGTCGTGTCAAAGTCACCAAGACTGGCAAGATCAAACACCGCACCCAAAACATGCGCCATCTTAGGCGTAACAAGAGTAAGGCTCAGATCCGCCGCATGAAATCTGCAAAATTCCTCACAGGTGGTGTTCGTAAAAATATCAAAAGAATGCTAGGAATCTAATATGCCAAGAGTAAAGACAGGGAAGACCAGACACGCACGCCACAAAAAAGTCCTCAAACTGACCAAGGGCTACCGCATGAGCAAAAACAGGCTATACAAAGTCGCCCACGAAGCGATGATGCATGCCGGTGAATACGCCTTCCATGGTCGCAAACGCCGCAAACGCAACTTTCGCACACTCTGGATCACACGCATCAACGCAGGTCTCAGATTACTCGACTCCACCTACTCCTACTCGAAGTTCATTGCCGACTTAGCTAACTCCAAAATCTCTCTCAACCGCAAATCCATCGCTGGTCTTGCAGTCAGTGATCCCATAGCTTTCGAGGCAATAGTCAAAAAAGCACGCTCAACCAAATAAATCCTCTTTTTCCCCCCTTGACAAATTATCCTGTATCTCTTATTATACTGCTCATGCGAGAAGCAACCACTCGAGCAGAATCCGATTTTAGATTTTGTTCATAGGGAGGTTGCTTTTGGCATTTTATCCCTCACAAATAACTCATTTTGCAGTACAATATCCATTATGCAAACCAAGATCAGGGATATTAGTCAGAAATTTAGCGAAGACCTCACAACCATCTCATCACTAGAGGACCTAGAATCACTCCGACTCAAGTACCTCAGTAAAAAGACTGGCCTTACCATCCTCTTGATGCAAGAGTTACCCAAGCTCTCGCCAGAAGATAAAAAGAAGTTCGGACCAGCTCTGAATAAGCTCAAGCAAGATCAGCTCACAGCAATCCAAACCAAGCATTCCCAGCTATTAGCCATAAGCAATAAGCCGTTAGCCAATCTTGACCTCACTATCCCAGTAGACCCAGCTCCCTCAGGACATCTTCACCCCACGACAATAGTCATTCGCGAACTCAATCAATTTTTCCGCTCACACGGCTTCTCAGTAGGGGAGGGACCCGAAATAGAGACTGCAGAGTACAACTTCCGCAAACTCAACCTGCCCGAGGGACACCCCGCAACTGATCTCCAGGACACATTGTTTATTAGAGAGCCTGACCTCCTTCTACGCACCCACACCTCATCAATCGAGACACGTGTGCTCACTGATCACGAACCACCGATTCGCATGGTAGTACCTGGCAAGGTATACCGCAACGAGACACCTAACAGTACCAACAGCAGCTTCTTCTTCCAATACCAAGGCTTCGTAGTTGACCATGGGATCAACATTCAGCATCTCAAGGATACTCTCACCAAAGCTCACCAATTCCTCTTTGGCGACGAGGTTATCCTTCGCTTCCGCTACAAATACTACCCCGAGGTCAGTCCTGGCATGGGAGTCGATATGCAGTGTAAGTTCTGCAAAGGTGTGGGATGTACAGTCTGTAAGCATCGCGGTTTTATCGAGGTTCTGGGCAGCGGCATGATCCACTACAACACAATCAAAGCTTGCGGCATTGACCCAGAAGTCTACACCGGCTATGCCTTTGGGATGGGACTAGACAGACTAGTAATGAGCAAATTCGGCATCCCAGATATTCGCAAGCTATACGGAGGAGACATCGTCTACAACTAACATGATTATTCCTATTAACTGGCTCTCAGATTATCTTGATCTTCCTGAAGATGAACAAAAGATCGCCGATTCCTTTACCTCTCTTGGGTTAATGCAAGAAAAATCTATCAAG
>CAXCDZ010000033.1:0-8759 GCA_963981525.1 uncultured bacterium | reverse complement strand
CCTACGCATCATTCATGGGTCTTGGATACGAAGACGCCATCATCGTCTCTGATCGTCTGGTAAAAGAAGATGTCCTCACAAGTATCCACATCAACGAATACGAAGCAAAAGTCATGGACACCAAGCTCGGTGCCGAAGAACTCACTCGCGACATTCCTAATGTCAGTGAACAAGATCTTCGCAATCTCAGTGATGATGGTATCGTTGTCGTCGGCTCAGATGTAGGTCCAGGTGACTTACTGGTCGGTAAGATTGCCCCCAAGGGAGAGACAGAACTAACAGCCGAAGAGCGCCTCCTCAGAGCCATTTTTGGAGAAAAAGCTCGCGAGGTCCGCGACACTTCCCTCAAAATGCCCAATGGTGGTAATGGAACCGTAATCGAAGTCACAAGCCTCGACCGCGAAGAGGGTGATGAGCTAGACCCAGGAGTACTTAGGACTGTCAACGTCAAAGTCGCCCAAATTCGCAAAATCACTGCCGGTGACAAACTCGCAGGTCGCCACGGTAACAAAGGGGTCATTAGTAGGATCATTCCAGTCTCTGACATGCCATACATGGAAGATGGTACTGCCGTTGACATCATCATCTCTCCTCTCTCAGTTCTAGCTCGTATGAACCTCGGTCAACTCCTTGAGTCTCACCTTGGTTGGGCAGCTGACAAACTCGGCTACAAAGTAGCCCTCCCAGTCTTTGAAAAACTTGAAGAATCAGTCATCGAAGGAGAGCTCAAAAAAGCTGGTCTTCCAACTTCTGGCAAGACTACACTCTTTGACGGTCGCACCGGTCTTCCTTTTGACAAAGAAACCACCGTTGGTATCGGATATATTCTCAAACTCATTCACATGGTGGGTGACAAATCACACGCCAGGTCAACTGGTCCCTACTCCTTGGTCACTCAACAGCCACTAGGCGGAAAAGCTCAGATGGGTGGACAAAGACTCGGAGAAATGGAAGTCTGGGCACTCGAAGCACACCGCGCAGCACACGTCCTCCAGGAAATGCTCACCATTAAGTCTGACGATCTAGTTGGCCGCGCCAAAGCATTCGAAGCCATCGTCAAGGGTGTTCCCATTCCAGAGAGCACAGTTCCAGAATCATTCAAGGTTCTTCTCAAAGAACTTAACTCTCTCGGACTTGATGTCATCCCAGTCGAGCCACAAGAAGTGCTCGTCGCAGAAGAAGATATTCCAGACACTGACAAAGCCAGCTCAGATGACGACTCCGACGACGATTCCGATGACACTGAATCCACGGAAGCAACTGACGACGAATCTTCCGACGACGAACTTGATGCTCCAGAAAAAGAGCTCAAAGAAATTGACAATCCTACCACCACTGACGACACTGAATCTACTGAGCCAACTGAGTCAACTGACAAAAAGGAGCAAAAATAATGATCAAAAACATCCTCGACTTCAAAGGTCTCAAGATCCAGCTCGCCTCTCCTGAGACGACCAGAGCATGGTCACACGGAGAAGTCCTTAAGCCAGAAACCATCAACTACAGAACCCTCAAACCCGAAAAAGACGGTCTATTCTGTGAGCGCATCTTTGGCCCGAGTAAAGATTACGAATGTTACTGCGGTAAGTACAAGAGAATTCGCTATCGAGGAATAGTCTGTGATAAATGTGGTGTCGAAGTCACCCAGAGTAGGGTTCGTCGTGAGCGCATGGGACACATCAATCTTGCCGCCCCTGTTGCACATATCTGGTACTTTAAGGGAGCACCTAGCAAACTCTCACTTCTTGCCAACATTGCCCCCAAAGCTCTCTCCTCTGTCATCTACTTCTCCAAGTACCTCGTCCTTTCCGTTGACAAAGATGAGAGAGAGAACGTCATCAAAAACCTCAAGACTCATCAAGAAGAAGCCATCAGTGGCCTCGAAGATAAAGTCAAATCAGAAATGGAAGTGCTCAAAGTAGAGCTAGGTGACAAACTCAAGCAAATCGACAAAAAGAAGCTCGAAAAAGAAGCAAAAACTATCGCAGTTGAGAGCGCCAAAGCCGGAATCAAGCGTAGCATTGAGTCCGTTCGTGAACAGCTCATCATCGACAAAGACTCTCTCTCAGAAATCTACAAAGCAGTTACTCAGATGGTCAAAAAATCCGCGCCCGGCGCAGTCATCTCAGAAGAAGAATTCCTCAAGCTCGACGAATACGAGGCAACTGACCACCTCAAAGTCGGTATGGGTGCCGAGTCAGTTCTTGAGTATCTTGACACCATCGATATCCACAAACTCGCCAAAGACCTCAAAGTTAGAGTCAAAGAAGAGACCTCAGTTGCCAGACGCACCAAACTCGCCAAAAGACTCAAGGTCGTTGACGGGATCAAGAATGCCGGTCTTCATCCAGCTTGGATGATTCTTCGCACTCTCCCAGTTCTTCCTCCAGAGTTAAGACCTATGGTCCAACTCTCAGGTGGCCGCTTTGCCTCTTCTGACTTGAATGACCTCTACAGAAGAGTCATCAATCGTAACAATCGTCTGCGCCACCTCATCAATCTCGGGGCTCCCGAGATCATCCTCCGTAACGAGAAACGCATGCTTCAAGAAGCAGTAGACTCACTTATCGACGCTTCTCAGGCCAAGACCACTCGCCGCCGCGCAGTCAAACAGCTCCGCTCACTCTCTGACATGTTGTCAGGTAAGCAGGGTCGTTTCCGCCAAAACCTCCTAGGTAAGCGCGTTGATTATTCCGGCCGCTCCGTTATCGTCGTGGGTCCTGAGCTCAGTCTCTCAGAGTGTGGTATCCCTAAGGATATGGCGCTTGAGATGTTCAAGCCATATGTCTTGCGCGAACTCATCGAAGGAGGCATCGCCCCCAACGTCAAATCCGCCAAACACGCAATCGAACGCAGAGAGCCCGAAGTCTTTGATATCCTGGAGCGCATTACCAAAAACCACCCAGTCCTCCTTAACCGCGCCCCAACTCTTCACAAACTAGGTATCCAAGCATTCTACCCAGTCCTCGTCGAGGGCAACGCAATCCAGCTTCATCCTTGTGTTTGTGCTGGATATAACGCTGATTTTGATGGTGACCAGATGGCTATTCACGTCCCACTCTCAGAAACCGCCACCGAGGAAGCTCGTAACCGCATGATGGCCAAATCCAACCTCCTCAAACCCGCCAACGGTACTCCCATCGCAGTTCCTAACAAAGAAATGGCACTCGGTTGTTACTATCTCACCAGTCTAGATTCAGAGCTCTCACTATATGCTGGAATTTTTGCTACCTCTCACGAGGCTCAAGTTGCCTGGAATACTGGTGTAGTTGAGTTGCGCCAACCTATCAAAATCCGTTACAACCAAGAGATTATCGAGACTTCTGTCGGAAGAATCATCTTTAACGAAGCCTTGCCAGAAGAGCTCCGTTACATGAATGAGAGTATCACAGCCAAAAAAATCACCAACATCATCAAAAATGCGATCAAGCTTTTTGACAACGACAAAGTCGCAAGTCTCATTGACGAAATCAAGAGTATGGGCTTCCGCTACCTCACGATCTCCGGTCTCTCCGTTGCAGTTAGTGACAACATCATGATCACCAACAAACCTCAGATGATCAAAGAAGCAGAGGGTGAAGTCAACCAGATCCTTGAGACCTACAACCAGGGCTTGATCACCACCGAAGAAAAGCGCAGACTCTCCTTCGAAGTCTGGATGAACACAACCGAAAAAATCGCCAACGCTACTTGGGACAAATTCGAGAAAAATAACGCCGTTAAGATCATCATTGATTCCGGTGGAACCCGTGCAAGCAGAGATCAGGTCAAACAGCTCTCCGCTATGCGTGGACTCGTAGTGGATCCACTAGGTAAGATCGTTGAGATGCCCACCAAGAGTAACTTCCGCGAGGGCCTCTCAATCTTCGAATACGTTACCTCAAGTCGTGGATCCCGCAAAGGTCTTACTGACTCCGCGCTCAAAACCGCCGACGCAGGTTACCTCACACGCCGCTTAGTTGACGTCGCACACACCGCCATCATCAGAGAAGATGATTGTAAGAGTACTGATACCATCACAGTTGAGGCCGAGGGACCACGTGGCAAACACTTCAAACATCGCCTTCTTGGTCGCACATCTGCCAAGCTCATCAAAAATCCCAAGACCAAAAAAGCTCTTGTCAAAAAGAACCAGATCATCTCTGACGAACTCGCCGAAGAGATCGAAAAGCTCGGGATCACTTCCGTTGAGCTCAGATCTCCTCTGACCTGTAAGGCAAGATACGGGTTATGTGCAGCTTGCTATGGTTGGGACTTTAGTACTCGTTCTCTCGTTGAGGTTGGTACTCCCGTTGGAGTTATTGCCGCCCAGTCAATTGGCGAGCCCGGTACTCAGCTCACAATGCGTGTCAAACACTCTGGTGGAATCGTTGGACTCGATGTTACTCAGGGTCTCCCTCGTGTGGAGGAACTTTTCGAGGCTCGCACTCCAAAAATCGTCGCTCCCTTGGCTACAATCTCAGGTAAAGTCAAAGTAGAAGAAGTCAAAGATGGTCACAAAATCACGGTCACTAGCACCAGTAACAATGAGCTCATCGAAGATCACTTCGTACCCATGACACTCACTCTAGAGGTCAAAGACAAAGAGCTTATCGCCGCAGGAACCCCCTTGGCTACTGGCCCTCAAAACATCAAAGAAGTTCTTAGAGTTAGAGGTGTTCGCTCAACTCAAGAATATCTCATCAAAGAAGTCCAGGCAGTCTACGAGTCTCAAGGTATCCCAATCTCTGACAAACACTTCGAAGTCGTGGTGCGTGAGATGAGTTCCAAAGTCTCAATCGAAGACTCCGGTGACACCAAGCTAATTCCTGGCGAAGTAGTCGATAAGTTCGCTTTCGAAGTAGAGAACGACGCCACGATCGCTGCAGGAGGCGAACCAGCTTCCGCAACCACTATAGTGCTCGGGATTACCCGTGCCGCTCTCCACACCCAATCATGGCTCTCAGCAAGTTCCTTCGAGCAGACTACGAGTGTCCTGGCTTCCGCTGCTCTAGAGGGCAAGGAAGACAACCTCCTCGGACTCAAAGAAAACGTCATCATCGGACGCCTCATCCCCACTGAGAGAGAAAGGGCTGTGATACAATAGCAAACCAGATATGCCAACAGTCAATCAACTAGTCCGAAAAGGACGTTCCAAACGAACAAAGCGAGTCAAAGCCGTCGCGCTACGCAAAGGTTACAACAGTGCCAAGCGCAAGCACATCGAGTATGCCTCACCTCAAAAGAGGGGAGTCTGCACCGTAGTCAAGACCATGACTCCAAAAAAACCTAACTCCGCTCTACGTAAAGTAGCTAGAGTCAGGCTAAGCAACAAACAAGAAGTCACCGCCTACATCATGGGTGAGGGTCACAACCTCGCCGAGCACTCAGTTGTTCTAGTCAGAGGTGGGAGAGTTCGTGACTTGCCAGGTGTTAAGTATCACATTGTTCGCGGTGTATATGACGCCGCAGGAGTCGAGGGTAGAAAAACTTCACGTAGTAAATACGGAGCCAAGAGGCCCAAGTAACCATGAGATCCAAAAGCGCACCCATCAGAAAAGTCATTCCCGACCCCAGATACAACTCAGTCGAGGTAACCAAGATTATCAACAGAGTCATGATTAGTGGCAAAAAAAGCATCGCCGTCCGCCACGTCTACAACGCACTCGACATCATCAAAAAAGAAACAAAAGAAAAACCTCTCGACGTCCTCCTTGCCGCACTCGAAAACATCAGACCACGTGTCGAGGTTAGATCTCGCCGTGTTGGTGGCGCCGCCTACCAGGTTCCTATGCCAGTCACTCCTCGCCGCCAGTCCGCTCTCGCCATCCGCTGGCTAGTCGACTACGCAGCCTCACGCAGTAACTCCGAGTACCATACCTACGGCGAAAAACTCGCAGCCGAAGTAATGGACGCCTACAAAGAAGAAGGTCCCTCAATCAAGAAACGCGACGACGTTCACCGAATGGCAGATGCCAATAAGGCATTTAGTCACTTTAGATGGTAGGGTAAGTCTAAATTCACTTTCAGATTTTCATTGACAAGGTGTTTTTTCGGGTCTATTATGGATAATAGATGCCGAATAATACACGAAATACATGCAAGCTTTGCAATCAACCAATCCCACCCGAGTCAAAGGGTAAGATTTATTGTTCAGTTAAATGTAAGGTTATAGACTCTCGTGTACGCACACAAGTAATATGTGATGGGTGTGGGACGAGTTTTGAGAAATTACCCTATCTAGTCAGAAAAACAAACTATTGCTCTACGAATTGTTATCGCACATCTACAAGACTCAAGCAACAGAAGGTTTGCATCAAGTGCGGTACTAAGTTTGCAATCAAGAATTACTTGGTCAAGCAAGGATACGGCCAATACTGCTCACGCAAGTGTCAGCACAAAGACTACCCCATAAAGATTAAGCTCAGGTGCAAAGAATGTGATGCGATCATTATCAAACCACCATCAGTCGCAATACGGACCATATACTGTAGTAAAAAATGTCGTGACTTAGCAATGTCAGACATTGTCTCTCGTCAGTGTCATCACTGTGAGAAAATGTTTGATATTCCTACTTGGGAAACAAATAAGGGGAAGGGCAAGTTTTGTTCACGAACATGCTTCATTCTTTTTAAGGGCGAATCTTCTCTAGAAGAAAAGGTTCGCAAATATCTCGAGTTACACAGAATCAGTTTTATTCAAGAAAAGAAATTCGGTCGCTACCACGCAGATTTTTTTCTAGAGGACAGAAATCTTGTTATCGAATGTGATGGTGAATACTGGCATCTTAGCAAGGAAAGTCAGGCTCGCGACGTACGCAAAGACAGATTCCTCAATAATCTTGGCTACCAGGTTGCACGACTATCTGGCAGGCAAATAAACGAAAATCTAACAGATCATATTCAAAAAGTTCTTTAGGCGCTTTTTAGTTTCTTCATTAATTCACCGTAGAATGTCATATTGTGGATCGTTGCGAGCCTGGCTGCCAGTGAGTCCCCGACTTTGAATAAGTGATGCAGGTAAGCGCGCGAATAGTTAGAACACAACTGACAGCTACAATTCTTGTCTACTGACGACATATCATTCTTGTGCTTCGCCTTAGCAGGCACATAATACTCATAGAACTCTTTCCCCTCCAGATTATTAACTCCTTCTGTCCACTTGTACAACCGGCCGTGCCTCGCGTCTCTGGTGGGTAACACACAGTCATACACGTTGTATCCCAGTCGCGAGCATCCCACGATATCCTCCGGCTTCCCGATCCCCAGTCCATATAGCAAGTATCCCTCAGGCGCCGCGTCAGCAATCGTGCGAGCTGACTCATAATCAAACTCTCCATCAGGGGTTAGTGGCCATCCTCCGTACCCGAGCCCATCAAACCCAATCTCAATTAATCTCTCCGCACACTCTTTCCTGAGTTTCTGATCATATCCACCTTGCACCACTCCGATTAAGTGGGGTCGATCTGCCTCACTAATTTTTTCTTCTTTTACGATTCGCTCGTACTCATCCTTACTCCTCTTGGCCCACTCGATAGTCCGCCCCACAGTCTCTCTCGCCTCCCACATATTAGCTGTAGGAGTCGTAAAGTCATCCAGTACCACCATGAGATCAGTCTGCATAGCCATCTGATATCGGATCGAGATCTCTGGAGTCAGTAGGATCCGCGGTGAGTTCTCGGGCTTAAACCACACCCCCTCATCTCGCACCTTCCCACCGCCTTTCTTAACTATCGACATTACCTGGAACCCACCAGAGTCACTGATCACCGCTCCCTGATAGTTCATCAGCTTTTTCACTCCTCCCATCGTCTTCATCTGTTCCTCAGGGATCATTCGCCAAAGGTGGTACGTATTGACTAGCACCCCCGGAGTTCCAGTTTTCTCAGTATCCTGATTATCCAGTCCCCGCACCATCCCGCGCGTCGCGTCAGGGAAGAAGATGGGGTAGGGGGGTAATTTTCGCATGCCTCACATTATACGTCATGATTATCTTGACTTCGGGTAGTATTTGGTATTAAATAAATGTATGAGCACAACAGATACTCGCATCGCCATCTTCCGCCAGAAACAAATCAGAAAAACCATTCACAATAACGAGTGGTGGTTTTCTGTAATTGATATTATTCAAGCTCTCACTGGCACTGATCGACCTCGCAAATACTGGAGTGATCTCAAACATAAGATGCAAGCTGAAGGTAATCAAGTGTCCGAAAAAATCGGACAGTTGAAACTTACAGCTCCAGATAGAAAAATGCGCTCAACTGACTGCGCCAACACAGAGACAGTTTTCCGTATCATCCAGTCTATTCCAAGTAAAAAAGCCGAACCATTCAAACGCTGGCTAGCCAAAGTCGGCTACGAAAGAGTCAAGGAGATCGAGGATCCAGAACTCGCTACCAAAAGAACTCGTGCCCTCTATAAGGCTAAGGGATATCCTGATAGCTGGATCGAAAAAAGAATGCGAGGCATCGCTATTCGCGAAGATCTCACAGAAGAGTGGCAACAGCGGGGAGCCAAAGAAGATCGGGAGTACCAGATACTCACTGCCGAGATCAGCAAAGCTACTTTTGGCGTGACCCCGTCCGAGTATAAGAAAATCAAGGGACTTAAGCATCACAATCTTCGCGATCACATGGATGATCTCGAGCTCATCTTTACCATGCTTGGTGAGCGCGCCACCACCGAAATCCATCGCACAGAGGACTCTCAGGGTTACACCAAACTCAAGCAGGATGCCCAAGAAGGCGGCGAGATCGCTGGTGGAGCTAGAGCCAAACT
>CAXCDZ010000032.1:0-9248 GCA_963981525.1 uncultured bacterium | reverse complement strand
CCGCGAAGGCGTGGAGGGCAAGACCGATGCCGTGGTTGTCAATCAGGATAATTACAAACAATACATGAAAGCCTACTAATATGGATGAAAAGCCAACAAAACCACCCATCATAGCTCCTGCTTCCCAGGGACTCTCTTCGACAGGAGAGTCTCTACTGGAACCTTCTCCAAAAAAATCCCCCCTCATATTTATCCTCTCTGCACTCCTCGTTCTCGCCATCGGCACCGCAGCTTACTTCTTCCTCCAGTCTCGCCAGTCAACCCCTGTCGCCCAGCCCCAACCGACTGCGGCCGCCATAGCTTCAGCGTCGGCGGATCCCACGGCTGATTGGCAGACTTATACAGACAAAACACATAACTTCACACTACAATATCAGCCTGACGATAATCTAAAGCAAGTTCTATGTCCTTCTAAGGGTCTTCGTAGCGAAAGGTTTGTCATTTACACATTGTCAGAGGATACCCCCACCACCGATCCAGCGTATCAGTGCGACACCCAGGGGGAAGATCATACGATAACAATTACGACAACAGAATACGCAGGTAATTGTCAGACTACAGAATCTTGGCGCGGGGTAGAATCATCAATTCTGGTTGGTGATACCAAAGCGATGATGTGTAAAAGCACTTTTGTTGGCGAAAGTTTATATCCAGGTCCAGGAGAAAGAACTAAAGCTACTATCCCTTCAGGTGATCAATATATACACATAGAGATAAAAGGTAGTGAATATATTGATACTTTCACTCAAATTCTCTCCACTTTCCAGTTCACTGATCTGGCCACCACCATTTCTACATGGGAAGAATACTCCAACACCTCCCCCAACTATACAATTAGCTATCCACAAGACTGGTCAGTAGAGTTTAATAATGACGGAGGGCATAGACTCACCCTTACCAAGGGAGAATACAAAATTATTGCAAACTGGCCAGATGCTTTTGGTCCTGGAATCTGCATTTTTGATGATCAAAATAGGGATGGTGCTCCAATGATGGCTTCATTCTGTGAGGGCGAATTCACAACCATTGGGCAATCAACAATCATGCGCAGATTAGTTGAGCCTGTTATTCGCGATACTACCGCCAGTTGGACTGTTTATTCTAACGACGACGGAAACTGGGTCACAATGATCCCCATCAGCTATCAAGCACCCAAGAATTATGATTATGCAGTCATTCAAGAAATGGATGCAATAATAGAAACACTTACCAACTAATCAAAGAGACTTGCTAAACTTGACAAACCTTGCCAAAGTTTGCTAATATTCACTTATGAGCACAATCAACATCTCCCTCCCAGCAGATCAGGTCAGTTTTATCGATGGCTTAGTTGAGGAGCATGGCTTTGCCAATCGTAGCGAGTTTGTTCGCTCGATTTTCCGCTTTCTCAAAGGCAATCCATCCGCTATCACCCAAGCCACGACTATTCCACTAGCATCTCCCCCCACCAAAAATGGAGATGAGGTTATGAGTAGTTTTCGCGCAACCGGCCTATACTCAGAGGCATTTCTTAAAGATCTCGAAGAGGGGATCAATGATTCTAGCTACTTCAGCAAAACCTCCACAACCTCTAAGTAACCTATGTATACAGTTCTGCCCTTGACCCCAAAACTCCAATCCAAAGTAACAAAGCACAATCTGGTCAAAAAATACGCCAAAGCAATCGCACTGCTTGCCACCAACCCACAACATCCTGGACTCAATGTAGAATTGCTCGAACCCAAGCACATGAACTACTACAGCTTTCGACTAGACCGTAAATATAGGGGTCTATACATCGTTCATTCAGATAAAACCACAATTCAAGTCGTAGGCATCACTGTTCACTATCACTGATCTCTATTTCATGCCATAATCAAATCAATCTCATAAATCAGAAAGGCCACATGACCACACCACAACCAGTACAACCAACTCAACAAGCTGAACCAATCATAGCTCCCGCAGTTCCCCCCACCCCACCAGAGCCAATAGTCGTTCCAATAGAACCAACTATGCCAAAAAAATCCCCACTCGTATTTATATTGTCTGCTTTTCTTGTTCTCGCCCTCGGAGCCACTATTTATTTCTTCCTTCAAGCTCGCCCTCGTAGCGAAGCGGAGACCCCGCCGCTCGCGAGCAGCGTGGGCACCCCCACCGCCTCAGCAGATCCCACGACCAACTGGCAAACATATACAGATCCAAACAACAACATATCATTTCGTCACTCTCAATTATGGCAATTTACAGAAACTCCCGGTATAAATTTACTTGGTAATATTGTTAATATTCAGATTAGTTTATCGAAAGGTGAAGCCAATATTCGCATGCATTTAAATATGGATGGTATCGGTGGGCAAGGTCAAACATATGAAGGCAAAGAAGTAATTGTAGGTGGACATGATCTTTTTCAATTCGAAAAAATCGATAATGGCATCAAAACAATTGGAATCTCAAACTCAGCCAACACGATGGGGGTGTTTCAAATTAACAACATCGTACATTCAGTTAGACTAACTTACCCTGTCTCATTTACGCAACAAGAACAA
The DNA here is from genome assembly GCA_963981525.1 of uncultured bacterium. GTDB lineage: Bacteria > Patescibacteriota > Microgenomatia > UBA1400 > UBA12108 > CAXCDZ01. The sequence goes on along the minus strand of CAXCDZ010000032.1, from coordinate 6,720 downwards.
CAATCTTTGCAGGACGAATTTACCCAAATTCTCTCCACTTTTCAGTTCACTGATCAGATAACATCAACTCTTCCAAACGGATGGACCTATCAACATACTCAAGATTGTAACACCTCAATTCCAACTCCTCCAATTATCGCCGATGAAGACAATCGCCAGTGGACCATGGAACAACACGAAGCACAACCATTCGGTTTGTGGGAGGGAAAATTATATCAATTAATCCATCGTAACCCAGAAGAGGCAAGTGGATATATTTCTGGTATGGTGTCAGTCTCATGCGGTCTTGATTCGGGTAGCAAAACCACAACCATCTTATTATCCGAGATCCAACAACATTTAGAAGTAGAAAAAGCTAAGAACAATGATTCAGATTTTATTATTCAGGTAGCTTCTGTTACTGACACGCAGAAGTGGGGATTATCTGTTAAGGAGTTAACTTTTTCTGGAGGGATGTACAATCCAACACAAAAATATTATTTATTTGCAAAAGATAATTATTGGTATCTAATAACTAGCAAATCCGACTCGATCTCCCCCGCTATTCAATCTCAAACTTCTCAAATATTAGATCTACTACAGCTTAACTAGATTACCAACTAACCAGAAAGGCCACATGAACACACCACAACCAGCACAGCCAACCCAACCAGTTGCGCAAGCTATAGCCCCTCCAGTTCCTCCCAATTCATCAGAACCTATTGTTGCCCCCGTTGAGCCAACTCAACCAAAAAAATCCCCCCTCATCGCAATCATGGCAGTCCTCCTAATCATCACCACTGCCGCTGCTGCCTACTTTTACTCGCAATCTCGCACCCCAACCCTCACTACCCAACCTCAACCGACCGTCTCTACCCCACCTTCCGCCTCAGCCGATCCCACTGCTGATTGGCAGACTTACAGTAATCCGATATTTGATTTTTCCTTTAAACACCCTCCAGGTTATTCTATTGTAGATAACTTACAGACTAATCTTGATCCCTTATCTTGGACAACTCACAGCACTCTCCAGCTTACCAACGACGACCTTGGTTGCTCTATCAATCTAATGATCAACCCAGATGGATTCGGGCCATTTTTCCCTAACAAGCTACACAAACTTGTCTATTCACATTCACAAGGGGTATATATTTCTAGCACAACTCCTAATACAGAGAATCTCACTGCTGGACAATACAATCTTATTGGTCATGGCACAATCGATGTAGGCAATATGAATGGGATTTTCGTATCTGCAGGTTGTCCTGACAACGAACAATCACGCACATATCTAGATCATACTCTCACCCAAATCCTCTCCACCTTCCAGTTCACTGAAACCAACAATACGCTCCTCCCTTCCCCACCCCCTGGCTCCACCCGTTTCATTTCCGAGGAACTTGGCATTACCTTCTTCTATGCGTCAGAGTTTGGTGATGAATCGTACACCTCCGAGGAGGTAAGTAGTAAAGTTTACGTTTACAATGCCGCCCACAACCTTAACACAGGACAATACGTTGAAGTTTTTGACAAAGACCCCACAGACACTCTAATCGACGCCATCAACAAGACAATTCTAGAAGGATATTCTTTGACAAATTGTATCGCTACAATCTCAACATCTTCGCCGAATATAATCGCCCGCATCAAACTACCCAGTATGGGAAATAGCGATATCAACATGGAGATCCTCGCCGAAGAAGGCAAAAAGTGTCCCCAGCCATACGCCGCATACGGTGGACAAGCATATTTTATGATGGATCCTAACTACCCAACCAAATTTGCCTTCTTCTCTATCGGCCAATATGCCATCATGGGTGATGACACACAAACCTGGCAAAAAACTTTTCAATTCATAGATTAAAAAGATGCACGTCTGTATAGAACCCAGCTGGCAAAAGGCACTCGAGCCAGAATTTGCCAAAGATTACTTCTTGGAGCTCACGAATTTCGTGAAAAAGGAGTATCAGCAGGCCACGGTCTACCCACCACCCAAGCACATCTTCCGCGCCTTCGAGCTCACCCCATTTAATGATGTTCGTGTCGTGATCCTAGGTCAAGATCCATATCACTGGCCAGATCAAGCTAACGGCCTCTGCTTCTCGGTATCTGAGGGAGTTAAGATCCCCCCTTCACTACGCAATATATACAAAGAAATCCAGACTGATATGGGCAGTGAATCCCACTCTCCAAACGGAGATCTCACTGATTGGGCTAAGCAGGGTGTCTTACTGATCAACTCAACCCTCACAGTCAGAGATCACGAGCCCAACTCTCACAAAAAAGCAGGTTGGGAACAATTCACCGACACCGTGATCAAAACACTCTCAGATCAGCAGGAGAACCTAGCTTTTATCCTCTGGGGAGCATCGGCTCAGAGAAAAGGTGAGGCCATCGACGACTCCAAACATCTCGTAATCCGCTCTCCTCACCCCTCGCCACTCTCCTCATATCGTGGATTTTTTGGTTCTCGCCCATTCTCCCAGTGTAATGCATATTTAGACTCACATGGCACTCCTCCCATCACCTGGTAACTCGCCTGTTATACTAATACCAAGAACTAATAACAAAGAACTAGAAACTAACCAAATGAACAACACTATCAAAATCACTCCCCTCGGAGGCCTCCCCAACGTCCACGACAACATGTTCGTCTACGAGTCAGACTCAGACATTCTCATTGTTGACTGCGGACTCGGCTTCCCCGACGAGGGAGTCTCAGGCGTCGACCTCCCCATCCCCGACATCACCTATCTCAAGGGTAAGGAGCACATGATCAGAGGCTTCGTCGTCACTCATGGTCACGAGGATCACATCGGTGGCTTTCCCTATATTATCCCTCAGCTGGGAGAGGGGATCCCAATCTACGCAAGCAAGTTGCCTGCAGGCCTCATCAAAGAAAAATTCAAGGAATTTCATATCAACCCCAACATAATTAATGTGGTCGGTGACAGGCAACCCATCCAGCTTGGAGTATTTGAGGTCAAGATGATTCCAGTCACCCACTCCATCCCCGACACCAAACATCTCGTGATCAAGACTCCTCATGGCAACGTCTATCACGGTTCAGACTTTAAGTTCGACTGGACTCCAGTTGGTCAGGATCTGCCTGACATCCAGTCCATCACCAAAGCAGGTGCCGAAGGAGTAACTCTTCTTATGTCAGACTGTTTGCGCAGCGAAAAGCCCGGCCACTCACACTCCGAAGCAATCATCGAGGACTCTTTTGAGCGGGAGTTTCGTGACGTCGATAATCGTGTCGTTATTACTGCCATGAGCAGTAGTATTAGTAGAATCCAGCAAGCTCTCTGGGTGGCCAAGCGCAACAAGCGCAAGGTAGCATTCATTGGTTTCTCAATCGAGCGAAACGTTAGAGTCGCTACTACCCTAGGCTTCCTCAAGATCCCTCCTCGCCTCGTGATTGATAAGAAAAAAATCAACTCACTACCCAAAAATGAGCAGTGTCTCATCGTCGCAGGGAGTCAGGGTCAGCTGGGAAGTAGCTTGGACAAGATCGCCACCGGGGATCACTGGGCAATTACGCTCGATCCTGATGACAAGGTTATCTTCTCCTCAGATCCCATTCCAGGTAACGAGAACAACGTCTACCGCGTCATCGACATGCTCTCACAGCGCGGTATCACCGTCTCATACTCTGATATCTCAGATGATCTGCATGTCTCTGGTCACGCTAGTAGCACAGAACTCATGATGCTTATGGCTATGACCAAGCCCAAGTATGTCATCGGCACTGGCGGTACACACAGACACATGATTCAGTACGCTAGGTTAGCTCGTCAGATGGGACTCACAGACAATCAGATTCTTATGCCAGAAAACAAGCAGATCGTCATTAGTCAGGGTGGGGTAGTCTCACTCGGTGACCCAGTCGAAGTCAAGACAGTCTATGTTGAGTCAGGCGAGATCACCCACACCGACAAGCCTATCCAAGATAGACAAATAATGTTCCAGGAAGGTGTGGTGGTCACAGTTATTACTATTAGTGCAGATGGTAGTGGTTTTGAGATTGATCTTATTCCCAAGGGTATCACTAAGTATCTCGATTCCGGAATGATGACTGAGATCAAGTCAGCTCTACTTAAGTCACTCAGTCTAGAAGACTTAACTCAAGACAAGCTGTATAGTAAAGATAAGATTGCCAAAGAGGTTGGTAGGCTGTTTATCAAAAAAATCAGCAAAAACCCTGTGGTCATCCCAGTTATAATTAAGGACTGAGCTTGCTCAGTCCGAAACCCCGATGCTCGCGAGCGGCGGGGTCAAATACAATATAAATATAGTTAATAGAAAAACAATATGGCACGTAGACGCGGTCGTCGCAAAAAACCATTCAAAATCAAGCTCAAAAAAGAGATTATTTACTCCGTGGTCTCGGTCATTTTTCTTCTCCTTGGACTTATCACCCTTCTTTCCTTTACCAGGCAAGGAGTCTTTCTTGAGCGAGTCTACATCATCCTCTCTCTCGCGTTCGGCTGGACCGCACTCATGTTGCCATTCCTCCTCACCTCACTCGCTCTCTTAATGACTCAGCTCAAATGGGCACTGACCTCACCCTCACTCTTTCTAGGTGGACTCCTTATTTTTGCAGGCTCTCTTGGGCTCACCCAAGCTGGCACATTGGGGTACGAGGCATACGCTAGTCTTGCCTTCCTCCTCACTGGCTTTGGCTCTGGTGCCGTCTATTTTGGCGTTATCCTGATCGGACTCATGATCATGACCAACACTCCTCTAGAAGAATTTCTTCTCTTTATTGCCGATGCATTTGCTCGTTTACGCAACTCTTTCTCTTCGATCAAAACCAAAGACTCCTTCTCCGCTGACACCAAGATCAACATCTCCAAAAACATCACGTCTTCCGAGCCCGATCTCAAGTTAAACAAAAAGTTGCCTGATACCACAAAAGCAAACTCATCTACCAAAGATGACTCCTTTGAGTCAACTCTCGTCTCCAACAAAGACGGCAACACCACTATCTGGAAATATCCACCCCTCTCTATTCTTTCTGCCGAAAAGGGTGCCAAAGCTGATCGTGGTGACATCAAAGAATCAGCTCACATTATCGAGAGAACACTAGACTCATTCGGGATTCGCGCTCGAGTTGCCGAAGTCAACGGTGGCCCTGCCGTCACCCAGTACGCAATCAAGATCAAGGAGGGTACCAAACTCAGCAAAATCAAAGCTCTCCAGACTGATCTCGCCCTCGCCCTCGCCGCCCCCACTGGTCAGATTAGGATCGAGGCACCCATTCCAGGTCGTAACCTAGTAGGGTTAGAGATCCCCAATCGTTCCGCCGAGTTTGTTACTCTCCACGAGGTTCTCTCCCACAAAGAACTCAAAAAAACCAAGTCCAAGCTATCCGTCGGACTGGGTCTCGGAGTAGAGGGCATTCCCATCATGGCTGATATCAAAAAAATGCCTCACGTCCTTATTGCCGGTGCAACAGGATCTGGTAAATCAGTCTGTATCAACACCATCATCACCACACTTCTCTATCGCAACTCACCTGCCGAGCTCAAACTAATCTTGATCGACCCCAAAAGAGTTGAGCTTACAGGCTACAATGGCATCCCTCATCTAATGACTCCTGTCATCACAGATTCCGACCGAGTCATTGCTGCTCTCCAGTGGGCAGTCAAAGAAATGGACAAGAGATACAAAATGTTCGTCGAGGTTGGTGCTCGTAATATCGAGGAGTACAACGATCTCTCTGGCTTTACCGCCATGAACTATCTCATCATCATCATCGATGAGCTCGCAGACATCATGCTCACTGCCCCTAGTAAGGTCGAGGACTTGATTGTTCGCTTGGCCCAGATGGCACGCGCCACAGGTATCCATCTAGTCATCGCCACCCAGCGTCCTTCTGTCAACGTCATCACAGGTCTGATCAAAGCCAATATCCCCACTCGGATTGCCTTTAACGTCACCTCCATGATCGACTCTCGAGTCATCATCGATACTCCCGGAGCAGAAAAATTACTAGGCAAAGGTGACATGCTCTATGTCCCACCTGATCGTCCACTCCCCACCCGTATCCAGGGCACTTATGTTACCAACAAAGAAATCAAAGCCCTCATCGACTACCTCAAAAAATCAGCGCCAGTTGCTGTCGAGTACGAGCAGGAAGTTACCGAAAAATACCTCAAACCAGAAGGTGACACTCTCTCAGGACAGGAGCGAGATGCCTTATTTATGGATGCAGTCGGAGTGGTTTGTGCGGCAGGCAAAGCCTCGACTAGCTATCTCCAGCGCAGGATGAGCATCGGTTATAACAGATCAGCCAAGATCATGGATCAACTCGAAAAAGCAGGTATCATTGGTCCTCCAGATGGAGTCAAACCTCGCGCAGTCCTCATCACTAGCCCTGATCAATTTACCGCCAGAGAAGCCAGTGAGGCCTGACCTTATAGGACTCGAGCCTTCAGGCCCGAAAAGTAGCCCAAAAAAGTCAGTTCTCATTGGGAATATAATATGAAAACGGCAGGAGAACTCCTCAAAGATAAGCGTCAACTCAAAGAACTCTCCATTGATGATATTGCCCGCAAAATCAAAGTCAAACCAGAGTATCTCACGGCTCTTGAAAACTCTGTCTTTACCGCTCTTCCTTCTCCCACCACCACCAAAGGATATCTCCGCAACTACGCGCGTTCTCTCCATCTCAATCCTGACACGATTATTGCGATGTTCCGCCGTGACTACAAAGAGGGTGGAGTAGACGAGATT